>DASRXR010000958.1:0-6558 GCA_035687405.1 Polyangiales bacterium
GCGTCCATCCTGCGAGTGACCGACACGTACCGAGTAGCGTCGTGTGCGAGATAAGCGTCGATCTCAAATATAGGTTCACGGTCATGCGCTGAGCCCGATACCCTTGACCCGAAGCGGTTTCCACTGCGCCGACGCGCCCTCAGCGGCGCTGCTTGCGGGCCCGCTTTCCACGCGCGATCTCGGTCGCCAGCGCTTCCAGTGGCGCGCCCCAGAACTGCCGAAACTGATTCAACCAAGCATCGATCTCGGCGAACGGACCGGTATCGACAGCGTAGACCCGACGCGTACCCTCACTGCGAACCTTCGCAAACCCATGCTCCCGGAGCACCTTCAAGTGCTGCGAGACGGCGGATTGCGTGATGCCGAACTCACTGGAGATAACCGCAACGACCTCGCCGGACGCGTGCTCACCATCCGCCAAAAGCTCCAGGATCCGCCGTCGGACTGGATCCCCGAGAATGTCGAAGGCATGCATCGACGCGCAGTCTATCAACCCCCGGTGTAAAACGTGATCGTTCGCTCCGCCTGGGCGCGCGCGTCCTCGGGATCTTCGCCCGACGCAGCATGCGCGGCACCCGACGCATCGCCACTTCCACGCACGAACGCTTTTCCCTCACTCGACAGCAGCCACGCATCGGCCGCGGCGGGATCGATCGCGAGACTCGGGTCCGCTAGATGCCGTGCGAGCCCGTTGAACCACAAGTCCCAACCGATGCCCACGGCACCCGGACCGCACTTCTTGAGGTGGTCTTCGCCGATTCCCTCGCGGTGTGCGATGTGCTCGAGCGTGAGCCGCGCCTTCCGGCCTTCCGGCGCTAGACGGACTGTGACCCAACCTCCAGGCAGTTTGGTGGACTATCTATCAGCGTCAGCTAATATTAGCAACCACTAAACCAGTGCCGCTTTCAGCGCTCGAGCGGCAACAGCCAGGACGTTCCGTTTGCCGTTCCCGTTCGGTAGCTCAGCGGCGCACCGATCACCAACGTTGCCGGCGTGCCGCTCGTAGCTGCAGTCGCCGCGATGTCCGCACCCACCGTCGCTCGCTCCGCTCCGTCACCCAAGACCGTTAGCCACGGATCGAGCCTGCCACCGAAGCTCTTGCCGCCTCGAAACGCGAACACGGCTCCTGTGCCGTCGCCGTTGATCGAGGCTCCCGGCGCCGAGACGACCAAGTCGACCACACCGTCGCCATCGAGGTCGACGTCACCTGCGAGCGCTCGACCGAAACCCGGCGCACGCTCGCGATAAGCGACCGCGAGCGGCTCGAGCGAGTCATTCAGCGCACCCACGATCGCTTCACCACTTGCCGGTCGCTTGGCCGCGAGCTGCGCTGCGTCGAACAGGAGCACACTCGGCTGCGACACGCCTTCGAGCGGGAACATCCCAGCCGAGATCGCGACGAACTCGCGCGCGTCGTCGAGCAACTTGCCCGCACGCGCGCTCGCGATGCCGAGCTGCAGATTGTTCAATCCCTTCTCCGCATCACCCGAGATGCGCAGCCACGCTGCACTGGTGCGCCCGCCGCAGCGGCCGCCGCCAGCTGCAAAGCCAAACGCGATCAGCACGCCCGAACGCGAGTCGTCGGAGTAACGCACAGCGACCTCGTCGCAACCATCCGCGTCGAGATCGCCCAGCGCGGCCGGCGCCGAGACGCGTTGCACGAGCGTAGGCAAGCTGAACGCGGGGTCACAAGCCATCGTGGGCTTCCCGAGTGCTGCGTCGTCGGGATCGCGGCCGAGAAAGATCTCGAGGCCGTTCGCACGCGTGAGGAGTAGATCCTGCTTGCCGTCTCCGTCGAAATCGAAACCGCCGGCGAGGCCCGTCTTCGCGAGTTCCTTGCGTTTGCACTTCGCATCGCCGACCGGCATGCAGCCCGGAATGTCCGCGACCGCAAAGACGCGGAACGCAGGCTTGAACGAACCGTCCGCCTGCGCGAGCTGGATCAACGCGCCTCCGTTGCCTTGCCCAGAGCTGGTCACGCAGGCTGGCTTCAACATCGCATATTCGGTGTTGGTCATCGTCGGCGTCGATAGCTGCGGCGCAGCGACCACGAGATCGAGCCGACCGTCACCGTTCCAATCCGTCAGCGCGACGTCACTGCCGACCGCGTTGCCGCCGAACGCTGGCTGGCCGTCATCGACGTACGCGCCACCGGCGCCCTCGTGAACGATGCTCGGCTCACCGCCCTTGCCGAGCGTGTAACGCAAAGCCTGGCCCGCACCGAGCTCGTTGCCATCTTTCTTCGCGCCCGGGCCCGAATAGCCCGGCATCCCTACGAGCGCGTGGACGCTGCCGCCGATCACGCCGACCGCAACCGCGGCGCCGTGCTGCTGGCCCGCGACGCGCGCCGGGATCTCGACCGTGCTGCTCGCGAACGAAGCGAGCTTGCCGCTTCCGAGGTACGCGTCGAGGCGACCAGTGAATGTTCCGAGGCTCGTCGATGCACGGGCGGCATACGCGAGCAGACCCTTCGCGCCCCCTGGTGCCCACGCCGCGACGGCAACGCCGAGACTATCGACCGCACCCACGCCTACCCGCACGTCTGCAGGCTTGTTCAACTGGCTGCCGGGCGTGAGCGCAGCATACGGATAGACGAGCAGCTTGCCCGCGAGCAGCACCGGTACGTCCTTGTCGCCCTGCTTCTCGCTGCCACTCGCGTTCGGTGCGCCGAGCACGAGCTCGAGCGCGCCGTCTCCGTCGATGTCCGCCACCGCGACGCTGCGACCCGCCGCCATCCCACCGGTCTCACCCCACACGCGCGCAAGCGCATTGTCGCGTCCGAGCTGGACCGGCTTCTGCGATGCGTCGTCCAAAGTCTTTTGGCTCGCGAGGTCGAACAGGTAGACGCCACCGGCATCACCACCACCTTTGCTGCCGCCAGCAGCAGTCAGATCCGGCGAGTCGAGCTTATCGGCGCTGAGGAGAAGCCGCGGTGCTCCGCCGCTCTCAGCTGCAGGCGCAACCGCCATCCGCCAGGTTCCCTCCGAGCCGTCCATCGGGTTTCCCGGTAGGACGTACAGGTCAGGTGTCTCGGCGAAGCGTGGAGTCGCATCACGCCCGAAGTGCACTGCGATCGCGATCTGGTTCTTGGCCACCGCCGTCCCGCCGAGCAGCGAGTTGTTGACCGAGCCGAGGCTCGCCAGATCCGCGCGACCATCCTGGTTCCAGTCGGCGATTGCGACCGCGCGGCCGAAGCGCATGCTCGCGGCAGCCTTCGGCGCTCCATCTACAGCGAGATCACTACCACCGATGCGCACACTGCCGAGATCGGGGATCGCCTCGCCACGCTCGAGCAAGAAGATGTCGACGACTCCTCGCTCCTTGATGTTGCCCGAGGCTGCGAGATCCGCACCGGGCGAGCCGACGATCAAATCTGCGTCGCCATCACCATCGACATCGGCGATCGCGAGCGACGCGCCGAAGTTGCCACGGCCTAGCCCCGTGAGCGGAGAGCGCAGCAACACGGGGCCGCTCGCGCCGAACTTGTAGAGCAGGACCGCTCCAGAATCCGCCACTGTGACGTCAGCACCTGGCTCCGAAACCGCGAGGTCGTCTCGCCCGTCACCGTCGAGATCACCCGCCGCGATCACCGTGCCGAGACCCGCGGTGTCGCTTTCGCCAGTCAGCACCCAAGTCGGCTCGGATGGCAAACCTTCGCGCGCGCCCTTGAACACGAACACCGCGCCGCCAGTCGGCTTGCCGAGATCACTCTCCGGAACGCCGAGCGCGACGTCCGTGATGTCATCGCCATCGAAGTCACCTGTGACAAGGTTCGCAACGTCGGTGAGCCGACCGTGCGGCTTCGCGCTGCGCGTGAGCTCCTCGAGAATCTGTACGTCCACCATCACGGTCTCGCCCGTGAATGCATCGGTGCCGATCAGCTCGGCGAGCCCACTCGCGGTGCTCTCGGCGCGGAACACACCCGCAACGACTTCGCCCGGGCCCGCCTGCTTGCGCCAGTCGATCACGCCGGAACCATCGAGCGTGACGAGCGGAGCCGAAGCGCCGGCCGGTAACGCAAGCCGTTCCGGGGCCGCTCGCAGCTGCGCCTCAGGATCGACCCGAACTTCCACGAGGGCCTCTTCGCCAGTGCCGAGATCGCGCACCGCGATCAAGTCGAGCCCTGCACGCGTGCCCGCCGAGTAAGCACCTTGATCGTTCACGCTGCCGCCTGACCCGAGCGACTGGCCGCTGAAACGCGTCGCACCGAGCGCGCCGTCGACTCGGATCATGAAACCCATCCCGGGGCGAACGGCCGCGCGCTCGGGAGAGACGGCAAACGCCGCAGCCACATCGAGCGTCGCGCTCGCGGTATTGTCGCAGTCGTCCTTCACCGTGACCGAGTCTCGACCCGGCGTCGCGCCGGCGATGAAGCGCGCACCGCGCAACTCGCCGCCCGATCCACCATCCACGAGCGCATAGGTGTAGCGACCGGTCCCGCCGGAAGCATGCAGCGTCACCGCGCCCCCGACGCGGATTCGAGCGGGGCTGATCGCGAGCTCGACTCCGTCCACACCTTCGCACTCGTCGATCACGGGTGGAGCGGGTTCGCCCGGCTCGGGATCGCTCGAACACGCACCGAAAAGGATCAGAGCGCTGCAGCAGATGAGAGCGGGAGCACTAGCGATATGCCCGCTCATGGCTGCGCACCTCCTGCCGCCCAGCGCTGCAGCGTCTGGATCTGGCTCGGGTCGAGCGGGCCATCGGCCGGCATGCGCAGCTCGACGACCGCGCGCACGATTCGTTCCTTTTCGGCGACCCACTGGTCGTAGCCGCCTAACGCGTGTCCCGGACCGCTCGTGTGACACTTCGCGCAGCGTTCGTCGAAGATCGGCTGCACGTCTGCCGCAAAGGAGAGCGGCTGCGCGCTGCCCGAGCGGAAGTCGAAGTGAAGCTTGCGCTGCTCCACCCCGCTCGCGAAATGTGCGCGCACGATCAGCGTGTGCATGCCTGCGCCGATGCCCGCGAGCGAATAGCTCTGCTCGCGGCCGGCCGCATCGAAGCCGCCGAGCGCGTAGTCGAGCGTGGCGACCGTACCTTCACCGGGCAAACCATCGTCGGCTTCGCGTTCGACCTCCTCGCCGTCGTCGAGCAGGAAGCTGACTCGCTCGGGAGGGTCCGTCCCCGCGATCTGCGCGCGCACGTGGACGTCTGCGTCGTACACGCGTGCGCCCTCGAAGATGCCGAACAGACGCGGGATGGAGCCGGAGCTGAGCGTCAGGCTTCGTTCAGCCGCCTTGATCCAGACGCTGCCGCTCGCGTCCGCCGCCAACAGCGACAGCGGTTCATCCAGCCGTTCGACCTTGCCCCAGCGCTCGGCGTCGGCGTCGTAGCGGAACAACCCTTCGCTGGTCTGCAGCCAGACGTACCGTCCCGCAGACACGAGTGCCTCGGGCGCACCCGGAGTCTCGTGGCTGATCCAGCGCTGCTGTGCGAGATGAAACAGACCGAGGGGCGTAATCAGCCAGAGCTCGCCTGCAGAGTCTGGCGTAGCGGAGACACCGGCAAGCCCGCTGATGCCCGTCTTCACAGTCTCTTCGGAGAGCCCACCCGACACGACTTCGTAACGAGCGCGCGCAGTCTGGCGCGCGTAGCTGAGCGCCTTCCCCTGCGCGAACCAGACGGCGTTTGCGCCGTTGGGCGCCGGCGCAACCGCGAGCGCAGTCAATCCGCGGAGTGACTTTCGCTCGACCTTGAGCTCGGAGAGTTCACCCGCTTCGATCCGATAGAGCCCGCGCTCGTGCGCGAGCCAGACGACTCCGTTGCCGCCCATGGCTGCAGCGACGATGCCGCTGGAGTCGAGCGCGTCGCGCCAGGAAGGCTCGATCAACCAGCCCGACTCGGCGACGAACAGGCCGTTGTCCGTCGCGACGAGTGCGCTATACGGGCCGACGGGGAAGACGCGCTGGACTGCTCCAGGCGCCGCAGTGTTGCCAGGATGATTTTCGAGCCGACCCTGACTGCCGTCGACGCGCAGGCGCACAGCCTTGCCGTCGGGAGTTGCGAACACGCCGCCACCACGCTCGTCTGCGAAGCCGCTGCCAGCTGCAAGCTCGAGCGCGGCTTCGGTCTGCTCGACCTCGAGCGGAGTCGCGACGAGCGGGTTGTCGCCGATGTCGCCCGAGCTGCAGGCGCACGCGATCCAACCCGCGAGTACCACCCAACCACGTCGCATGATCACCCGGATAACAATCCTTCGAGCGGCGACGTGCGCGTGATCGCGTAGTCGAGATCCGCCGAGGCGAGTACGGTCGCGATCACGTCCTCTGGGAGGATGTTGACGCCCTTCGGATCGGGCTGACCGGTCTTGCGGTCGACGACTCCGGGCGCCATGTTGATATCGCCGGCCCGACCGAACACGAGGTTATGTTTGATCCCTGCTCCGATCAGCAGAGCGCTCGAGCTGATGTGATGATCACGGCCGCCCGAACCGTTGATGAGCGGCGTCCGGCTGAACTCGCTGAACGCGAGCATGGTCGTGTGGTCGAGAAACGTGCCACCCGACGGATGAGCGGACTTGCGCAAATCGTCGACGAGGTCTGCGAGCGCATTCCAGCC
>DASRXR010000959.1:0-3359 GCA_035687405.1 Polyangiales bacterium
GGTCGGACCGAGGGTCGCAGGCCGAGGTGTTGCAGGAGCTAAAGCTGCTCTGGCACGTGTTGGTGCGATTTGGTCGCCGCACCGAGTGAGAGACCTCGCGCGACCAAGACATGACCTCGACTGTCAGCGCAGCAGCGCAGCTCTAGGAGCATCCCCAGGGCCGCCGACGTGCTTAATCATCGAGCACGGAGGCCACATGGATGCACTTCAGCTCGAATTTGCGATGACGTATCGACTCGATGTTCGCGGACCCCTGCAAAGCACGGATGAGTCCGCGGACAACCCACACACGCAGTACTGGGAGATGACTCGCGCCACCCTCGAAGGGCCTGCGATTCGCGCGACCACACCGATGGCCGGTATCGATTGGTTCACTCCATCTTCGGACGGCTACGGTCACCCACACGTCCGTCTCCCATTTCTCACTGACGACGGCGCGCTCGTCCTGCTCGAGTATCGCGGCGTCGTTCACGCCTCAGCTGCATTCATGAAAGCCGTCGAGCAAGACACACCGACGCAATGGTCCGACCAATACATGCGAATGGCGCTGAACTTCGACACCACGTCCAAACGCTACGCGTGGCTCAGGCAGAACCTGTTCATCGCTCGAGGTCGCTTGGTCGGAGCGAAGCGCCTCGAATATCAGGTCTTCCGCGTCCAATGATCAGAGAGCTCGGGCATGCAGCGGCTAGCGCTGCCCCGCGGCGCAAGCGCGCCTCGCACCGTATCGCGCAACGCTCCGTCTCTTGGAAGCCCCGGAGCGGCCTCCTCCGCCACCGTTTCGACGACGCCACGTGGAATACGCCCTGGCGCTCGCAGCGGCCGCCGCCAGCTTCCATTTCGGTCTGCCGCCCGCAGCTGCATGCGCTGCGTCGAAGAAAGCCGGCATCTTCCTGTGGGGCTCTGCGACTACGGTCGAGGAGGCCAAAGCGCAACGAAGCCGGCGGCTTGGATGCCGTGATCGCACAAGGTTTCGAAGCGGGCGGACATCGAGGCACGTTGAATGAACCGTTCGAGCTCGGCGAAATTGGCCTGTTTTCGCTGCTACCGCAGGTCGTGGATGCGCTGCGCATTCCCGTGGTGCCACGGGAGGTATCGCGGAGTGGCGAGGTATCGCAGCCGCACTCGCGTTCGGCCCCAAAGGCGTCCAGCTCGTCACGGCGCTTCTCGGCGCTCCGGAAGCCGTCATCGATTCGATGTTTCGGCGCACGCTGCACGAACCTCGCGCTGCGCACACGCAGCTCACGCGCTGCATCGGCTAGCTCGTCCTTCCGCGTGAAAGTCACCTCGCGGACATGTGGGCACATGACCTAAACGAGCGTTTGAACGCGCCTGTCCGACTAAACACTGCAAAGATCCTCGGGCGACGCGATCAGCCCGCTTTCTTTGTGCCATTGTTACGGCACTGCAGTTTTGTCACCACTGCACTGCTACGCTGCATCATGTACATCCTGATCCTGGTCGCTGCGACGGTCCTGGTGCTGTTCCTCGTGCAGCGTCCGCGTCGTCGCGCCGGCGAGGCATTCGACTGGACGTACAGGCGGCCGTGGTACAAACCGCGCTGGATCTTTCCTGACGACCGCTGAGCGAGCTGCGTAAGCATCCGCTCCATGGAGCTCAGGTTCCGTTTTTTCGCGCTTCATCCGCGGCTGGTCGCGATGACCCGCATTCGTGCGCTTCTGCGAGGGACAACTCCCCGCGTTCACTGAGAGACAGGTAACGAACATGGCTGCCAAAGACATCGTCTACGAAAGCAAAGCCCGATCACAGATCGGCAAGGGCCTCAACATTCTGGCCAATGCGGTCAAGGTCACGCTCGGTCCCCGCGGACGCAACGTGGTGATCGAAAAGTCGTTCGGTGCACCGGTGATCACCAAGGACGGTGTGACCGTCGCGCGAGAGATCGAGCTCGAAAATCGTTTCGAGAACATGGGCGCGCAGATGGTGAAGGAAGTCGCGTCCAAGACGGCCGAAGTGGCCGGCGACGGAACGACGACTGCCACCGTGCTCGCACAAGCGATCTACAGCGAAGGCGCGAAGCTGATCGCCGCGGGTGCAAACCCGATGGATCTCAAGCGCGGGATCGAAACCGCGGTCGAAGCCGTCGTCGCGCAGCTGAAGAAGCTCTCGAAGCCGACGAGCGACAAGAACGAGATCGCGCAGGTCGGGATCATCAGCGCGAACGGCGATGCGACCATCGGCAACTTGATCGCGGAAGCGATGGAGAAGGTCGGCAAAGAAGGCGTAATCACGATCGAAGAAGCGAAGAGCATGGACACCACCCTTGAAGTGGTGGAAGGCATGCAGTTCGATCGCGGCTATTTGTCGCCGTACTTCATCACCGATGCGGAACGCATGGAAGCGGTGATGAACGATGTGTACGTGCTGATTCACGACAAGCGCATCTCCAGCATGAAGTCGCTGTTGCCCGTGCTCGAGCAGGTCGCGAAAGCCGGCAAGCCGCTGTTCATCATCGCGGAGGATGTCGATGGTGAAGGGCTTGCGACGCTCGTCGTCAACAAGCTTCGCGGCTCGCTGAATGCGGTCGCAGTGAAGGCGCCTGGCTTTGGCGATCGGCGCAAGGAGATGCTCAAAGACATCGCCGTGCTGACGGGTGGCAAAGCGATCACCGAGGAGCTCGGGTTGTTGCTCGAGAACGTGACACTGGCCGATCTCGGGCATGCGAAGACGATCGTCGTCGACAAAGACAAGACGGTGATCATCGATGGCGGTGGCAAGAAGGATGAGATCGCCGGCCGCGTGAAGCAGATTCGGTCGCAGATCGAAGAGACGACTTCCGACTACGACAAAGAGAAGCTGCAAGAGCGGTTGGCCAAGTTGGCTGGCGGCGTTGCCGTGATCAAAGTGGGAGCGGCGACCGAGACCGAGCTCAAGGAGCGCAAGGCACGCGTGGAAGATGCGTTGCATGCGACGCGTGCGGCAGTCGAGGAAGGCATCGTGCCTGGCGGTGGAGTCGCGTTGATTCGCGCGCTTCCTGCGCTCGATTCGTTGAAGCTCGAGGGTGATCGCCAGTACGGCGTGACGATCGTGCGTCGCGCGCTGGAAGAACCGTTGCGTCAGATCGCGGCAAACGGTGGCGTCGAAGGCGCCGTGGTCATCGACAAGGTTCGCGAGGGGAAGGGCGCGTTTGGCTACAACGCTGCCACCGGCGAATATCAAGATTTGGTGAAGGCGGGCGTGATCGATCCGACGAAGGTCGTGCGCGCCGCGCTTCAGAACGCAGCGTCGGTCGCTGCGCTCATGCTGACCACCGAGGCACTGATCGCGGAATCAGGCCGAGCTGAGTCGTCCACAGGTGGCGGCGGCATGGGTGGCATGGGCGGTATGGGCGGCATGGG
>DASRXR010000960.1:0-8010 GCA_035687405.1 Polyangiales bacterium
CGTCGGCGATCTCCTGATGGTTCAACCCATCCACGAAGTAATAGACCGCCACCTGCGCGAGCTCGTTCGGCATCTTGCGTAACACCTCGCGCACGCGCACGAGCGCATCGCCTTGGTGATGCACGTGATCCATCGGCGAACCGTGATGCTCTTCCAAGAGTCGCGCGCGGTTGCGCTGATTGCGCAGCCGATTCAAACACGCGTGAGTCGTCGCGCTGTACAAGAACGTGTTCGGCGAGCTACCGCCCGTGAACTGTTCGGGCCGTTCGAGTAGTGAGAGGAACAGGTCCTGCAACACCTCGCGTGCTTCAGCCTCGTTGCCCAGCAACGTGCAGGCGCGCCGATACACGCTCGCCGCGTGGCGGCGATAGATTTCGGCGACCTGCGCGTAGCGTTCTCGCATTTACCGACCAAACATCGCAGTCGCGGTCAGCCGGTCGATGAACTGGAGCTCGACGCGTGTGCTGCTCATCTCGCTCACGAGACGGATGGGAGGTGTACAGCGCTCTTCCGCCGTGAACGTCGAGACCAGCACGCTGAACTCGCGATTTTCTGCGGCCGAAGTGAACTGCACGACGTTCGGCCCGCCTTCACTTGGACCGTGCGACTTTTCCCACTCGATCCGGGCGCGTTCGCCGGCGCGGCTATAGCAGCCTCGATCCGCCTCAGCCGCGGCCTCGTTCCTCTCGATCAAATGATAGCCGGCCGCCACTGCACTGCCGTCACCGACCAGGCGTGAGAACACGCTGCCGGCCGGCACCGGGCCCGCGAAGTAGAGGATCGAGTGCTTTGCCGAATAACCGTAGGTATCCCAGCCCAACTCCTCCGGGTACTTGTAACCGCACGGCCAAGCCCAGTTCGGATCCTGATCGCCATCTGGGCACTCACTCGGGTGTCCGGAGATGCATTCGGTCGAGGAGCAGACTTCGTCCCGCTCGATGTCGCCACCCTCGACTGGCTCGGCATAAGCCTTATTCTCCAGCCACGCCGGATGATCCGGCCTCACGGCGGCGATCGTGGCTTGAGCGAATGCAGGTTCTCCGTCGATGTACGTTTCGAGTGTCGTAGCGGGGGGCGGATCGTAGAGCCGCATGGTGAACGAGCTCGGGAACGTGCCGTCGACTTCGCCTTGGATGAAGCGCGTCGTGGTGTCGAGCGTCTCCTTGTAGAGCGGCCCATCGACGAACACGAAAGCCGGTACGAGGTCCTGGCTCAGCGTCGATTGACTCGAGGTCACAACGCCATTCAGAGACATCAATGGTTCACCGCGATAGTTGGATGGCGCTTGTCCGTCGCCACACGCGGCGATTCCCCCGAGTCCCAAGATCGAAACCACCACCCACGAGCAAGTCTGTTTCATCGCAAGCTCCGCGTATCGAGTTCTTACTTAGGACCGCGACCCCGGAGCAAATGGCACACGCGCTCTATCCGTTTTCATGTGGACCCGCGAATCGAGGAAAGTGAAGCTCTGAGTGGAGCGAGCTCATGTTCGAACAGCCTCTCCAGCATGCGCTACCTGAAGACTTCGATCTCGCCGCGGTCGAAGCGCCGAACCAGCACATCAGCCGACGTCGCCTCGATGAGATCTTCCGTGCGGAACTCGGACCGGAGATCACCTTTCCCGCGCGCACCTGCGACCTAAAACCCTGGCGTGCAAACGACGTCAACAGCATATGGATGGTCCTCGAGTTTCATCGGGAATGATTCGCGTCCGCCGGCGTCCACCGCGATAGGCCCCGGAGAACACGAGAATGCCCGCACGACTGCGAAAGACACTTTTCATCACTGGCTGCCTCGCTGCGATCACAGTGCCTCTCGCCGCTGACGCACCCGAAGCCGCGTTTCTCGCTGAGAACGACGCGGCCATGACAAAAATGCACCACGAGATGCACGTGTCTGCGACCGGCGATGTCGACAAAGACTTCGTCGAGATGATGATCCCGCATCATCAAGGCGCGATCGACATGGCCCAAGCCGTGCTTCGATACGGCAAGAACGAGCAGGTCCGGCGACTCGCGCAGGAGATCATCGTCGAACAACGACAAGAGATCGCCGCGATGCGCCTCGCGGTCGAGCCTGCAGCAACGACGCCCAGAACGCCGCCACCTGTAGCTGCAACACCGGCAACTACGATCTCGCATCGTGATCGCGTCTATGCCGCCGAGCAGTTCTCCAACACGATCTCCGTGACCGACCCCGCCGACAACAAACTCCTCGGCATCATTCGCCTCGGCGAACCCGCACCTGGCAACTTCAGCCCGCTCTACAAAGGACAGCTGCTCGTGCATGGCCTCGGCTTCTCGCCGGATCACCACACGCTCGTAGTGGTGTCGATCGGCTCGAACTCCGTCACGTTCATCGACACGGCGACCAACGCGGTCAAACACACGACGTATGTCGGCCGCTCACCGCACGAAGCGTTCTTCACTCCAGACGGCAAAGAAGTCTGGGTAACGGTTCGCGGCGAAAACTACGTGTCGGTAATCGACGCGAAGAGCTACCGGGAAAAAACGAGAATAGTCACGCCGGCAGGTCCAGGCATGACGATCTTCTCCCCAGACGGACAACTCGGATACGTCTGCTCGTCGTTCAATCCCGAAACCACCGTCGTCAAAGTAGCGACGCATCAGGTCGTCGGCAAAGTCGCGCAAGCAAGTCCGTTTTGTCCAAACATCGCAGCCGCGCCGGACGGAAAATCCGTGTGGTTCACGTTGAAGGACGTCGGCAAAGTCATGGCGTTCGAAGCGCGCTCACCGTTTCGTGTGTTGACCACGATCGACACCGGACCGCTCACGAACCACGTAAACTTCGCGAGGACGGCTGCCGGACAGCTCGCGTACGTTACCGTCGGTGGCAAAAACGAAGTCCAAGTCTTCCGCACCGAGGATTTCACAAAAGTCGCGACGATCCCGGTCGGTAAGCTTCCGCACGGGCTGTGGCCCTCGAGCGACGGAACACGCATCTACATCGGACTCGAAAACGACGACGCACTCGCCGTGATCGACACGGCAACCCAAAAGGTGATCGCGACGGTTCCGATCGGTCAGGCGCCGCAAGCACTCGTCTACGTGCCCGATGCAGTTCCGACCGGCGCTGGCACCGAAAACCTCACACCTCTCGGCGTCGCTGGCCAAGTCGCACACCTCGCGCTCGCAGCGCTCGGCCAAGCGAAGCAACCGCTGACGAGCGTGTCGCTCTTCGATCAAGGCCTCGTGCAAGTGCTGCAAGCCTCGGTCACCGGGCTCGAGCCGAAGAAGCCGTACGTTCTCGCACTCGCACCACGGCCGGACGGCCAAGGTTCGCTGCAGCCATTGGCTGCGTTCAACACGAACCCGGCCGGCTCTGGAATCGTCAACGCGATCGGCCCGATCCGCCAAATCGTTCAGGATGACAGTACGTCCTCGCGGCGCTATCTCGTGATCGCGTCCGGCACCGCCGTCGCGTTGGGTCCGATCGTGCAAGTCCAAACTCCCTGAGCATTCGCAAGTGGCCGATCTGATCGAACTCGTTCGTCCTTCGGTGCCGGCCCTGCGGCGCTACGCGCGGTCGATGGTGCGCGACCACACTTGGGCGGATGATCTCGTTCAAGAATGCCTCGAGCACGCGATCGACCACTGGCACGAACGCAAGAACGAAGGCGACCCGCGCGCCTGGTTGTTCTCGATTGTGCACAACCTCGCGATCAGTCAGCTCCGCCAGTCCCGCCGCCGTGGGCTGCACACCGGCTTCGATGAAGCCGCCGCAGCGGCGCCGGCTCGGGCGCCGACCCAGGAGCATGGGCTGCGCCACGCCGAGTTGCTGCGCGCGCTCGGCGAGCTCTCCGAGGATCATCGCGCGGTGCTGTTTTTGATCTCGGTGGAAGGCCTGTCTTACGCCGAAGTCGGCGAGGTCCTGCAGATTCCAATCGGCACGGTGATGTCGCGACTTTCTCGGGCGCGGCAGAGCTTGGCCGTGCTTCTCGAACCGGAGCCTGCGCGAAATCGCCGCCCTACGCTGCGGAGGCTCAAGTGAACTCCGAGCACCCGATCCGCGAGGAAGACCTGCAAGCCTACGTCGACGACGCCCTGAGTCCCGAGGAACGCACGCAGGTCGAGGCGTACCTCGTGCACCATCCAGCCGAAGCCTCACGCCTAGCGGGCTATGCGAGGCAGCGTGACGGATTGCGCGAATTGTTCGGTCCGATCGCAGGAGATCCGCTGCCCGAACGGCTGGATGTTCGGCGGCTGACTGGCCGTCCCACCCAAACTGTTAGCTGTCGGTGGTCGGTCGTGGCAGCAGCCGTCGTGGTGTTCGCGTTAGGCGGCGCGAGTGGCTATGCGCTTCGGGCGACGACGCGGCCGGCCCAAACCGGTGTTCGCGCGCTCGCGCGTGAGGCCGCCGATAGCTTTCGAGTCCACGCCTCGGATCCAGCGCGACCGGTCGAGATCGACGCCACGAGGAAGGCCGAGCTCGTGCGTTGGTTCTCGGAACGTTTGCAGAACAACGTGAGCATCCCGGACCTGGCTGCAGCCGGATACCAACTGCTTGGAGGAAGGCTGGTCACTACTGCACATGGTCCGGCCGCGCTCATCCTCTACACGGGCGCATCTGGCTGCAAGCTCGCAGTGTTCGTACGTCCGATGGCTGTCGAGAAAAACACGCGGATGTCAGAGCTAGTCGACGGTGTGCTCGGCTCGGTCGCGTGGGCGGACAATGGAATCGGCTACAGTTTGGTCGGCCCGTTGGAACCGCAGCGCTTGCACCCGCTGGCAGACGAAGTGCGTCGGCAAGCCAGGTCAGGCTGAGCAGGCCGAAGAAGAAGAATCTCTGACGTGCTCCCGAGTTTGTGCCGCTCGCACGCCAATGCATCGAACAACGCTCATACGATGTCGCCGGTCGACGGCCGGCGCCGCTGAGCGAGTCAGATTGGCACGCGGTCGCGAGGCCGGACCCGGGCTGGAACAAGGTTTGCGTTAGTTTCGACCAGAAAGCCTCGAGTCATGACCGGACTGAATTCTCAACGCGCAGCGCCGGTTACTCATGTGGCTCGTTGCCTCGAGCGTGGCGTTGGTGGCGCTCATGCTGCTGGCCAGTTACG
Organism: Polyangiales bacterium; assembly: GCA_035687405.1. Lineage (GTDB taxonomy): Bacteria > Myxococcota_A > Polyangia > Polyangiales > JAFGIB01 > JADGRF01. The sequence continues at coordinate 5,078 of DASRXR010000960.1, forward strand.
CGGACATCCCTAGCCGACGATTGAGGTACCAAAATGTCGCAGGTCCAAAGCATGCAGCCGGGCTCTTCACATACCCCACCGCCCGAGGGATTCACCGCGCATTTGAAGTTTTTCGACGAGAACGACGATCAGCGAATCTCGATTCGCGAGACGCTGAAGGGGCTCGAGCGGATCGGCATCGGGCGGCTGCTCGCCGTACCAGCAACCATTCTGATTCATCTCGGCGTCAGCGGGCTTGGGCTCGCCCGTGGCAACCTTCAGAACCCGATACTCCTTTCGATTTCTCGTGTCAGCGTCCTGCGTCACCCCGACGTTGCGTTCGTAGATAGGCGTCATGCTTTCGATGAGACGAGACTCGAGGAAGCATTCGCGCGGTACGGGAGGCAGAACGCCGGTGAAGCACTCACGTTCTTCGAATCCTTAGAGATGATAAGCGCGCGTCTGCTCCAGAAGACCAAAGGAACGGAGTTGTTGCTATTGCCCAGCGGCGTCGTCGGCGCCGCTGTCGAGTGGAGCGCGCTACTTTGGCTTGCGGGCGAGCGGCGCGACGGCAAGCTGGTGCTCACGAAACAGGCTGCTCAAGACTTCTATACCGACTCGAGCTTCTTCAATGTCGTAGCGGAACGCCTCGAGCAAGTGCGTCGGGAACGAGCGAGCTCTGCTGCAGGCAAGCTTCGCAACGTCGTACAGACCTGGCTTGCTTAGCGTCAAGACGCTGCTCGGACAGCTCTGCGTGCCCGTCACCCAATGTTGTCGTGGTGGGCGCGTGATCTCATCCAGTTCTCGCTTTGCGCGGCAGCTCCTCGGCGGTGGGTGTCAGTGCGCGAGCTTTTTATGGCAGCGTCGGCTCGAGCGCGAATAGCTCCCGCGCGCCGATCTTCTCTGCGTCTGCAGTCATGGACGCTCGCCCGCTGCTCGGCGGTGGCGCCGTGACGTACTTGGCACTCGACGCGCGGAAAGATATCTCGGAGTCACCCTCGACGCGGACGAACGTCGTGGCCTGTTCGATTGTCTCGGCGGCCGCAACGAGTGTGAGCGCCGAACCTGCTTTGACTGCTCGCAGCGTAACGTAGCGATTCGTGACGAGTGACTGCAGCAGCACCCCGTTGGGCTGATGCTTCTCGGGCACGAGCATGAACTTTTCCCAGGGCCCAATCTGCGCCGCTGTGGCGGCCAACGGCTTTGCGCGTTTTTCGCTCGACGGAGGCGCCGTGACGTACGGCGTGCTGTTGTCGGGCGCGAGTGATCTGATCGCGACGATCGCGGCGCAGCTGCCGTTCGCCGCGCAATTGCCAGGCTCTCCGAAGTTCACGGAGCACGGTGAAAACTCCGGTTCTTGCTTATGCCGGCATCTCCATTTCAACAGACTGCAGCGGACAGGGCTGCATTGGGTCCCTCCGCTCAGCGCCGATTCGATCATCCGCACGTGTTTCCAGTACTCCACGGATGTGGCCTCGCCCATCGGAAACGATCCACGCCAGTAGCCGAGCATCACCTGCACCGTGACCAGTCCGCAGCTGACGCTGACGGCGGCAGCCAACAGGGCGAATCTCGATGGCAGCTCGCGCAGACAAATCAGTAGAACGATGCCGACCAGCGGCCCTAGTTCGACGAAGCCGCGGTGACCGAAGCCGCCGCCGAGCATCCAGCTATGCCAGTAGCCGTACAGAATGACGAGCGAAGTGACTTGCGCGGCGAGTAGCGCCGTCCAGCCTCGCGAAGTCCGAACGAGAAACCCCAGCGCTAGTGCTACCGCGAACACCGGAAAGTACGTGATGAGCCCGCGCTCGTAGGACGCCACGACCGATGCTTGCATCGGTCGATCGAACAGGAATGACTCTTCGCCATAGCTGCTCAGAGTGAAGCGGCCCACCGCGTAGCGGTTGTATGCAAGTTGCATCGCGAGGGCTGCGACGCCGCCCAGAGCTGCGGGAAGTATGCCGCGCACGGCTGCATGACGCAGGCGCTGCCTGTTCCAGAGCAAATAGGCGAGGCCGAGCTCCGCGAGCAGGATTGCGCTCGTCATGCGGATCGCGACCATGAAGAACCCGCACAGCACGAGCATTGCGATCGGCATCGGGCGACTCCGCTCGCGTTCGCGGATCGCAAACGTGAGCAGTAGCGCCGCACACATCGCGGAATGCACATGCGAGAACGACGAGTCGTACGTGGCGTAGTGGAACAGGCCGGTGCCGAAGATTGTTACCAGTACGATTACGGTCGAACGCCACGCAGGAACGTTCAACAGCGCAGCGGCCCAAGTCAGGAGCGCAGCCACAATCCACAGCGTGAGCGCGCCAAGAGCTAGAGACATCCGGTGCTCGGCGGGCGAGATTAGCGGCGCTCCCGGTGTCAGATCCAAGAGTGGCGCCATGAAAGGGAAATGGAGCAGCGCCAACCCGGGTGGGTACTTGTTCTGACACATGCCACGTGCAGGATCGACATACGAGATCAAGTCCGTATGGCGCTTCCACATACAAAACGAGAGGTTTTTTTGCACGAGCGCACGTGTCCACGCGTGATAGCCGGCGCCGTCGTGACGGATCGGCGGTGCGTTGCGAAATGGCTCTCGAAGCGTGACTGCGATCAGCAAGCCCGCTAGCAGCGCCAGCGGTCCGATGCGCACAGCGAGATCGAGTCTTGGGCGCGGCGACGTGACTGCGCGCTGCCTTGTCAGCGTCTGGGTGGTCGCCATTGGCCGCGTCGAGTTTGCCTGCAGCGCACGGCAAATCAAGCAGGAAGCAGGTTGCGCGTCGTCTGCGGGCACCATCCCCGCGCTTGCAGCCCGAGAGCGAGCAACATATGCGACGAGCCGGATCTACATCGAACCCTGCGATCGACAGGCGGCGCGTCCGCTGAGTCGGAGGTCGCGTTTCGTCGAAACGGGCGTCGGCTGAGCGCAGCCATCAGCAGCAAAGACCAGAGACAAAACG
>DASRXR010000961.1:0-9543 GCA_035687405.1 Polyangiales bacterium
ATCTACGACGGGCCGGGCTACTCACACGCAGACGTGCACGTGCGCGGCGTCTCCGCACATCACAACCGCGGGCTCAAGAACAAGGGCGAACATACCGGAAGCGGCATCGTACTGTCGGACGTCGAAGGCGCAGTCATCGAGCACTCGATCGCCCACCACAACGGCGAGTTCAACGACCACGACGGCGGCGGTGGATTCGGGATTTGGGCGTGGGACTCCGACCGCGTGACGATCCAGTTCAGCGAGAGCTACGACAACAAGACCGGCACCTCGGACGGCGGCGGATTCGACCTCGATGGTGGCGTCACACGCTCGGTGATGCAGTTCAACTACAGTCACGGCAATCAAGGCGCGGGTTTCGGCGCGTTTCAATTCGCGTACGCCCGCCCGTACTCCGACAACCTGATCCAGTACAACATCAGCCAGAACGACGGGTTCTCGTTTTTAGTCTGGGACGGCTACGGAGACATGGGCGCCCTCGCGTTCGCACACAACGTGGGTTACGGCGACAAACCCGTGCTTGCGACGTTCAGTGCGCTCGCAGATGTAGCGTTCGTCAACAACGTGTTTTACGGAACCGGACCGCAACTGTTCGATGTGTTCGATGGCACCGCGCTGCTGTTCCAGGGTAACGACTACTGGACAGCAGATGCGACGTTCTCGATCGCCTGGAACACGGGAACCGCAGAACCGGCGATGTTCTCGAGCTTCGAAGCGTATCGGCTCGCAACCGAGCTCGAGACGCTCGACGGCGAAGTCACCGGTTTGAACGTCGATCCCGAGCTCGTCGCAGCGGGGAGCGGCGGGGCGCTCGACGACACGAATCTTCTGAACACGCTGACGATGTACCAGCTTCGCGAGAGCTCGCCGCTGATCGATCGCGGCGTGGATCTCCAGCGTCTCGGAATCGAAGCGGCCGCGCGCGACTTCTTCGACGACGCCGTGCCCGCCGGGACAGCGCGAGACATCGGCGTGCACGAGGCGCGCTAAACGCTACCGACTTTCGAGAACGCTTCGAGCAAGAACTCCGTGAACAACCGCACACGCTCCGGCTGCTGGCGCGCGGCGTATACGAGGTAGATGTGGGCTGAACGCGAGGACCACTCGGGAAACAGGCGAGTGAGCCGCCCAGCTTGGACACCCTCGTGCACGTGGATCGCCGGCATGTGACCGACGCCCTCGCCCGCCGCGACGAGCTCGACCATCGCGGCGTAGTCGTCGACGCTGATCCGACCGTTGACCTTGAGCTCGATCGACCGCGCGCGCTTCGCTGAGCCCCGTTCGAGCTTGATCACTTGCGTGCGGGTCGGCGCACGGTTCAGGACGAACGACTCCGACTCCAAGCTGCGAATGTCGGGGGTTACCGCCAACCGCGCGGCAGTCTTCGGACTCGCGGCCAGCTGAAGCTCCGAGTCGCACAGCTTGCGAGCGATCAAGTCGCTCTTGCCCATGCGGCCCGCACGGACGGCGATGTCGACGCCCTCCTCGACCAGCTCGACCAGGCGGTTGGTGAACATCAGATCGAGCGAGATCTCCGGGTAACGTTCCAGAAATGCAACGAACATGGGCGCCAGCACCATCCGCCCGAGGTCCGGTGGCGCGGTCACACGGATCACGCCGCGCGGCGCCTGGCTGCTCTGCTCGAGGGCGGCGACGGCGGCATCGAGCGCGTCGACCGCACTCACGACCGATGCGTAGAAGCCGCGTCCAGCCGGCGTCAGCGTGATCTTGCGGGCATTGCGGTGCAGGAGCTTGTTGTGGAGTTCCTGTTCGAGCCGCAGCAGCCTGCGACTGACGGTGGACTTGGGAAGCCCGAGCGTTCGCGCTGCGCCCGACAGGCTGTGCTGCCGCACCACTTCGACGAAAGTCGCAATGTTATCGGCACTCTTCGGCACGGCAGCCAGCGTTCCGTTTTCGCAACCCTATGTCAATCGAACGCGCCCCTCACGCCGGCGCTAGGGCGATTTACACTGAGGCATGACCAAGCGGACTTCGAGGCGCGGACTGCTCCGGGGCGGAGCGGCTGTCCTAGCGGGACTCGGCGGCCTGGCCGCGACTTCGAAACTGCTCGGGAGCAAAGGACAAATGACCATGCGAACACAAACTGCAACGACGACTCAAACGCCCGCGCGCACTATCGAACGCGTGCTTGCGGCCACGTCGGAGCACTGGGTCGGCGACGGCTTTCGAGTGCGCAGCGTGATCGCACCGCAGGGAGATCCGCGGATTCAGAGCCCGTTCTTGCTGCTCGATCACGCGGCACGGCGCTACTTCGAGCCAGCAGCCGAGCCGCGCGGAGTAGGTGAGCACCCACATCGCGGGTTCGAGACGGTGACCTTCGCGTACCGAGGTGAGATCGAGCATCGCGACTCTACCGGTGGCGGCGGAACGATCGGCGCAGGCGACGTGCAGTGGATGACTGCAGCCGGCGGCCTCGTGCACGAGGAGTTTCACTCGCAGAAGTTCACGGCCGAAGGCGGCGACATGGAGATGGTCCAGCTCTGGGTCAACTTGCCCGCGAAGAGCAAGCTGACGAAGCCGGGATATCAGGCGCTGTTGGACAAGGACTTCCCGCGGCTGACGCTCGGGGCGGCAGGCGCCCGCCTCATCGCAGGCTCGCTGAACGGCGAGCAGGGTCCGGCGCGAACCCACTCGCCGATGACCGTGTTCGACCTGAGCTTCAACGAGGAAGGCCCTTCGGAGTTCACGCTGCCGAGCGACTTCAACTCGTTCATCTTTACGCTCGAAGGAGACGTGAGGGTCGGCGCAGAGGCGCGGCCGGTGAAGCCGGGTGAGCTGGCGGTCCTGAAGCGAGGCGAGTCGGGCTCGGTCTGGCTGCAAGGTGCCAAGGGCGCCCGCGTGCTCGTACTGAGCGGTGAGCCACTCGATGAACCTGTGGCAGCCTACGGCCCGTTCGTGATGAACACACAGTCGGAGATCATGGAAGCGATCCGCGACTACCAGACCGGGAAGATGGGGCACCTGCCCGCCCGCGGCTAACGAACCTCAGACCTCGAACACGAAAGGCGCGCGGCGGGAAACTGCCGTGCGCCTTCTTGTTTCGGAGCGGGCGCAGCGGGCGCGAACGGACGCAGACAGACGCAAACTCACTTGCGGAGCGAAGCGATCGGCGTCCACGTCTTCATGCGCTCGCCGCGCATCGACCGGAACACGCCGAGTCCCGTCGCCGCGAACGCGCACAGGATGTCCCAGGCTTGCGCGAGCGGGCCGCTCGACGAAACTGCGCCGACAACGAGCCCGATCGTCGCAATCGAAGCGAGCAGAAACGCATCCACGCCTTCGCCCAAAAAGATCAGGCCGAGCTCGATCAGCGCTAGGCCGATGCCTAAGAAGTAGATCGTCAGCCAGCGAATCCACTTGTGGGAGACGTACTTGTAGATCAGGAACGCGTTCATATCGCACAACCGTGGCCACAGGTACCGGTGCACGTTGAACGCGCACGACGCGATCCGGACTTTGCGCCAGAACTCGTCGCGTTGGCCCGCGACGTTCTCCTCGTACGCGATCACGTCCTCCGCCTGGACGACCCGGAAACCTTCGCAACACACCATCATCGAGACGTACATGTCGTCGATGATGTGGTCCGGCGGCGGCCGGTGCAGATCGCGCCGGAGCGCAAACAACGAACCATCAGCGCCGATCGCTGAACCTGTGTCGGTTTCAAGACGTTTCGTCCACTCTTCAAGACGCCAATACAGCGACCCCGAGTACGCGGTAACCGACGCTTGCGGGTTTGTGTACCGCAGGTGCCCCGAGACGCAACCGATCTTCGGATCGGCGAAGTAGCGCATCAGCCTCGCCGGCGCCTCCAGGTCGATCATCACGTTCGCATCCGTGAACATCAGGAAGGGTTTCGTCACCCGCGACACAAGCAGGTTCATGCCGTGCGTCTTGCCGTGACGTTCCACCGACACGTGTAGGTTGATTTCGTCCTCGTGCGCCCGGAGCTTCTCGGCCGTGCCGTCATTCGCGGCGTCCACGTAGACGAACACCTCGAGCCCCGGATACTTGCGCTTCAACGCGAGCAAGTTCGCGATCTTCTCGTCGATCACGCGCTCTTCATTGTACGCGCACATGCAGATCGCGACGTCGGACGGCGACGGGCCCGAAACGTCCGGTTTCGGCAAAGGCCGATGCAGCCAGCGGCGAACGAACCAGAGTGAACCAGGATACGTGGTGAAGGGGTGAAGCGCCGCGACCACGCAGAGCGCGCCCACGATCAATAAGCTCAAACCCATAGTCGCTCGCGGCTCATCTCAAGAGCAGTTCCTGCGCCGGCTCGCGCGGGGATTTCACCCGCTGCAGTTCATCGGATCGACCCCGTTCTAACGAACCGTTCATGCCCCCTCGCGCGCTTGGTATGTACTCTGGGCCCGATTCTCCGTCAATGAGATCACCGGGTTCGCGCGCTGCGGAAGCCTCGCTGAAATTCGCAACGAAGGACAACGCATTTGCTCCAGCGTATGCGTTCGAGGTTTGCGCTCGGTGTCCGGTAACCGAACGCAGCGAGGCAACCCGGACAGTTGTAAACAGTGGCTGGACAGTCGTCGCGACTGCGATGGCGGAGAACGATCGGCGGTGGGAGTCACCGCCGCCCTTGGCTGCGGCGGCCTCGCCACCCGATCTTCCGGCCTAATCCGCGTTGGCACCCGACACCAATGTGGTGTAACCCTGCGGTATTGCCAGTCGCTTACGGTCTCCGCGGGGTCTGAGTATTGCGTGAGCCGTCTAAAGGGGTTTGGGATTATGCGCCGGTGTCACGTCGGTTGCCGGTTGGAAACAACCGCTTCGTACCCATTCGGCGGGGTACCGGGGAAGTCGGCGATTCTGTCAGGTACGCCGGCCCGGCGTTCCCATGCCCTGATTGGAAAGGGGGAAGATGTCTTACACTGGACGTTCCCCGAAGCGTCAGGACTATCAGCAATCATGGAACTGGAACCGGGGGGTGGTTAACCTATGCTTCCTAAACAAACTGCGGATGAAAAGACCGGCCGCGTCGCGGCGTACTACGAGGGCAAGAACGCGCTCGTAACAGGGGGATTCGGCTTCATCGGAAGTCACATGACGAAGGCGCTGGTCGAGCTCGGCGCAAACGTCACTGTCTTCGATATCAATACCGATGAGTCGCGCGACTCCCTGCTGAACGATCGCTCGCTCGGGCTTCGCAACAAGATCACGATCGTCAGAGGCGATCTGAGTGACGCGAACGCGGTGCGCGAGGCGATCACGGCCGGCAACTTCCACTTCATCTTCAACTTCGCGGCGTACGCGACCGTGATCGAAAAGGCGGTCGAGAATCCGTACGAGACCATCCTCGCGAACACGATGGGTGTAGTGAACATCCTCGAGTCCGCGCGAGGCTTGAAGCTGCGGCCGACGCGCATCTTCCATGCCTCGACGGACAAAGTGTACGGCGAGATGGATGGCGACGCGTACGACGAGGAGAAGACTCCGTTGCGCGGCATCGGCGTCTACGACGGGGCGAAGCTCGCCGCCGACGTGTTCGCGCGGACCTACCACGAGATCTTCGGGCTGCCGACCGTCGTCCTGCGGATGTGCAACATCTTCGGTCCGTGCGACTTCAACACGAACTATCGTTTGATCCCGCGCGCGATGCGTCACTTGTACTCCGAGCCCGAACCGAAAGGTCCGGAGCTGTACTTCGATGCGATCGAACACTGGCGCGACTATCTGCACGTCGACGACTGTATTCGCGCCATCTTGCTGCTCGCGTTTCGTCACGAATGTCGCGGTGAGGTTTTCAACCTCGCGGCGACGAAGTTCGCGTCGACACCCGAGCTACTCAAGATGGTGGTCCAGGTAGCGCACGAGATCGAAAAAGACTTCGACGTGAAACGCGCGGAACAGATCCTCGCGAACGGCATCTCGGTCAAGGTTCGCATCGGTAACCCGGGCGTACTCGCGATCAAGAAGCAGCGCTTGAACGGCGACAAGCTGACGCGCATCACCGGCTTCGAGCCGGTGATCGGATTGCACGAAGGCCTCGAGCGCACGATCCGCTCCTACCGCAGCCACTACTTGAACACGGCGCGGAGGAGCGGATGAGCTACGTGTGGGATGCTCGTCCCTGCCTCGTCACGGGCGGGACGGGCTTCGGCGGCTCGCACTTGTGTTCGGACCTGATTCGACGCGGCGCCAAGGTGTACGTGCTGGATCGCGTGTTCCCGCGCAACTCGTACTTGAGGCTGCAAGGCTTGGACTCGCGCGTGGAGTTCATTCAAGGCGACATTCGCGATCTCGATCTGCTGCGCGTGACGATCGAGCGCTACGAGATCGACACAATCTTTCACCTCGCGGCACAACCACTGGCGCCGATGAGCAACGTGCTTCCGTTCGAGACGTTGAGCATCAACGCGCTCGGCACGTTCACAGTGCTCGAGGCGATGCGAACGACGAAGTCGGCAAAGACGCTCGTGTTCGCATCGTCGGGCGCACACTACGGCGCGACGACGACGGACAAACCGATCGGCGAGGACGACGCGCTCTGCGGCGCGGTGAATCTGTACGGTCCGTCCAAGACCGCGGCGGACGTCGTCGTCCGAACCTACGCGAACGTCTACGGCCTCAACGCCGGCGTGTGCCGCTTCATGAACACGTACGGGCCGGGCGACACGAACTTCAGCCGGATCGTGCCGCGCGCGATCCGTAGCTTGTTACAGGGAGCCGCGTACGACTTCGGCGATCGGGACGACGGCTCGACCCGCCTCGATTTCTTGCACATCCGCGACATGACCGGCGCGTACATCAGCGTCGCCGAGAACATGAGCGTCGCCAAAGGCGAGGCGTTCAACTTCGGGCGCGGGACGCCGGTGTCGACCGGTGATGTCGCGCGAGCGGTGAGTCGCGGCTTCGACGGCCGTGAGCGCGAACCGAAGTTTCTCGGAGCACCGCGCGACAAGCCGGTCGTGAAGTACTTGGATATTCGCAAAGCCAAGACCTTGCTCGGGTGGGAGCCGCAGACGTCGCTCGAAGCCGGCTTGCGCGACACGATCGACTGGTATCGCGCACACCTGGCGCAGCTATGAGCTTCAGCGAGAGCATCGAGACGCTGCGCGCCGATGAAGCGGTGCGACGGCGCGAGTTTCCCGTCGTCGAGTCGAAGGTGTACCTCGCGCACGCGGCCGTTTGCCCGCTCGCGAGGTGCGTCGTCTCGGCGGTTTCGGACTACTTGGCGCAGGTCGGTCGCGGTGGCCAGTTCGAGTATCTGCACGCGAAAGCGGAAGCCGGTGCGCGCGCACTCGCGGCCGCGATGATCGACGCGACGCCGGACGAGATCGCCTTCGTCTCTTCGACTTCGGCAGGGCTCAGCTTGGTCGCTGCGGGGTTGCCCTGGAAAGCCGGCGACACAGTCGTGATCAGCGAAGGCGACTTCCCTTCGAACGTCTATCCGTGGCTGCGCCTCGAGAAGCTCGGTGTTCGCGTGGTGCCGATTCGCACACGCGATGGAACCGTGACGCTCGAACAAGTCCAAGCGCACATCGACGACCGCACGCGTTTGGTCGCACTCTCGTCCGTGCACTACGCGACCGGCGCGCGCACCGACGTCGACGCGATCGGCGCGTTCCTACAGTCTCGCGGAATCTTGGTCTGCGTCGACGCGATCCAAAGCCTCGGCGCGGTTCCGCTCAGCGCCCGGCACGTCGACTTCCTGGTCGCCGATGCGCACAAGTGGTTGCTCGGCCCGCAAGGTTTGGGCGTCCTGTTCGTGCGGCGCTCGCGCTTTGCCGAGCTCGATCCGGTGTTGGTCGGGTGGAAGTCGATGGAGGCTTCAAAGGACTTCGTGCAACAAAGCCTCGAACTCGCCCACACCGCGCGGCGGTACGAGCCAGGCTCGCTGAACGCGATCGGGATCATCGGCCTCCACGCCGCCCTCGAGATGCTGCAGCACCTCGGCGTACCCGCGATCGCGGCGCGCATCGCGAGCTTGCGCGCGCCGCTCGTAGCTGCACTGCTACGCAAAGGCTACGAGGTGCTCGGGCCGCCAGCAGGCACGACATCGGGCATCGCCTCGTTCCTTCGGGACGGCACCGATATGGTCGCCCTGTGCCGCACGCTCGATCAGGCCGGGATCGTGACCTCGCTCCGCCACGACCTCGCGGGCCGCGCGTGCATCCGCGTCGCGCCCCACTTCTACAACACCGAAGCAGAGCTCGAGCGATTGCTCGCGGGTGTTTGATCAGCCGCGACTGTCGCGAGACTGACTGCGAGCTGTCGCGCAGCGGATGATTTCAACCCGTTCTGCACGAGGCAAACTGGCGCATGTGTCGCGATCATGCGGGCGCACGATCGCGACTTCGGGCTTCGCGACGACTAGCGAGCAGCTGCGTGCGTCAGCGCCGGAAGCTCGCGAACGCTGTGCGCGCCGACCTCGCTCGCGCGCTTCACTTCGATGAAGAGCCTGGTCTCGAGGTCGTAGATATACCCGTAGATGGGAACATCCGCGGGCACGAGCGGGTGATTGCGGATGCGCGTGATGTCAGCCACCAGGCTCTGCTCTTGATCGCGGAGCGCAAGCTTGTGGACGTGCCCACCCTCGCGCGCGCTCGAGACGCTGATCTTCACACTCCCGCCGCTCCGACGCGGACCGCCGTTCAGCAGCTCGCGCGTCAAATCCTCCGTGAGGAGCGCCATGCCGCAATGGCTGTGCTGCACCACGTACCACTCGCGCGTCCCGAGCAACTGGTACGAGAGCACGAGCGATCGAATCGCGTCTTCAGTCGCGCGAGCACCCGCGTTCCGAATGATGTGCGCGGAGCTGCCTCGTAAGCCAGCTAACTTGGCTGGCTCGATCCGCGCGTCCATACACGTCAGGATCGCGAACCGCTGCGTCGAGGGCAGGGCCGCCGTACCTTCGTCGTGCTCGAACCGGTGATACCCGATCTCATGCTCGCCACTGGTCCGGTGCGCCTGTGCTTGCAAACTCGCGTCGGGTCGATCGCTCATGGCATTGCTCGCTCTTCTCGCTCGTGTCGAGGCAACCACGGGTGCGACGATGTGGCCAACTTCGCGGAGTGCACGCGCCATGCCATGGAAAATGCAGTCAGCACAACGAGTTCTCGCACTTCTCACGGAGCTGCCCCGCCACCTGCCGTTACCTGTGCGGGCGATTCCGGGCGACCCATCCGTGAGATATCACCGGCTCGGGGCAGCACGGTCGCAGGGTTCGGCCATAGAGGGCTTGCGCATGGGCCACCAATTTCGACGTTTCGAGCGTACCGCTTCGTCCCCTCCGACCCGCCGCTCGTCATTCGCCCTGCCGGGCTCGTCGGCTTGTCGGCATGCCCGGGTACCCGCGGCGGTTACTAAGAGTGCCATGAGGTTCGAACCGTCCCGCCGCGCCAGCGCCTTCTTGTGTTGGTGCGTGATCGGCTGGGGCACCGCTGCGCAGGGGGTGCGCGCCGAACAAGCGGAACAAGCGCGGCGGGAGCTGACGTTGAAAGAGGCGCTCGACACCGCGGCGGCACATAGCCCGACCCTGCAGCAAGCGCGCGCACAGAGCGA
>DASRXR010000962.1:0-4054 GCA_035687405.1 Polyangiales bacterium
TATCGCGACGCTCTCGGTCGACTCGTCGTCGTCGACGATCAGCGGCTGATCCTCCGCACCCGAATCGTCACTCGCGGGCTCCGGCGGATCCTCTTCGACCACCACCGGACGCTTCCGCGCCGCCGCCAGAGCTAGAGCGACCGGCGACGCGTCATCCAATATCGCCGGATGCCTTCCACCTGGATGCGTGTTCCCGGGCCCACCCTGATGCGAAGAAGTACCCGGATTCGTATTCGTATTCGTTCGAATCGCACCCGGGATGATCGAAGCCGGCCTCGCCTGCCGATGCAGCTGCTGCGCCGCTTGCGGATCGACGCGCATCAACACATCGGTTCGCGATGGGTCGAGACTCAACACCGTCTTCGCCATCGCAACCGCACGCGCGATGAACCCCGTCTTCGCGTAGACGTCGACCGCTTGCTCGTACGCAGCGACAGCCTCCGCTCGACGCCCCACCTTCCGCAGCAGATCACCCCGCTTGTGGGGCCAACGCGCATTCGTGGGTTCCGCACTCACCAATCCGGCGAGCAGCTGAATCGCCTCGTCATCGCGATTCGCGGCGAGCGCTTTATCTAGTTTCGCGCGGTGCTTCCGAAGAGTCTTTTCATCCATCATCGCGGCCGGCGAGACGATAGTAACCCCGCCTGTGCCCGCGCGCCCAGCAAGCCGACATTCGGATGCAACACAACCGCGACCGGAATCGGCGTTAGCACCGAAGAGAGACGGCCCTTGGCTAGGAAGCTCGCCATGAACGCGCCGCTCGTCAGGCGCGGCAAGATCCGAGGCGCGATCCCGCCCGCGACGAACAACCCACCCGTCGGCAACGCCTTGAGCGCGAGGTTGCCCGCCTCTGCTCCATACGCCGACACGAACAACGACAAGGTGATCTCCGCAGCCGGATCGACAGGCGCGAGCTCCGACAACACCGCACCCACCGATTCGGTCTTCGAACGCCGCAGCGTCTCCGGATTTGCTTTCGCCAGCCCCGCGTCCACGACGAATTCGTAGAGCTCCGGCAACGCGATGCCCGACACGACACGCTCGACCGACACGTGCTCGTAGCGAGTCATCAAGAACTGCAACAGCTTCACTTCGAGCTCGGTATGCGGCGCGAACGTCGAGTGCCCGCCCTCCCCCGCGATCACGTGCGGCCCGTCGCTCGTGTGCACGCACAACGCTTCGCCGAGCCCGGTGCCCGCCCCGATCACCGCGATCGTTCCCTTCGGATTGCGCGCACCCGCCTGAAGCACGTGCAACTGATCCGGCTGGAGCTCCCCGACGCCGAGTGCGACCGCGTGGAAGTCGTTGATCAACGAGACCGGCGCACCGACGATCTGCGCGAGCTCGAGCTCCGACATCGTCCACGGCAAGTTCGTCGTCGAACAGACGCCGTTCACGACCGGCCCGGCAACCCCGAACGCCGCCGCGTCGATCCGACCTGCCGTTTTCGGAAGAAACTGCGCGAGCACGTCGGCGAAGCTCTTGTACTCCTGGCTCGCGTATTTGCCCTCGGCGATCGTGCGGTAGGTCCCGTTGTCACCGCGCTCGTAGACGGCGAGCGCCGTCTTCGTGCCACCGACGTCTCCTGCCAATAAAGACATGCTGGGCAGTATATAGACGCGAGTGCCGGACCGGCATCCGACTTACGCGCACGGCCGCGCATTGCTGCACTCGTGCTACACCTCGGCGACATGCGTCGCGCAGGTATCGACCCCGGAAGCGTGCGCACCGGCGTCGCCATCGCCGACGACGAAGTGCCGGTCGCGACGCCGTTGTGCACGGTCGAGCATCGCGGGCTCGAAGACGCAGTACGCAAAGTTTCGGAAGTTCTCGCGCGTGAGAACGTCCAGCAAGCCGTGATCGGTTTGCCGCTGAGCCTCGACGGGCGCGAAGGCGAAGCCGCCCGCAAATCCAAGCTGTTCGCGCAGCGCCTGGAAGCGGCGGCGAAGATTCCGGTCGTCCTCTGGGACGAACGTCTCACGTCCACGGCTGCAAACCGCGCCCTGTCCGACCCAAGCTATCATCGCGGGGACACCGGTTCGCGCGGCCGCCCGAGTCGCTCGCGCCGGAACCCGAACTCACGTGACCGCGGTCAGGTCGACCGCATGGCCGCTACGCTGATCCTTCAAAGCTACCTCGACTCGCAACGAGAGCACCCTTGGCAAGACCCCCTGACGACAGATCCGCAGGACAAGGACCCGCACGGCGGCGGTCGCCCTGGCTGAGCTTCGCAATCCTGATCGCAGTGCTGCTGCTCGCAGCCGCGAGCGCGGTCGGCTACCTGGTCGTCGTCTACCCCGCCGAGCGCGGCACCGGAACCGGAACGGCCGCGGTCACGATCGAGCCGACGACAACGCTGACCGACGTCGCAAACCAGTTGGCGCGCGAGCGCTTGGTTCTCCACCCGTGGACGTTCGCACTCTACGGCCGCGCGCTCGGCGCCCAGAACAAACTCCGGCACGGGCGAATCTTGGTGATGCGCGGCATGACCGCGCGCGAGCTCCTGCAGCGCGTCGCAGTCGGATTCGGCTCGGCGGCTGTGCGCATCACGATACCCGAGGGCTGGACGCGTTACGAAATCGCAACGCGACTAGCCGAGTGGGGCCTGTGCGAGCGCGCGGCGTTCATCTCCGTAACCGAAGACCCGCAGCTACTAGCTACGATCGACCCCCGCGCGCAGAGCGCCGAGGGCTTTTTGTTTCCGGATACGTACTGGCTCAGTGACGCGCTCACGCCGCGCGCCATCGCCGACAAGCTGGTTGGAAACGGCCGCAAGCGTTGGGCGGCGATCGCGCAAAGCGACGAGGAAGGCATCACGCGCGTGCGCGAGGAGTTGGGCTTCGGGTCATACGAAATCGTCACGCTCGCTTCGATCGTCGAGAAGGAGGCGCGCGTGCCGAGCGAGCAACCGGTGATCGCCGGCGTGTTCTTGAATCGACTTCGCGATCCCAAGTTCAAGCCCAAACGTCTTCAGGCGGATCCGACTGTCGCTTACGGCTGCGTCGTGCAGCCAAATCTTCAAAGCTGTCTGCAGTTTGATGGAAGAAAAGTGACTCGCGTCATGACCGCCGACCCTGCGAACCCCTACAACACCTACCGGTTCGACGGACTGCCGCCCGGACCGATCGGTAGCCCTGGCAGCTCTGCGCTGCGGGCGGTTCTTGCACCAGCGGCACACGGTTTCTTTTACTTCGTCGCTCGCGGCGACGGCCGGCATGCCTTCACTTCCACGCTCGAGTCGCATGGCCAAGAAGTGCAGCGGGCCGCGGCAACCCGGGCTCAGACCGAGCCTCTTTCCAACCCGTGACCCGGTGTCGGCGAGCCGTGGGTGCTGACGGACTAACCTTGAAATCCCGATGATTTAACTGCGTTTATGCAGCTGGTAGTTCATTGCGCCGAACGGCGGCGGCCGTTGTAGAGTGTGTACGATGCAGCAACCAAAATCGCGGAACATCGCTTGGCAGACCGGCGTCGTCGCGCGCGCAGACCGCGAACGCGTGCGCGGGCACAAGGGCGCCGCGTTGTGGTTCACCGGCCTATCGGGATCAGGCAAAAGTACGATTGCCTCGAAGGTCGAACACGAGTTGCTGTCACTGAGCTGTGCCGCCTACGTGCTGGACGGCGACAACGTGCGGCACGGGTTGTGCCGAGACCTCGGTTTCTCACCCGGGGATCGCGACGAGAACATTCGGCGAATCGGCGAGGTCGCAAAGTTGTTCGTCGACGCGAACGTGTTGTGCCTCTGTGCATTCATCTCACCCTACCGTGCAGTGCGCGCACAGCTGCGTACTTTGCTCGGTTCGCCCGATTTCGTGGAGATCCACGTGCGCGCCTCGCTCCGGACGTGCGAACAGCGCGACCCCAAGGGCCTGTACAAGAAGGCGCGTGAGGGAAAAATCTCGGACATGACCGGGATCGGGTCGCCGTACGAAGAACCCGACAATCCTGAGCTTGTGCTCGACACGGAACGCTCGACGGCGGATGAAAGCGTCCAGCAGGTACTCGGCTTCCTGCGAAAAAACGGCTATATCGCGAGCCAGACGTGAGCTTGACG
>DASRXR010000963.1:0-2302 GCA_035687405.1 Polyangiales bacterium
GGCGCGCGTGCAGTTCGGTCTGCAAACCGAGACGGTCCCTGCGACGTGGGCTCAACCGCAGCTCGAGCGCGTCGATAACCGGGACGTTCGATTCGACGGCGAGACCGGCGACGAAGAGACGGAAGCATGGCCGCTCGCCTACTTCCCGACGACCGAGACGCTGACCGCGCAATTCGGGCAGTGCGAGGACACGACGGGTGAAGTTTTCCAGGGCGAATGGCTGAGCGGCGATTCGCATTGCGAGAACATCTGTCCGGACGGTACGGGCGATAGCTGCGCTCAATACGAGTCGAACACCACGTTCGCGCAGCAGTGCTATCAAGAGCTCCGCTTCGACATCGGCCCGGGCATGCTCGAGCGTGGCGAGCTGATGCCGATCGCGCGCGGTAACTTCAACTATCGGTACTCGCGCTTCGGTATCAATCTCGTCGGCACTGGGCTTCGAAATTGTGAGAACGCGCAGTACCCGTCCAGCTGCTACGCGAGTGGCTTCGTGCAGTACTCACTGAGGCACGACGGGCAGTTCAGCGTGACCAACCATGTCGGCCACCGTGAGGATGTGCCGCTGTTCCCTGCACAGATCCAGCACGCTAAGGCGCTCACCGCCGAGCGCTACCTGACGAGCCCGATCTCGGGCGCCGATCGTTCGCTCATGGAGGACTTCTGGCGCAGTGAGCTGCGTGGCCGGCCTCTGCAAGGTCAGTACACGCTGCGCGTTTACGATATCCCCGGGCCGAACGGCGAGAACGTGTTCGACATGAGCAAGCTCGAAGATGTGCAGCTGATCTTCGAATACAACTACTGGACGCGCGCCGAGCAGTAGCGCCTGCGGCGCAGCGAAGCGTATTTATCACTCCCCCAACTGCCCTCAGCGAGGCCCCCCTGCCTCGCTGAGGGCAGCCCCTTTTTCAGCGTCGTCTACGACCTCCATCGTCTCCACTTCAACCGTCATCCCTTTGTAGTCCGCCGCGCTCCCCTGATACGTCCCCGAGATCGGCATCACCCCGCGCGGATGATTGCTCACGCCGACCGGGATGTGCTTGAGCGACGTCGGCTCGCCGAGCGTCGGGTCGAACCCGCGCCAGCCGAGCGCCGGCAGATACGCTTCCATCCACGCGTGCGTCGAAGCGCGTCCCGCGATCGACGCGGCGCAATGCAGGTACCCGCTGGCAAAGCGACTCGCGATGCCGAGCACGCGCGCGCAGTCCATCATCAACGTGGCCATGTCGCGGCACGAGCCGGTGGCGCGGGTGAGCGTATCTTCGGGGTCTTGAACGCCGCGCTCGCTGCGTTGTTGGTAATCGATGGCATCGTGCACGCGTTCGCACAGCGCGAGGAGGATGCCTTCAGCGTCGTTGGAGTCGCGCGTCGGCAGCTGCTTTTCGAGCCACTCGGTGAGCGCGCCGGTCGTGTTGGGAAACGACAGGCCTTGGTACACGCCGGCGATCGGGACCTCGAGCGAGTCGTAGACGACGGGGTAGGGGACGTAGAACGGTTGATGCGGCGCGCGCGTGGGGAAGGGCGCGGTGCGGTCGAGCACGACGGTGCTCTCGAAGCGCAGCTGCTCGGCAGGCTCGACGAAGCGTACGAGCGCGACGGAGTTGCCGAAGACGTCGCGGCTCCAGATCAACTGATGCGCGGGCTCGACCTTCAGCTGCATCGAGAGCACGTTGAGGTCGTGGCCTTCGCGCGGGCGCAGCACGAGGCGGTGCTGGCCGAGCGCGACCGGGCGCCCGTAGCGGTAGTGGGTGCGGTGGGTGATGCGCAGGCGGGACATGGCTACGCACCGGTCGCGGATTCGAGCGCGACGCCGCGCTTGCGGAGCTGGGTTTCGTTGAGCGGCTTGAAGCGCTCTCCTTTAACGAGCTCGCAGCTCACCTTCATGGCTTTGAACTGGGCTGCGCCGAAGATGCTGGCCACCGCGGCGTCCGCGGCGTCGCGGCCGGTGCCGACGCGCACCAACGCGTTGAGATGCGCGAGTCGCGTCGCGTCGAAGACGAGCCAGCGGTGCTCGATGTAGCACTCGAAGCAGGCGTGCATGTCGGGTGGCTCGAGCTGGTAGGCGTAGCCGGAGAAGTAGCGCGCGGGGATGTTGAGGGCGCGGCACAACGCGATGCCGAGGTGCGCGAAGTCGCGGCACACGCCGGTGCGCTGAGTGACGGTGTCATAGGCCGAGGTCTGCGAGTCGGTCGAGCCGCGGACGTATTCGACGTTGTCGTGGATCCAATCGACGACCGCGAGGACTCGGTCGTACGGATGCTTGATCTTGCCGAACAAGTCCCAGGCGAGGCGGCTCAAGCGA
>DASRXR010000964.1:0-14728 GCA_035687405.1 Polyangiales bacterium
TTGGAGCGGCGCGGAGGACGTCGTCTTGATCGACATGGCCGTCCGCAGCGGTCTGCCGTTTTCGGTGTTCAGCTTGGACACGGGCCGGCTGCATCCCGAGACTTACCGCTTCATCGACAAGGTTCGGAAGCATTACGGCATCGAAATCGAGCTGATGGCACCGGAAGCGAAGCCGCTTCAAGCGTTCGTGCGCAAGAAGGGCTTGTTCAGCTTCTACGAGGAGGGTCACGGCGAGTGCTGCGGCATTCGCAAAGTCGAACCGCTCAAGCGTGCATTGCGCGAGTACCGCGCGTGGATGACAGGCCAGCGCCGCGATCAGAGCCCGACACGCGCGGCCGTTCTCCTGCTCCAGGAAGACACTGCGTTCGAAGGCAAAGGCGGACAGCTCATGAAGTGGAACCCGCTCGCGAACTGGAGCTCGGCGCGCGTGTGGGAGTACATCCGCAGTCAGAGCGTGCCGTGGAACGAGCTCCACGAGCGCGGGTTCGTATCGATCGGTTGCGAGCCGTGCACGCGGCCAGTCCTGCCGGGGCAGCACGAGCGCGAAGGTCGCTGGTGGTGGGAAGCCGCAACGCAAAAAGAATGCGGCTTGCACACGCTGCCACCGCCCGAGCAACGTTCGATCTGAGACGCTGTTTTACAGCCAGCGTTCCAGGACTTGCTGCAGGTCGCGGCGGCTGAACGGCTTCGCGACGTAGTCGTCCATCCCGACGTCGATGCACTTCTGTCGCTCTTCGGGCAGGACGCTCGCAGACAGCGCGATGATCGTCAGGTGCTGGCCGTCGGGCTCGCGCCGACGAATCTCGCGGGTCGCGTCGTAGCCGTTGAGGTTCGGCATGTGGCAATCCATGAACACGAGGTCGAACTTCGATTCTTGCAGCTTCGTGAGCGCTTCCACGCCGTCCGCTGCAAAGTCCACCCGGCAGCCGAAGTGCTGGAGCAGCGTCACCGCGAGCGACCGGTTTTCGAGGTTGTCTTCCACGAGCAGGATGCGGCCGTCGAATTCGACCGGCAGACTCGGGCGCAGCGACGGCAGCTGCTGTTCCTCCGCGTCGTCGATCCGCATCGGCACGCGCACTTGAAACGTCGAGCCGCGGCCGAGCTCGCTGTGCAAGCTGATTTCGCCGCCCATCAGCCGCGCGAGGCGCGTGCAGATCGCAAGCCCGAGCCCGGTGCCACCATAACGCCGCGTCGTGGAGCTGTCCGCCTGCGTGAATGCTTCGAACACGTTGCGCTGCTGCTCGGGCGCGATGCCGATGCCGGTGTCTTCCACCGAAAAGTCGACCGTCACGCGCTCGTGATCGACCAGCTCGGATTTGACGCGGAGTGAGACGTGACCGTCGTGCGTGAACTTGATCGCGTTGCCGACCAAGTTGATCAGGATCTGCCGAATGCGCGTCGGATCGCCGGTCAATCGATGCGGGACTTCCGCCGCGACGTCGACGATCAACAGCAGGCCGCGCTGGGTGGCTTTGATCTCCAACAGGTCGCGGACTTCTTGCAGGAGCTCGTGCGGGTCGAACGAGACTTCTTCGATCGACAGCTGCCCGGCTTCGATCTTCGAAAAGTCCAAGATGTCGTTCACGATCTCGAGCAGCGCGTTGCCCGAGCGCGCGACCGTCTCCGCGTACTCGCGCTGTGCCGGATCGAGCTCGGTCATCTGCAAGAGCTCGGTCATGCCGAGCATCGCCGTCATCGGCGTGCGGATCTCGTGGCTCATGTTTGCCAAGAACTCGGACTTGGCCTTGACCGCGCTCTGCGCCGCTTCGTTCGCCGCTCGCAGCTGCGCCTTCTGCAGTTGGTCCTGCAGGTAGAGCGCTTGGACTTTTCGCTGCGCGCCGATGCGCACCCAGAGCACGAGCGCGCCAACCAGGGTGGCTTCGATCAGCGCGACACCGAAGTGGTACCACTCGTTTTCGACCCGGCGCGCCCCCACCACCCAAAGCCAGCCGCATAGGCCCAGCCCGGTGAGAAACGAGAACCAGGGCAGCGAGTAGAGCAGGCAGCCGAACCCGATCTGCGCGATCATCAGGTTCGTGGTCTGTCGCGGTTCTGCGCCCAACACGATCAGGACCAAGCAGTTGATGACGACCACTACGCCGATCAACGTCGCGACTGGATGGGCCGCGGCCGGGGGTAGGCGATTTCGCTCGAACCAAAAGGCTCCAGCCAAAAGTGCGAGCGACAAGATGCCGGTCGACAGTGGCCGCAGCGCAAACTCGGGAAGCGACAGGCCGAGAAATCCGAAGTCGAGCGCGACTTTGCCAACGCCGTCGGTGTCGAGCATGACCCAGTCGAAGACGTACCAAGTGCTGATCAGCGCGTAGAACAACGCGAGCCCGACGCAGATGGGCCGGAGCGTGTCGGCCAAGACTCCATTCATCGCGTCGCGAACTGCAGTCGGACTGACTTCGCCCGCCCCAGGCGAGGGCGTGCTCGCTGAGCTCGCTTTCGACACGTCCGTCATGACTTCTCGCACGACCGGGCGAGTACGGACCATTTTACGAAAAAATTCTGCCGCTATGGAACCGAGTCGTTGCTTGACCCTGCGCTAAGTGCGTCGCATGGTGGCGGCCCTCGTAGAGGAGAACACATGCGCGCTGCTGCATTCGTAGTGTTCGTGATGTCGCTGAGCGTAGTTGCGTGTGGGCCGGACTTGGGCAACTGCGACGCCGATGCTGCCAAGACGATCGTGTTCTTGAATGGGACGCCGTACGTCGAAGGTCAAGCGCTCCTGTATCAGTCGTGCGCGGGCACGACGTGTCACGCGAGCGGCGCCGTGGGCGAGGGTCGCACGGGTGCTCCCCATGGGCTCAACTTCGATGTCCAGCCGCTGACGAAGAGCGCGACTGCGGCCAATCTCAGCGTGCTGCGTTCGGGTATCAACGAAGTCCGCGGCGAAGCCGACGAGCTCTGGGCGGTGATCGACAGCGGGGAAATGCCTCCGGGGAAGGCTGGCGATCGACCCGATCTCCCGTGGTTCAAAGACGCCGCGGGCACGATGAACGCCATGCTGACCGGGCTCGATCTCTCGGAAGCCAGAGACAAGGTCCGCAACTGGCTCGCGTGTCAGGCGCCGATCGTCGCGGCCACTTCGGATTCGCCGCTGGCCTCGCAAGCGAAGGCCATGCAGCTCGGGTCGGTCATGGAGCCTGGCGTCTCGCCGATCAACGGAACGTTTCAGTCGATCTACGACAACCTGCTGACGACGTGTAGGGACTGCCACGGCCCGACGTCGCCGTACAAGAACCAAGCGCTCAACTTCTCGACGAAGGACACGGCTTACATGTCGCTCGTCGGCAAGCCGGCGTTCTCCGGGGCGCAGGCGGAATGTTCGGGTCGCACTCTCGTGACCAAGGGCGACTGCACGACGTCGCTGCTCTATCAAAAGCTCTCGCTGCCGACGGGACCTGGGTTGTGTGGGGTCGCGATGCCACTCACGGGCTCGATGATCTCCACCGACGCGCAAAAGGCGGTGTGCGATTGGATCACCGCCGGCGCGATGCCGTAAACTCGAGCCTGCCGCCGTGAGCGGCTGAGCACGCCGTTCTGCTCAGTCGCCGCTGCGAGCGGCTGCTCTTCATGAACCTACGTCCGCCTCTCGCAGTGCCGCGCGCGCTGCGCGATCCGTGGCTCGCCGCTTCGCTCGCGGGTCTGCTCGGCCTACTCGGCCTGATCGCCGTGTTCGGCCGCGACGCGGGTGTGACTTGGGACGAGGGGTTTCAGTTCCAGTACGGAGAGCGCGTGCTCGCGTGGTTTCGAAGCGGGTTTCAGGATCGAAGCGCGCTCGAATATCTCGACCTGTACTTGTACGGGGGGTTGTTCGATGCGCCGGCGCAGTGGATCGTCTCGTGGTCGCCGCTCGACCCGTACGAGACGCGGCACGTTCTGAGCGCGCTCACGGCGTTGGCGGCGATCTACGGCACGTGGTTGCTCGCTGCAGCTGTGGGCGGCAGTCGCGCCGGATTTTTTGCCGCCGCGACGCTCGCGCTCACGCCGGCGTGGATCGGACACGGCCTCTTCAATCCGAAGGACATTCCGTTTGCGACTGGGAGTGTGTTCGTCACCCTCGCGGCGCAACGCATCGTAGTCGGAGAGGGGCCAATTCGGATTCGCGAGGTGGTGTGGGCGGGAGTTGCGCTCGGCTTTGCGCTCGGCGTTCGGCCCGGTGGTTTCTTTTTGGTGAGCTACCCGATCGTCGCGATCGGAGTGAGAACCATTCAGGCGGGAAAGCCGGCTTCGATCGTATCGAGCGCTGCGAGTGTGCTCCCGCGCTTGTTCCTGATGAGCGTGATCACGTGGGTGATCATGCTGAGTGCGTGGCCGTGGGCACAGCTCGATCCACTGTCTCGGCCGTTCGAGGCGATCTACGCCGCGTCGCACTTCAATTGGGCGGGTGCGACCCTGTTCGAAGGGCAACGCGTCGCTTCGACCGAGCTGCCGTCGCGCTACTTACCGGTTTGGTTCGGCATCACGTTGCCCGAGATTTACTGGGTCGCAGCCCTCGCCGGAGCTGTGAGTCTCGTGCTCCAACAACGTGCTCGCGGCCCGCGTGCGCTCGCACTCGGGATGATCACATTCAGCTTGCTCCTGCCGCTCACGGCTGCGCTCGTCATGCAGCCGACGCTCTACGATGCACACCGGCACTTCTTGTTCTTGTTTCCACCGCTTGCTGCACTCGGCGGCATCTCCATCGCGACGTTCAGCTCGGACGCGCGAATCTGGAAGAGCGTTCGCATGACGGCACTAGGGGTGTGGCTTTTCGCAGCGCTGCTAGTCGCGATCGAGATCGTTCAGCTCCACCCGTACGAGTACGTGTATTTCAATCGAACCGTCGGAGGCTTGCGCGGAGCAGTCGGCCGCTACGAGACCGATTACTGGGGCGCGAGCTATCGCGAAGGCCTCACGTGGGTCGTAAAACACGTGCAGCAGTCACGCCCGCTATCGCTCGCAGCATGCGATGGCAGCTCGGCGGGGCGACTTTTCTACTATGTACAGCACTGGCCCGAAGCTGCGGGACGTTTTACCGTCATCGACGATCCAACGCGCGCGGACCTGTTTCTCGCGGTCACGCGTCTCGACTGTCACCGACGCGTGCCCGGCGAAGTCCTGCACGTGATCGAGCGGCAAGCTGCACCGCTGCTCTACGTGATTCATCCGACACATTGATCATTCGAGACACGCAGCGCTTCTGCGGCCGTGCTTCGGCGAGTCGCGCTGCGGGGGGTTGCTTGACCCTGCGGCCGGGCCGTCGCATCGTGGCCTCTCCTCAGAGGAGATTGCATGCGAGTCGTTGCAGTGGTTCTGACGATGTCGTGGGCCGTAGTCGCGTGTGAGCCAGACTTGGGCGCGTGTGACATGACGGCTGCGACGAAGGTCGCGTACTTGAACGGGACGCCGTATTACGAAGGCCAAGCCCTCCTGAACACGTCGTGTGCAGGCGGAAGCTGTCACGCGAATGGCGCGACTGGCGACGGCCGCAACGGTGCACCGCACGGCTTGAACTTCGACGTCGCGCCGGTCACGAAGGCCTCGAGCGCGGCGGATGTCGGAGTGCTGAAGACGGGGATCACCGAGGTTCGCGAAGAAGCGAGCGAGCTTTGGGGCTTGATCGACGAAGGCGAGATGCCTCCCGGTAAAGCCGGCGAGCGTCCCGCCCCCGCGTTCTACAGCGATGCGGCGGGCACCATGAGAGTGGCCGGTCTCGATCTAGCGGACGCGAAGGACAAAGTTCGAAATTGGCTCGCGTGTCAGGCGCCGATCGTCGCGGCTACCAGCGACTCGGCGGTGATGAATGAAGCGATGGCGCTCGGTAAGGTCGAGCCTCCGGGCACCGCAGCGGTGGGAGCGACGTTCGAGTCGATCTACGAAACGCTGACGCCGCAGTGCGCTTCGTGTCACAGCGCCAATGGCGCGTACAAGCAGCTCGTCGTCGACTTCTCGACGAAGGATACTGCGTACGCGACGCTCGTGAGCAAGACCGCAGTCACAGGCAACGGCGGCATGTGTATGGGTCGCACGCTGGTGAAGCCGAACGACTGTGCGAACTCGCTGCTCTGGCAAAAGCTGAAGTACGCGACGGGCTCGCCGGAGCTCTGCGGTGCTTCGATGCCGTTCGGCGCGGCGATGGTCAGCGCGGACGTCGCGCAAGCGGTGTGCGACTGGATCAACGCCGGCGCGATGAAGTAGCGGTTGTTAGTTGCAGGGGGAACGCTCTCGTTCCCCTAACACCGCTCACTCACTCGAAGCACTCGAACTCGTCCGGCCCGCACGCGAAGCGCACGTGCAAGTGGCAGTGGTGCCCCGACGAGTGCCGCACGATTCCGTACTTCGTCGTGCGCGGATACTGAATCCACTCTTCCAACTGCTCGGGCGTCGCGCCGCTGGCGACAGCAGCTTTGTACAGCGCAGCTTGGCGCTGGCGCGACAAGAACACGTACTTCACTTCGCCCGTGTCGATGAACGACTTGATCAGGGACCAAGTCGCGTGCCAATCGACCGCGTCGTCCGACGCTGGAGTTTCGGGCGGATAACCGGGCCTGACCGGAATCGCGATGTCGACGTCGCGGCCACTGCGATGCGAGTGATGAGGCCCGAAACGACCGCCGCGCTTCACGCTCATGTCCCAGAGCAACACTTCGCCGTCGTACTTCGTCTTCAGCCGAAACGCCGCGAGGGCGCGTTGCAGCGTCTGAATCGCGTGCGTCGAGCCATAGCTGTGGAGGATGTTGCGGACGGTGTAGAGCGCCGGGTTTTCCGGGATCATCACGCCGTTCAACAAGCGCCCGCCATTCGGCCAACCGAAGCTCACTGCGCCATTCGCAACCGGAACCATCAAGTCCGCGGCCGTGATCTCGGGCGGTTCTTCTTTCGGAATCACGCCCGGCTCGACCCAGATCAACAACCGATCGCCCGGGTGCAGCATCCGAACCTCGCGGTTCCAAGTGCTCTCGAGCGTGTTTTGATCGACGTCGTAGCGATGCGCGATGCGCGACCAGCTGTCGCCGTCGCGAACCACGTAGCTCAACTTGTCGCGCTGCCGCCCCGGAAGATGCGTTTGAACTCGCAAGCGCACGCCCGTGTAATCGGAGAGGACGCGCTTCGAATCGATGTTGTTCCAGCGCTGGATCGACGCGACCGATACGGCGAAGCGATCCGCGACGTCCGCGATCCGCTCGCCCGGGATCACTTCGTGAATGATCCACTGCGCACTTGGCGTGACGGTCGCCGCCATCACGCCCGAAGGCGGGGCTGCATGCAGACTATCGGCGCGGGCAAAAAACACCGCAATTACGGCCGTTAGAGCAACGACGGGACTCACGCGCATGTGGGCTCTCGATAAGACACTGGCCGAGGAGTAGGGCGGCGACCCTACCATCGCAATTACTTGTAGGGAACCAGGAAAGCCCTAACCCGCCGCTAGGTCCACCCCACGCTGGGGACAGAAACTAACCTTTCAAAGCCTGGAGCCCAGCGCGATGCACTCGCCCTGGGAGCTCTCGGCGAACGATCGCCTCGGCGACGCGCCCAGCCTCGAACAGCTTTTCGGGGTCGATTCCCGTGCTGACTCCCATATTGCTGAGCATGTACACCAAGTCTTCGGTCGCAAGATTTCCGGATGCGCCAGGTGCGTAGGGGCAGCCCCCGAGGCCAGCGATTGCCGTATCGAACGTACGAATTCCAAGATCGAGGCCGACTAACACGTTTGCGAGCGCTTGCCCGCGTGTGTCGTGCATGTGCATGGCGATCTTGTTAGCTGGCGCCTCGCGAAGGACTAGGCCGATCAGTTCCTTCGTTTGGCGCGGCGTGCCGACCCCGATCGTGTCGCCCAGCGAGATCTCGTAGCAACCGAGCTCGATCAGCTTGTTCGCGAGCATGACTGCGCGCGCGGGATCGACCGCGCCTTCGTACGGACAGCCCCAAACGCACGAGACGTAGCCTCGAACGCGCATGCCGTATTCGAGCGCTTGCGGGATGAGATCGCCGAAGACTTTGAGCGCTTGGTCGATCGACTTGTTGATGTTGCGTTTGTTGTGAGTCTCGCTCGCGCTCAGGAACACGGCGACTTCGCGCAGGTCCGCGACGCGTGCGCGCGCGAGGCCGCGCGAGTTGGGGCACAATGCGGATAGGCGCACGTCGGGTCGTTCACCTACGGCGACGAGGTCGGCCAAGCGATCTGCGTCGGCGAGTTGCGGGATCCAATGCGGCGACACGAAGCTCGTGATCTCGATGCGCTTGAGGCCGGCGGAGATCAGCGCTTCGATCAGGCGCAGCTTTCGGACCGTTCCGATCGTGACGGCTTCGTTTTGTAGGCCGTCGCGCGGACCGACTTCGTAGACCGAGACCTCACCGGGGAGCCCATCCAGCATGGCTGACATAGGGACATTGTCCGGTCTGGGGGCGGCCCCCGCAACTGGGACCTAGAGGCTCGGGAGCAGCACCGGTTCAGCGGAACTTGTCAGTCGCCGCAATCAGATGGTGAACGATCTCGGGCTCGAACGCCGAATGACCCGACGTCTGCGCCACGAACATCTCGGCCTCCGGCCAGGCTCGATGCAGCGCCCAGGCCGTTTCCATCGGGCACACGACATCGTAACGCCCCTGCACGATCACACCCGGGATGTGCCGGATCTTCGCCGCATCTTCGAGCAACTGTTCGTCACGCTCGAAGAAACCCTTGTTCACGAAGTAGTGGCACTCGATCCGCGCGAAGGCGAGCGCGAAGTCGTCCTTGCTCATCGACGCACGCATCTCGGGGCTCGGCCGCAAGGTGCTCGTCACCGCTTCCCACAAGCTCCACGCACGCGCCGCTCGTAAGCGGGTCGCACCGTCAGGGCTCGTAAGACGTTTGTAATACGCCGAGATGAGGTCGCCGCGCTCCGCACTCGGAATTTCAGCGAGGTAGTGCTCGAACGCATCCGGAAAAATTCGGCTCGCGCCATCCTGATA
This sequence comes from Polyangiales bacterium, assembly GCA_035687405.1. GTDB lineage: Bacteria > Myxococcota_A > Polyangia > Polyangiales > JAFGIB01 > JADGRF01. Next base: position 8,950 of record DASRXR010000964.1, read on the forward strand.
GAACCACGCGAGCTCGCGCGGACGCAGCGTGAAGATGCCGCGCAAGATCAGTTCGGTGACGCAATTCGGATGCGTCTCGGCATACGCGAGCCCGAGCGTGCTGCCCCACGAGCCGCCAAACACTTGCCAACGCGAGATCCCCAGGTGCTTGCGCAAGCGCTCCATGTCGGCGACCAAGTGCCAGGTCGTGTTGCGCTCGAGCGACGCATGCGGAGTGCTCTTTCCGCAGCCGCGTTGGTCGAACAACACGATCCGGTACCGGGACGGATCCCAGAAACGCGCTTGGGCCGGCGTCGTTCCGCCGCCCGGTCCTCCGTGCACGAACACCGCGGGTTTCCCAGCCGGGTTCCCGTATTGCTCGAAGTGCAGCTCGTGCAGGTCGTCGACTCGCAATCGACCCGTCTCGAAGGGTGCGATCTCTGGATATGGGCTACGGAGAGGTTGCTCGTGCATCGCCTTCTGCTCAGCTTATCGCGTCCGCGCCGCCACGGCAGCAGTTCGCTGACCTAGGGCAGCCCTAGGCGATGCGTCAACTTCGTCAACTCCCCACCTGAACGTCGAATCCGCAGGCGCTTTCGCCACCGTGCCCGTCTCGAACGACGAGCCACAGCCGATTTTTGCCGGCCTTTCGGGGGGCGGTCCATACCTGATTGCGCAGTGGAGCGCGCGTCAGGTGCGACTCGAAGTCCCCGGCCGTCGCAAACCACGAGTAGAACGCGCGCTCGGTGCGCTCCTCGACTTCGCCGCGCGCGTTGATCACGCGGTAGGGCTCGACCCAGGTTTCTTCTCCATCCACCGTCGCGGGCCCGATCTCGATCTTCGCTCCGGGCTTCGCAGTCAGGGGTTCGTTGGCCGCGCACGTCCAGGTTCGGTCAGGAACGGCGCGCACGTCACGCCGGCCGTACTTGAGCTCCGGCGGCGGCGGGTTCGCGTGGGGTGAGGTATTTTCGCTGAGCAGCACGCGCTTAGTCGCCCGAAGCTCGCGGCCGTCGGCTTGGACCGTGATCTCGATCAAGAGCGGCACGCCGACCTCGGTGCGGATCGTGGCAATTGTCTCCGCCGAGAGCGCACCACCCAAGATCGTCTCCACGAGATCGGTGTTGTCCCAGAACGTCTGCAGGACTTCGGCCGGAAGCGTCCAGGTTGGACCCGTGCCGCGCAGGAGCGCGCTCTCGCCACAATCCTCCTCGTCCCGCTCGCCAAATTGCGCGCCGCCGAACGGACCATCGAACGTTCCGCAGATCCGATACTCGATCTCGACGTCTTTGGCGTCGACGACGAGCGCCGAAACCGACAGCGCACTACCCGGCGTGACCTCGGGTGGATCCACGACGACGGCGATGACTCTCGGGCCCGCGATGATGCTCTCGCTCGGGAAGTCATCGAGCGAGATGCACGCACTCGAGCACACTAGGCTTGCGAGGAGGAACCGCCGCATTCCCCATGAGCGTAGCTCAGCAGGCGGTAAGGCTGCAGAAATCTTAAAACGTGCCGCAGAGGGAGTGCCCGGCGTCGGGCGTCGCTGCGATCTCGCGCATCGCTCCGTCGACGCTTCCGACGAACACGGTCAGCTTCGGTGGAATCTCGCCGGGCGTAAAACAGCCTTCGATCGGCTGGACGCCTTCGACCGTGTAGCCGCCGTCACTCGGAGAGATCTTTGCAGTGCACGGCGCGAGGTACGGCCCGTTTGCCGTGAGGTACCACAAGGCGTCGGACGGCGTATCCAGCAAGCCCAGCAACGCTCGACCTGATGCGCCAGCCCACACGCGCACGCTGTCTCCTTCGGTCGTGATGAGATGGCGTCCGAACTGGTTCGGTTGCGCGAGCGCAGTCCGGCACTTCTCTTTGTCTCGCGCATTCGCGCACGCCATGCCGGCCGATGACAACGTGGGCGGCTCTCCGAGCGCGAAGCCGCCGGCGTCCGGCAACAAACTGTTTCGGTCCGCGACGAAGTCGACGTGGCGCGCGACGAGGAAACCGGGCGCGAGTCGCCAGAGACCATCGACGCACGTCGGCTCTGGCGGAACCCACGGCCCCGCGTCGTCATCGTCCATTCCGGCATCGAGCGCGGCATCCAACATCGCCGGTGTGCTTGCATCCTCGGGTGCGGGAGGCCCGACGTGTGGCGGATCCGTTGCCGCCATGCCTGCGGAGCCGGCCGCGCCGCCGGAACCTGCCGCGGCGGTGCCCGCAGTATTCGAACCTTGGGAGCCACCGGCCGGCACCTGCACCGTAACCATCGGCGATTCTTTGGGGCCGCCGTTCGAGCAACCCAGCCAGATGAGAACGGAAGCAAGCGCGACGCTGCCCGGCATGATCTGAAGTGAGCGCATGACTTTCGTATGTCGTTCTTACTTCAGTTTTGTCATTCGTCGAATGTTTGTGCCGACTTGTGCCAACCGTGACATTGCGATTGTTCGTTGTTAGTCGCGAGTGCAGCACTAGCAGTCGACCCGAAGTCGTGGTTATCTCTGCGCAGCTGCCGGCTGCGGTGCGACGGATCGTGGGGCGAATGCCGGCGCTACGAGGAGTGCACCATGCGAGGCGAACGGACTTGGTTCGGGGCAGTCTGCAGCCTGTGTTTGAGCACGGGATTGGGTTTGGCGGCGTGTTCAGAAGATGGAGCGCTGCCGCCAATGGCTGCACGCGGCGTGAACCTTCCACCGGGGCAGAACGTCGCGCCCGCTGCGGCGGGTGGAGCTGCCGGTGCACTCGCGCCGGGTGTCCTGCCGCCGCCAGCTGCAATGCCCGGGATGCCGGTGCCGAGCATCGGCGCGCAAATGCCGATCGCGAAACCCTACGAAGGGTTGCCGGTCGGTCCAGATGCGCCGCCGTTCCCCGGCGGCACTGGGATCGTGAAGCAAACACCGACGGACACGCGCGGCATTACGACCGTCATCAAGGTTCCGCCGATCAGCGGCGGCACGCTCGCCGTCACGCCCGATGATCGCTACGCAGTGGCGTCGGACCCCGATCGCGATCGGATCTCGGTCGTCGACCTTGGCGCACAGCGTCTCGTCGCTACGATTCCGCTCAACGCCGGTGATGAGCCAGGCCGCGTCGCGATCGACGCCGCAGGTCGCGCCCACGTGGCATTGCGTCGCGGCGGTGCGGTCGTGAGCATCGACATCGCACTCGGCAAGCTGCTCGAACGCCGCGCCGTCTGCGCCGCTCCGCGCGGCATCGAGTACGGTGCAACGAACCAGCGGTTGTTCGTCGCTTGTCAGAACGGCGATCTCGTCTCGCTTCCGCTGACCGGCACCGATTCGATCACGCGCCAATCGATCGGCTCCGACCTGCGCGACGTGTTCCCGCGGGCCGACGGTGTGTTCGTGAGTCGGTTCAAGAGCGCCGAGCTGCTGTCAGTCGATTTGAACGGCGCCGTTCAATCGACCGCGCAGCCCGCGGTCATTCGACAGTTCTTCCCGGAGAACGACGGCTCGCAGAGTATCGATGCGCTCGATCCGCTCGGCGCACGTCGGGTTCGGTTCCAGAGCGATGGAACGGCGGTGATGTTGCACCAGACCGCGCGCGAAGGCGAAATCACGCTGGACCCGGCGGAAGACGCCAACGGCTTGAACTCCAAGGGGGTGCCGGGCGGCGGAAGTGCGTACGGTGGAGCCGGCGCGTGCACGGGCGTCTCGGGCACTGCGGTCACGATGTTCGACTCGGGCGGAAGAGTCATCCGAACGATGATGCTTTCGATGGGCACGCTGCCAGTCGACATCGCGTGGTCGCCGAAGTCGCACGAGATGGCGATCGCGACCGCGGGCGCGCTCGATCCATTTCAACCTACGGTCAGTTTCTCGCCCTCCGGAGATGCCACGTTGCCGATCGCAATTCCGGCAGGCGGCGGCGTTGCATCGCCCGTGGTGCCCCCTGCGACCGACGCGGCCAACTCCGTGATGGCCGTCGTGCGGTTCAATCCCGAGGCCATGGTCAATACCTTTCCGGAGCAAACGCCTCAGAATTCCCCTACCGGCGTGCCGCCATGCGTCGGCCCGACGAGCATCGTGGGCGGGCCGGGTCCAGCGACTGCAGTGGCGTACCTGACCGACGAGCGATTGATCGTGCAGACGCGTGAGCCTGCGACGATCCTGATCGCGCAGCCTATCGCCACCGATACCGGTGCGCTGCCGGTGCGAATCGACCTCGGCGGTCCGACGATGCTCGACACCGGTCACGAGATCTTCCACCGCGATGCTGGCGCGGGCGTGGCGTGTGCAACCTGTCACCTCGAAGGCGACGAAGACGGTCACACCTGGGTCTTTGCCGGTCAGGGCCCGCGCCGGACGCAAGCGCTCAGCGTGGGTCTCGAAGGGACTGCACCGTTCCATTGGGTCGGTGACATGACCGATCTGGGCAAGCTGATGGAAAACGTGTTCGTCGGTCGGATGGGTGGAGTGCACCAGGCGCCGGAGCGTTTGAATGCGCTCGCACGCTGGATGTTCTCGATTCAGGCGCCACTGCCGCTGCGAGCTGCAAGCGATCCGGCGGTCGCCCGCGGTCACGAGTTGTTCGTCGGTGCAGCCGAGTGCAGCAAGTGTCACGAGGGGACCAAACTGACCAACAACCAAACTGTCGATGTCGGAACGGGTTTGGCATTGCAGGTCCCGTCGCTCGTCGGAGTCGGTCTACGCGCGCCGTGGTTGCATACCGGTTGCGCGAAGACGTTGCAGCAGCGTTTCGATCCGGCGTGCGGAGGTACCACGCACGGCAAGACGGCGCAGTTGACGACGGTGCAGGTCGACGATCTCGTGGCGTATCTAGAGTCGCTCTGATCGCGCGCTCAGGCGAGTGCAGGACGGCGCGCCCTAGCTAGTGCGGCCCTGTTGGCGCTTGCCAACAGGGCCGAGGCACTACTTCGTTGAACCGCTGTGCGCAGCTCAGAGCACCTATCCTCCGACAGCCAACTCGCTCGGGCAGGAAGCCCCGAGCGCCTGGAGCGGGGCGCTCCAGGGATTCGATATTGTGCGGCCATGCCGTGCAAGCCAGGGATGCACGTATGCCAATCTCCGCCTACAGGTCTCGGAACTGGCTAGTCGTAGTGTTTGCTGTCGTGTTGGGGGGCTTGGGTTGTCAGGGCGGGGATCCCTCTGACAGTCGAGACTCGCGCGCGCCTTCGCAGACGCCAGACGGGCAGAACGGGAAGGACGATCCGTCCGATCCGACAACGACTAAACCCGGCCAGCAGCCGACAGCGGCAGGCCCGACTGTACCGACTAAAACGGACGCGTGTTTCACGCCCGAGCAATCGTTTGCTTGGGAGATGTACGGCAGCGTGTTCTCGCGCTGCATCGGCTGCCACAATTCGTTCGGTCTCGCGCGCCAAGTCGGCGTTGCGTTGCGCCTGACGTTTCCAGGTGAGCCCGACTTCGCCGCCAAAAACGTAGCGCTGCTCACAGGCTACGCGGGCACGAAGGTCGACGTGAATGGGACGCAGATTCCGTTGTTGCTCGCGAAGCCGACCGCTCAGACGGCACACGTCGGCGGTCAGGTGCTCGCGCCGGACGGCCCCGAGGCAAAGCTCCTGGCGAGCTTCGTCGACAAGCTCGTGAAGCCGCCGACGTGCAAAGAGACGCCCCCCGACGAGGCTGAAGTTGCGCTCGCGAGTGTGACCCAGGCGACGCCGAAGCAAACCTACGCACGCGCCAAGTTCTTGCTTGCGGGCGAGGTCGCCACGCCGGAAGAGCTCGCCGGCTTGAATAACGACGAGAAGATGCTGGACGCGCAGCTCGATCAGCTGATGCAGTCAGACGCGTTTCTCGCGCGCGCTCAA
>DASRXR010000965.1:0-2231 GCA_035687405.1 Polyangiales bacterium
GGAGTGCGCGGAGGGACGACCGGATCAGCCACCGAGCAGCCCCTTTCCTCCGGCATTTCCGTCGAAGTACTTGGCGTCGTGGAAGGAGTAGACCAGCACGCCGTCGTCGGTGACGTCGAGGTCGGCCACCTCGCGCGCGACCAGCGAGTCGAGCGAGCTCTTGGCCTCACCCTCGGGCAGCGCGAGGGCGCTCGCGACTTCAACGGCAGTGAGCTTTCCCTGCCGTGCCATGGCAAGCCGCAGGATCTCGGCGTCGATGGTCTGCTGGCGGAGTTGCTGCATCCGCGCCTTCGAGTTGCCGCCGAGCGCGCCGCGCAGCAAGGCGACGCCACCCGCCGCGGGGAGCACGACGGTAATGAGCACGGCGAAAAGTGCCGTCGGCGAACCGAAACCAGCGCCGGAGCGCGCGAAGCCGAGGAGCATCAGCGCCGAAAGCAGCAGCAGTGCTGCGCCACCAATCTTACGACCCACGCGGTGCCTCTACTGTTGAGCGGATACTGATGAACGGGCAGGGTGGGATTCGAACCCACGATACCCTTGCGGGTACGCCGGTTTTCAAGACCGGTTCCTTCAACCACTCAGACACCTGCCCAGGCGTCGTGTGCCATCGAGAAGCGTGCGGCACGCGAACTGTAAAATCGCACGGGGCGCGCTCGGGCGCCACACTGTGGTCGCAACCTGCTTCTATACACTTTTGGGCAAACGTGCCAACTAGGATGCCATGCCAGACAACCCGGACCGCGTGACCGAACGTGAGCTGAACGTCCACATCTTCAGCGTTTCTGCGCAACTCGTCGGCATCTGTCTCACGGTGCTTGGCTTGTTTCGTGTCATGACCCGACTGGAGGGGGTGAGCCGCATCGCCGATCAACTGCTGGCGCTGGACGCGATTGCCTTTCTGACGGCGTGTGTGTTCGCGTACGCGAGCCTTCGCTCAGAGGCCCAGCTGAGACGGCGGGCGTTGGAGCGCGTAGCCGACGTCAGCTTCGGCATCGCGCTCCTGGTGATGACGGCGGTGTGCATCCTGATCGCCTGGGAGCTCATCTGATACGAGCAATCTGCGCCGACTCCAGGACAATACGGTTCAACAACCGTCGGCAAGACCGGGCAATCTCTCCCACGAACATTGGTGACGGTCTCTGACCGCAATCACCCACGATCAGCAGGAGCCGCACACATGGACGTCGGATTCATTGGACTCGGCACGATGGGCTCGCGCATCGCCGAGACTCTCGTCAGGGCGGGCCACCAGGTGCGCGTGTGGAATCGCTCACGCCCCGCCGTGGACGCTCTGGCGCGACTCGGCGCTCGCCCCGTCGCGACGGCGCGCGAGGCGTTCAGCGGCGACGCCGTGTTCTCGATGCTCGCCGACGACGACGCAATCCGTGAGGTGATCGTCCCGCTGCTCGACGGCGCGCCCACGGGCCTCGTGCACGTGAACATGTCCACGATCGCGATTGCATCGGCGCGTGAGTTGGAGATGCAGCATGCCGCGCGGCAACTGGCGTACGTGGCGGCGCCCGTCTTCGGCCGCCCGGAGCTAGCGGCAGCTGGAAAACTCAACGTCGTCGTCGCGGGGGATGACGCCGCAATCGCTCGCGTGGAGCCGCTGCTGGAGGCGATAGGAGAGCGAGTCTGGCGAATGGGATCGCAGGCGGAGCGCGCGAACGTCGTGAAGCTCGCGGGAAATGTCATGCTGGGCGCCGCGGTGCAAGCGATGGCCGAAGCCTCGGCGATGGCGTTGCACAACGACGTGGCGCCAGCCGATCTGCTCAACGTGCTCACGAATGGAGTCTTCACTGCGCCAGCATACAAGTTGTACGGCGCACTGATCGCGCATGAGAGCTACGACCCGCCGGGATTCCGGGTCTCTCTGCTGCTCAAGGACATTCGGCTGGCGCTGGCGGCCGCCGATGTCACCGCGGTGCCCATGCCGCTGGCGGACGTCGTGCACGATGCCCTGCTCGATGCGGTTGCACATGGCGACGGCGATCGCGATGTCGTCGCCCGGAAGCAGGGCACGCGCCGGCGCGACTGTTACCGCGACCTGATCCAGCTCACGGAGGCGACGGCGACCTACGCGACCTGCGCGCTGGCGCATCTCGAATGTCTCCCCACAACGCCCGCGCGCGATCGGGTGCGCACCCAGCTCACGGCGGTCTTGCCATCGATCACCTGGGCGACCAATGGCAAGACCGCCGTGAGCTGGGTGCGCACCCGATCGCGCGGTC
>DASRXR010000966.1:0-8659 GCA_035687405.1 Polyangiales bacterium
GGCGGTCCCAATTTCCGGCGCAGCGACTAGTTTGCCGCAACTCGAGGGTTGATCTGCCGAATGCAGCTCTTGTATGTACATCAAGGGGGCTGCTTGGAAGCGATTCTGTTGGGCATCGATGGGACCGGCGACATAGGGAAGCAGTCCTACCGCGCGGAGATGCACAATTCGTTCGTGAGCTACATCGTTCGCCGAACACCGGCGAGGCTCAAGAAGTACATACGCGGTCCGGGAATCGATGGTTGCGATATGTCAATCATCGTGGACACAGCCTACACGTTCGTCCATCTCAGCTTGGCCGCGCGCCCGAAGGCGCCGGTGTTTCTCACCGGGTACAGCCGTGGTGGCGCAGGAGTCGTCGGGGTTGCAAGGCGACTTGCGGAAGACGGCGTGAAAGTAAGCGGAATGGTGCTATTCGATGCCGTCGACCGTTCGCTCGCTATCAACGCCGCCGAGCTTACTAGAAACGTCGAGAACGTCGTGTACGCTCGTCGTGATCCGCAAACCATGAGTCGCCGCAGCTTTGGCAACTGCGCGACCATTTGGCACGCACCAACGAAATGCTCCATGAGGTCCTTTTGGGGAACGCACGGTGCGCTGGGCGGTGTGCCGTGGCACACGCCACCGGGCGGAAGGAGCACAGATCTGATCGCGGAGACGTTCGAGTGGAGTGGAACGAAAATCTCGTACGCTCAGGACGCGCGTTGTGCGAGCGAGGTTTGGACGTGGGTGAATCCACACCTGGCCAGACTCGGAATTCTTGGCGGTAAGACGAACACACAGTCGAACGTTTGATGTCGAACGGCATTCGTTGGCGATGGCATCTGCTCGCGCTCATACCTGGGCTGCTGAGCAATCTAATCTTTCTAACCTTGTGGCTGGTGTCGTTGAACGCCCGCAACAACCCCGACTGGGCCGCTGAGGCCGGGGCGGACGTGCTTTGGATAAGCCTCTGCCTGCCATTTGCGATGCCGTTCCATCTCTACTTCGTGGGTCGCGGCTACGTACGCGCGTTCGCTGGTTTGAAGAGCCCGATTCCATTCGCGGTTCTCTACAGTGCAGCGAACCTCGCGCTCTGGCTTGGCGGCATCGCGGTCGTTGTTACGAACGTGAGTAATTTTCGATGATAGAGAACGTTGGCTTGCTCGAATAGCGCAGTTCCTTGGCTTTGGGGTCGGCCGAATCCAAAGACCGCGATCGTGTGGGAACTCATTCGCCGGTGTCGGCTCGATGAGCGCGACAGTCGTTGTCGTCTGCATCGGTGAATCCGTCACCGTCGTTGTCTGCGTCGTCGTGACAAACCGCAAGCTTCCTCTTGCGCATCGATCCGGCCGTCGTAGTCGTTGTCGATGCCATCGCAGCACGAGCCGCTTCGGCAGCCAGTCCGGCAATCGCCACCCGCACAGCGACTCGATTCAACTCCTTCGACCCGACTAGCGTGCACACCGGCACGGACGCTCTCGGCAAGAGCGCAAGAAGCTGACTGAAGAGCTCATTCGAGCAGACAATCCGGGAATCAGTGACCGGGAAATTGACGTGCTCATCAGTCGTAACATCTTGCCTAAGAACGTGAAGCGCCGACTTAGCAACGACACGATCGGTGCTGCAATCCGAAAACAGCTCCTCGAAGCGGTCGGCGCGGGGATCGGCATGACTGGTAGCTCCATGAGCGGGTTGATCGGTCATGCTAAACCGGCAGGCAAGATCGGTGATCTTCTCTTCGGCGTCGTCAACGCGTACCACACGATGTGATGGCGATGTATATCACTGACGAAAGTGCGGACTCCATCATCGTCTCGAATGCCAAACTTCGAGACACGGTGCAGGGCAACGCGCTCGTGCTGTGGTTGCCGGGCCAAGGTGCGGGTGTCGGCGCCAACTTGTGCTTGATGCTTTGCTGGATGGGCGCTCTGATATCGCTGTTCCGAATGGTTCCCGTTCTTCGCCAACCGACGCCCTGGTACCTACTTTTTATCTGCGTCATGGCCGCGAGCATGGGAGTCCACTGGTTCATGGTCCTGCGAGGTCAGCGTGCGGCGCGTCGGCGAATGTATCGATACGCTGTCGCAACACTCGCAGTCGGCGTGATTGTCACGATCACGGCACTCCTAAGAAGTGACAAGGTCGCAGCGGCATTGGTCGGCGTCGGAACCGTGTTCGCATTTGCGGCCGTGGGAATCATCGCGGGTCCTAGCTATGCGCTTTTCGCGGCATTTTACCGCGCCAAGCGCGCGTATGAATCGTCCATCGATCCGCGACAATCGCGAGCTTGACTGAGCAGAGTCACCGATTCTTCCCGCGCGCGCCACGGATGGACCTTCGTAAACCAGCTGTCCATGTACGCAAAATAGGCTTTCCTGGTCTTGCTCTTTGGCTTCTTTAGTCGCCCGCGCTTGCGCTGTGTGAACACTCAGTCGCAGTACTCGCCGGGTCGGTCGCAGTACTCGCACTTCCGTGTTCTTCTTCATCGTCACAACTTTCGTTCGTCGCCGGGACCCTCGAAAACACGAACGAACCGCGGACGCTCGCTTCCGTGCGCATCTCGGACCGGCGTGAGCCAGCCATCCGGATCCGGCGCCGTTCCTCGCAACGGTCGAGCATTCACCCAGCCCTTCGCATACGAGCGATACAGCACCAGCTCTTCACGCGTCTCGTGATGGAAAGCGAATCCTTCCACCGCGTACAGATCGCCTTTGTAGTGGCGGTAGACGCCGCCAACGATCGGTCGCTCTTCATCCAACAACATCATTCGCTCCTTTTTTGGCTCTCGCGTGGTGCATGTCTCGGTAGAACTTCAGCGTCCTCTCGATCTCGTCGCCCTCACGGGCGAGCACGGTCGGGCTGTCGCCGCCATGCTCAGCGCTGTGGCACACCGGTGCAAGCGCCTTCGGCACCAGTACAACACAAGTCTTTCGTACGACTCATGCACGGCGCAGCTCGTGATTCGTCACGCAACCTTCAAGCGCGGCCTTGCACCAAGCGCTGCGAGCGCGCGCACGAGAGATTCGATGCTGGCTTGCGGGTCGCCGCCCTCCATTTTGGCGACCCGCGCCTGACTCGAGCCGATCGCCTTGGCCAGAGCGGCCTGCGTTATCCGCGCTGCCGTACGTCTTTTCCGCACCGCGGTCGCCAGTTCGAGACGGAACTCGATGACCGCCTGCTCGGTTTCACTGAGATCCAGAAACTCGGCCACCGTAGTCACACGGCCGCCCAGCTTTCGCAGCTTTCGTTTCTTCTTTGCGTCCATGTCAGTTCCTCTAGTCATCGGAATCCCACGCGTGCAGTCGCCGTTTGCAACGCTCGATCACCTGCCTCGGAGTGGCCTGAGTCTTCTTTACGAACACATCGACAACGACGATCTCCGCTGCGTCCGTGCGGTACACGATGCGCCAAGTGCTGCTCGTGGCGGCATCTTGTATCCGAAGCTCGTGGACGCGTGGCCCGATCGATGGCATCGGACGGGAGTGCGGAAGCGAGAGCAGCTCTCCCTTTTGAAGCCGTCGAAGCAGATACCCGGCTTCAACCCGTGCAGCCGTTGAGAGCGGTGGCGTTTTGATATCGCCGCTCAAAAGCACAAGCGGTTTGTCTCGTGGCGACACTTTTATAGTTTATGCCATATATGACATTGGCGTGCAACTCCGCGGCAGGCGTCAGCGGTTCAAGCCACTTCGTGGATCTTGGTGATAATGGTAGCCCGGCACCTCGAAACCCAATTCGGCAATCTCGCAACCATAGGGACTGAGATCGCGGTGGCACTACACCGCGCCGAGATCGAAGCGGTCCTGCGATGCATGGTGATCCTCTTCGCATAGTTTAGACTGACGAATGGAGGGTGACTCACATGAAAGATTCCGAACTCGACGCGGGTCAGGACCGAGTAGTCGGCTGTTTGCTCGGTGGTGCGCTCGGCGATGCGCTCGGATATCCGGTGGAGTTCATCCGGTCCTGGCAAGCGATTGTGGCCGCACACGGGCGAGGGGCTCCCGAACGGCTGGCTTACGCGCATCCCGCGCCCGCGCTGATCTCGGACGACACGCAGATGACGCTGTTCGTAGCCGAAGGCTGCATCCGCGCCGTCCAGCGCATGTCGAACCGAGGAATCTGCAGTCCGCCCTCTGTCATACTGCACGCCTTGGTGCGGTGGTATGCGACGCAAATCGGCGATCGCAGCATTCTTGATTCGATGAGCGGCGGGGGATTACTCCTCGATGAGCCACGCCTGTACGCGCAGCGTGCTCCTGGAAACACCAACCTGAACGCGCTTGCTTTGTGCGCACGAAATGAGCGCGTGCCGCCCAACGACAGCAAAGGCTGCGGTGCCGTTATGCGCTCGGCCCCCATTGGGCTCGGTGCTCGTTCCATCGAGGTCGCGTGGGAAATCGCGCTCGAGAGCGGGGCGAGTACGCATGGGCATCCGAGCGGACATCTCTCGGCTGCGTACTTTGCAGCGGTTGTTCAGCGCGTCGCGCGCAACGACGCGCTGACTACCGCGATGGAGCAAGCGGATACGCTCCTCGCGCAAGCGCAAGACCACCAAGAGATGACGCAGGCGATCGCGGCCGCTCGAGAGGTCGCGCGCGCAGGAATACCTGCGCCGGATGCACTGGAGTCGCTCGGCGAAGGCTGGGTCGGCGAAGAAGCGCTCGCGATCGCACTGGCGTGTGCACTCACGGTCGAAGGCGACGGACCGGAAGCAACAAGCGCGGCCCTCTGGCGCTCGGTGCTGCACCGCGGCGACAGCGATAGCACGGGCAGCCTCACGGGAAACCTACTCGGCGCAATGCACGGTACGCGCTGCCTGCCGCCGCGCTGGCTGCACGAACTCGAGTTGCGCGACTTGATTGAGCGGGTCGGCAACGATTTGTTCCGCTCCGCCTGGCTCGGCGAAGACCTCGACACCGACGACTATCCCCCGTACTAGTTATTCGCCGAGGTCCACGCGGCGAACACGCTCCGTTCTGACTTTCAGCCAGGGGTGTGCATCTGGGATCCAACGAGAGCCGCGCCACACGCCCAGAGCACGAGGTTTGCCACGCTGTACATTACGGCAAACGGGATCGCGCTCTTGAGCCCAGCGTGGCGCTCGCGCACGTAACTACGCCCCACGAAATACAGGTACACCGGCATAACGAACGGCAAGTACAACACCGCGTAAAGCGCGCCCGTCGCAACAGCCGCAACGCTGTCCGAGTTGTTCCCATGATTCAGCGACACAAGCAGCAGGCTCACGAAGACTAAATCGCTGATGAGCCCGGGAACGAGCGCCAGTGCAACCCATCGCCACCGACTATTGTTCGACATCACTGCCCCTCCAGCTGGATTCAACGCTTTCGGCCTCGGGGACGACGTCGAGAGGCTCGCCAAGAGTGAGCGCGGCGATCACGTTGCCGGTCTGCCACTCAGGGTCGAGCGCGCGGACGTGAACCGCATGCAGCAGCATCACTCCTGGAAACAACCAGACTGAGTGTCGTCGCTGTAGCTCGGTCGACTCGTCTGCATCCCCGACGAGGCGTGCTCCCATCAGCCCGTACATCTCCTGGTGTATAGCACCGAGCTCGAAAGATTCGCCAAGGCAGTACTTCGGCTGACAGAAGCGATTGCGTCTCGAGCACTGTGAGTTCACGAAACGCGCGACGAGTCGAGTTCTGGATTGCCGGCGATGGACAGAAGTGGGCGCGTCGCATTCTTATCGAGCGGCGATTGCAATCGAAGTGAAGGGCCAGTGCGACATGCGCTGGAGCTCGAGCGCGGCGCATCGAAAGCGACGATGGCATCGACGACCCACCCACCCGACTATCCAGGCAGGCGGGACGCAAACAATGTTGCACCCAAACAGGCCAGGCCGACGTGGTGCTAGAACGGTCTCGAAGCCCAGGCGACGCCGACTCTAGGCGGACTTAGCGCCGAGCGTGTACGCCCGGGTGATCCGCGCCACGACCTGATAACGAGAGCGAGCTCAAGGCTGAGAACGAAGTCGCCTAGAATCTGTACATGCCGACTCAGCCGACGCGCACCTCCGAGACGAGCATCGACACCGTCTTCGACCGACTCGATGCGTGGCGGCACTTTCCCAGCTACGCGCTCGAACGACGCGCCGACATCTTCTTCTCGGTCTACTTGCGTGAAGTTATCGAAGAGGAGCTCCACGTTGAACTTGCTGACACCATCATTCCGGAGTTCCCGCTCAAACATGCCGACAACAATCAATCGGACAAAGTCGACTATCTGCTGTGTTCGAGTGACAGACTTCGCATTTTCCTCGTCGAGCTAAAGACCGACCTGTCATCGCTCCGGCAGACGCAGTCGGAATACCTGAGCCGTGCGCAAACGACCGGCCTCACCGCGATATTGAATGACGTATGCGCGATCGTTAAGGCTACAAACTATCGCCCGAAGTACCACCATCTCTTGCGTGACCTATCAAACCTCGGGTTTCTGACTCTGCCCCCCGAGATTGAGGCTGGGCTCGCTTCTGGACAAAGTCGACAAGTGGCCGCTGCGCTGCAGAAGATTGCTGTGGCCGAGCTGAGCACGTCGGCCATCGAGATCGTTTACATCCAGCCTCAGCACAGTAACGAACCCAACCGCATCGACTTCGAGACGTTTGCTCGTCAGGTAGCACGTCATCCCGATCCGCTCAGTCAGCGCTTCAGCGAAAGCCTCCTCCGCTGGCGAAGCGCGGCAGGCAAATCTGAAGTGGAACACGAGTTCGCGAAGGTCCGGGCCTAGATGGCCCACATGCGCGTCCTCTGGTCGCTCCAACACTGGGCCCAAGCAGTTGCCGAACTGCAGACAACGGGCGCCCTCCCCCAGCGCATCGCGCTCGTCCCCAACGCTCGCGTAGCCCACGCTCTCCGACGCGAGTTGATCGAAACTGCGAGCGCGGGCACGCTCATCGGAACTCGCTTCCTCACACTGCTCCAACTCGCCTCAGAAGTGCTGCTCGACGCCGGCGAGCCGCACCTTCCAAACGATCGTGAGCTCGGACCGACGTTCGTTCGCGAGGCATTCGACACAACCCAGTTTAAGCGCTTCGACCACAACGACCTCGTCACGCTTCCCGGCTGGGACATCGCATTCACGCGCACGATCGCAGACCTCGACGCCGTGCAGCTCTCGCCAAGTGCGTGCCTAAGTAGCTCCGACACGCATGTCAGCGACGTCGGCCGTGTCCACGAGATTCTCCGTGCGCGCTCCGACTTGCGAACGATCGGCGGGATCCTCGCGCGCGCTGCCACACTCGCTTCGAGCTGGAAAGACCAACCCGCAACGCTCGCCGTCATCACGGGTTTTGAAAGCCCCGCCGAGCTCGCTCTCTTGCGGGCACTCCCATCAGTCACCCTTGCAGCATGGGCAGTCCGCCCAAGACGCACCGCACACGCAAAGCGAATGCAGGAGCTCGTCGGAGCGGACACCGCTGACGCCGATCCGCAATCACTGATCCCCGCCGCGCCGGCAACAACGCTGCACCATCTACAGATCCGACTGTTCGAAGACAACGCGACAACGCCAGCACCGATCGACAACAGCGTGACGATCGCTCTCTACGCTGGAGTTCACGAAGAAGTCGAAGCCGCCGCGAGTTGGGTCGTGGAACAAATTCTCGAACACGGAGTTGCCGCGCAAGACATCGCAATCTTCAGCCCCATCGCCGAACCCTATGGCTCACTATTGCGCGCGCGACTCGCTGCGCTGCCATGGGCGGAACCGTCCACAGCCACCTTCTCGGAACGCGGCATTCCGCTGACAGAGCGTCCAGACGGTACTCGACTGTTGCTCGCGGTCCGCGCACTGCAGCAAGGACTATCGAGAGACAGCCTGGCCCCTCTCCTACCGCTCCTGCGGCCGAGCGACGAAGACTGCAGGGTGCGCGGCTTAGCCCACGCCTGGGAGCTCTTGAACACAGTCGCAGCGATCGGGGGCGGGCAATCGAATCTCGAAGCCGGCAGCATCTGGCCACAGGCTTGGAGCAACGCGCTCAAGCGTCTCACTTCAGCCCCGTTGCAGAGCGCAGGCCTAGAGGAGCGCGAGCTGCAGCGCCGCGCCGAGCTGCAGAGCGTTCTCGCGTCGCTCGCTGCGGCGGTGGAGGCACTCGCCGGCACCCTCGCCGCAGTCGTCGCCAATGAGCCGCTCAATCTGCTGTGGACGCGCATCATGGACTTCGTCGACGCGCATCTGAAGTTGCCTCCATCCATCCCGCCCGTGACAGCCGTACTGAGCCAGGCATGCAGACAGTTTCAAGGACACGAAACGAGAGAGCCAACAGGCGTCGACGCTCTCAGTTGGCTCGACGAAACGCTGTGTAGCTCCGTCTTGAGAAGTGCACGCTACGGAATGCCAGCCGTATACCTCGGCACACTCGCGGGGGCCCGCGGGCTGAGGTTTCGCGCGGTACGCATCGTCGGTCTCGTAGAAGGTTCTGTTCCGAGCGCGGTTCGCGAAGACCCGGTTCTACCCGATGCGGCCCGCGCGGCGCTGTCACCCTTCCTCCTGTCCTCGCGGCAGCGTGCACACATGCAGCTCACCTGGTTCGACGACGCCGTGCGCAGCGCCAGTGAGCGACTCAGTCTCACTGCACCGCGTGTAAGCCTCGAAGGAAGCACACGGCAGCCAGCCGCAGTATTGCTCGATGTAATGCGTGCGCTCTCCGGATCGAATG
>DASRXR010000967.1:0-6253 GCA_035687405.1 Polyangiales bacterium
GCTGCGCCGAGACGAACGTGCCTTGCCCGTGGCGCGGCTCGAGCCAGCCCTCGGCCACCAGCTCACGGTAGGCTGCGAGCACCGTGTTGCGATGCACGCCGAGCGTGCGTGCGAGCTCGCGACTGCCGGGTAGTAACGCGTTCGGGCCGAGCCGCCCACGCCGGATGTCCGCGCTGATCACACGCGCGATTCGAAGGAAGATCGGCTCGGCCGCGTCCGCCGCACTGCCGATATCGAGGACCCAGCCGCGCTCGCGTCGAGCACCCCCGGCTTCAGGCAGTCGAGCTCTCGCCAAGTGGTCTAGTCGATTTGTCACAACCGGTACTTTCTCATGGACCAGTGCAACTTCAAGCTCGAGCCTATGGAACCTCTTCCACTTCCCTCGAACGACGTGGCGGAACCGAGCTTCTCGGGTCCAAGCGTGCGCCTGAAGCGTCACCCCGAGCGCGGCCACTACGAGCGCGACCGCGTCTTTGCCATCATCGACGAGGCATTCGTCGGCCACGTGGCGTTCAACGTCGGCGGCGAAGTGATGAGCTTGCCGACTGCACACGCGCGCATCGAGGACCGGCTGTATCTGCACGGGGCTCGTGCGAACCGCATGTTGCGTTCGTTGTGCGATCGCGAGCGCGTGAGCGTGACGTTCACGCTACTCGACGGGTTGGTTCTCGCGCGCACGGCGTTCCATCACTCGATGAATTATCGAGCGGTCGTCGTGTTTGGTCCGGCGCGCGAGGTCTCGGACCGCGACGAGAAGCGTCTGGCACTTCACGCGTTGATCGAGCACCTGGCGCCGGGCCGTATGCGCGAGCTGCGCTCCCCGACCGAGGCCGAGCTCGACACGACACTCGTGGTGTGCCTGACGATCGAGGAGGCGTCGGCGAAAGTGCGGGCGGGCGATCCGAAAGACTTGCCCGCCGATCACGCGCTCGATGTTTGGGCCGGCACGGTTCCGCTTCACCTGACCACAGGCGCGCCCCAATCCGATCGCCAGTTGCGCGACGGTCTGCAGATGTCGAAAGCGGCGGCTGCTCGAGCGCTCTCGAATCCAAATGAGGTCGTCGTCCAGCGGTTCGGCGACTACGAGCTCAGCAGTGATGCTGCGCGTGTGCAGTTCGACTACGTCTATACGTACTTGCGCGACACGGCGTATTGGTCGCGCGGAATCACCGAGGACGCGCTCCGGACCGCAATGCAACACTCGATTTGTTTCGGTGCGTACCGCGGGTCGATCCAAGTCGGATTCGCGCGCGTCGTAAGTGACCGTGGCCGCTTCGCATACCTGTGTGACGTGTTCGTCGACGAGACCGTCCGCGGGCGCGGGATCGGCAAGGCGCTCGTGCAATTCGCGCTCGCGCATCCGTCGGTGCGCGACGTGAATCGAGTCCTGCTCGGCACACAGGACGCACACGGCTTGTACGAACGCTTCGGCTTCACGCGTACTGCGCCGGGCCGCTTCATGATTCGCGTGGTCGGTGCGTCGTCCTGATCGAGAAGTGATCGACAGGCGAGCGTGAGTCGCGCACTGTGCGGGACCCGCGATGTCTTCGACCGACCACACCGCGCGCGACCGAACGCCGCCCGCACCTGCGCTACTCCTGTGGCTGTCCTACGTCGGATTCGTGAGCTTGGGCTTGCCGGACACGGTGCTCGGCGCGGCGTGGCCAGCGATGCGCACCGAGCTCGGCCTGCCGCTCGACGCTGCAGGTGCAGCCGTTCTCGTGACGATGGCCGGTGTCGTGATCTCGAGCACTGCGAGCGGCTGGTTGCGCCTTCACGTCAGCGCAGGCGTCGTGCTGTCCGGAAGCACGATCCTGGCTGCGCTCGCGCTGATCGGAAGTGGATTCGCGCCACACTGGTACGTGCTGCTGATGGCGGCCGGTGTGGCCGGCCTCGGCGGAGGTGCGATCGACGCCACCTTGAACGACCACGTCGCGCGTCATCACAGCGCGCGACACATGAACTGGTTACACGCGTGTTGGGGTGTCGGTGCGGCGATCGCGCCGAACGTCGTCGCGTTTTTCCTCGCGCGCGGGCAGTCGTGGCGTACGGCGTACCTGGCGCTCGGTGCGGTCGAAGCGCTCCTCGCGTTGTCGTTCATCGCGACGCGGTCGCTCTGGCGCGACGACGTCGTTGCAGCCCGTAGCGGCGACGAGGGGCAGTGGACCGCGACGCCCTCTCGCGGGGCTGCGCACGCGAGCGTTGCGATGTTTTACTGCTACGGCGGCCTCGAAGCCGGTACGGGGTTGTGGGCTGCGAGCTTGCTCGCCGGCACGCGCAACGTTTCGCTCGCAGGCGCCGGCGCTTCCGTGGGTTTGTACTGGGGTGCGCTGTGTGCGGGTCGATTCGTGATCGGCGCGTGGGCCGACCGATGGGGCCCGGCGCGCGTGCTCGCGACTACTGTTTGGGTTGCGCTCGCGGCCGTCGTCGCGCTTGCGCTCCCGGGAACGCCCGCGTGGTTCGTGATCCTCGCGCTCGCGGCGCTCGGGTTTTCGCTCGCACCGATCTATCCGCTCGCGATGCACGACACGCCGCGGCGCTTTACCGGTGCTGCAGGTGTACGGTTGGTCGGACGCCAGGTTGCAGCGACAGCCATCGGCGTCGCGAGCTTGCCGTGGCTGCTCGGCGTGATCGCAGCGCGCATCGCGCTCGAGTGGTTGCCGGCAATGTTGATCGTGCTCGCAGTCGCAGTGATCGCGCTCGAGCGCACACGTCGCAGCGGTTCGACGTAGTCGTGAGCCCCACTCCGAGCTCGCGAAAGCTCGGAGTGGGGCACACCTCGATCAAAAGTGCATTCCGACGACGACACCGACCATGAAGACAATCACGAAGAGCGTGTAGATCGCCCGAAGCGGCACTCGAAAGCGCAGCGACGGGGTGTAATCGCACCGATGACAGTCGAAACCGTCGAACGGCGCATCGCACCACGGACACAGTTCACTCTCTGCGGTGGCTGTCATGCCGAGCGGTCTACGCTCGGTCGCAGTTGCGGTCTAGATGCGCGGGTGCTCAGGAGTGGAAACGTGCAACGCGTTCACTCGCACCGCAATCGTCGACGTGTCGTCTGTCGTACGCGACTTTCGTTCAGGCCAATCGGCCCATCAAGTCGCGCGGTGAATCTTCCACCCACAACGCACTGGCTTGCTTGAGCAGCTCGTCACTGGTGCCACCGCAGCGCAATCCGATGAAGTGTGTTCCCGAACGTCGCGCTGCCTCGCCGTCCCAGATTGCATCACCGATCATGACCAGCGCGCTCGGCGCTAAGCCGAGCTGATCTGCTGCAGCCATCAGCGGCGAGGGGTTAGGCTTTGGAGCATCGCCCTTACTGCCCGAGTACGGCATCTCGCGCCCGAGCGCTTTGAACAGCAGCTCGCGCGTGCGATCACCCGCCGACGTGACGGCGCAAAATGGGATCGCGTGGCGTTCCAGTTCATCGAGCAGCGCCCGTGCGCCTTCGGTCGCCTGCAACTTGCCGTCGAACTGCTCGAACGCGCGATCGTGTGCTGCGATCATCGCGTCCGCCGAATCCGGGACGTGTCCGAGAAGCCACGACAACAGGCGATCCGAAGGCAGGCCGATGCCGCGGTGTACCTTCCAATGCGGCAGTTGAAAGCCGTGCTCGGCGAGCACGTCGTGCCAGATGCGGGCGTGGTGATAGACCGAGTCTACGAGTGTCCCATCCAGGTCGAACAGAACACCGTGCTGAGGGGTTTTTGACACAAACCCAAGTAAGCACGCCAGGTTCCGCGACTAGTACGGAGCGCGGACCGAAGGTTCGGCTCGACGCGGGCTTCCGCATGCTTATGGTTGTAGGCGGGTGTCGCTCACGCGCTTCCACGCGCCTTTGCTTCGCATACTTATGTCTAGACAGAACGTCGCCTGGCACGTAGCTGCCCTGACTGTCCTGTTGTTTGGCTGTGATGGCGAACAAGGACGGTTACAGTCGCCCCTTCACTCGCCTGAGGAAGCGGACGCGAGCGTCGAGGCGCCGCGTGACGCCGGCCAAAGCCCGACAGGTTCGGACGCGTTGCGCGATGCAGCAGTCACCTCGTCGGTGATCGATGCTGCAGTGCCGACACCCGGTTCCCCCAAAGGCGCACGCGACGCCGCCACTGCCTTGCCACCGAGCAAGCCTGGCCTCGTGGACTCGGGTTGGGATGTCGCCGACTCGGACGCGGGTGCAGAGCCCTCGAGCCCGGACGGTGGCGCAGGTGCAGTCGAACCTCGTGCGGATGGATGCCCCGAGGACGCCCCGTTGCCGATCGATCGCGTGCGCATCTTCCCAGCGGCCGGTCAGGCTGCGCAGCTCGTCGGCGCGCGTATTCAAGGCTCGCGCTCGGGCCCCACGACGGACTTCGTCGACCTCGCGTCGATCACGGTTGCCCCGGTCGAGGGAGCCTTTACCGAGCTGAACTTCGCGAACGTCCAGCTGTATCGCTACGTGCGGTACTACGCGCCGCCCGGCAGTCAGGGTGGTCTCGCCGAGATCCAGTTCTACAGCGGCAGTAAGCGAATCGACGGCGCGGCATTCGGTACGGCGGTCGCAGACCCGGCGCATCCGTTCGGGCTCGCGGTCGACGGTGACACTGCGACGTATTTCGTCGGTGCGGCGGACGGTGGCGGTTACGTCGGGGTCGACATCGCCCGCGGTTATGTCACCGACTCCGTGAGGTTTACACCTCCGAACACGACGACGCCGACTGCGCTCGACGTGACGTTGACGACTACGACTGCCGACGCAGTGATTCGGTATACGACCGATGGCAGCAATCCCACCGATACGGGCGGCGCGATTTACGCCGCACCGATTCATGTCGATCGCCGCACGAGTATGCGTGCCTTAGCGACGTCGAAGTGTCGATTCGATAGTTCGATCGCGTCGGCGACCTACACGATCGGGACTGTTGCGACACCGGTCAGCCAAGGTCTCAAGAGCTATCACGTCGGCAATAGTCTGACCGATACGATCAACCCGTGGCTGAAGCCGATCGCGGACAGCACCGGCGTCGATCACGTCTACGCACGTTGGACCATTCCGGGCGCACCGATTCGCTGGCTCGCGGAGCACCAAGGCGAGGGCTTCGAAGATCCTGCGGGCGCGAGCCGCTTCGACTCGTTCGTACAGACATTTGCGCCGATCGATCACCTTTCGCTGCAGCCTTACTCCGATCCGGACTTCGAAACGCAAGGCGGCGCCGCCGTGGGTCTGCTCACGACGGCGCTGACCTACAGCCCGAACATTCAGTTCTGGATCTACGCGCAGTGGCCCGGCAAGACCGAGTGGGCCACCGACGCGATCCCGAACGGCATCAATACCCTTTACCCGGGCTGGCAAGTGCCTTCACCGGCTGCGAACTGGGAGCAGGGCACCGAAAACTCGATGCTCTACTACGAGGCGTTCCGTGACTACGTCGATAGTCGCGTCGGCGGTAAGCCGTTCCTGATCGTGCCGGGTGGGCTCGCGCTCGTGGAGCTGAAGCGCCAGATCGATGCAGGCTCTGTCCCCGGCTACACCGACTTCTTTGGGTCGATGTTCGAGGACGAAGTGCACCTGACGAAACCGGCGCAGTACTTGGTGTCGCTCGTGTTCTACTCGTGTTTGTATCGCCAGACGCCGGAAAACCGCGTGACGTTCGCCGACACGGGCCTCACCGCCGAGCAGGCGCTGATCTTCCAGCGCATCGCCTGGGACGTGGCGAGCAGCTATCCGGGCAGCGGCATCTCACCGTGAACGTTCTGCCTCGTACAGCCGATAAGTTCCGTCGCGGTCCGATGAGAAGATGACGTAGTCGAACGCGGCGTCGGACCAGGCGTCGCGGTCGTCGTCGTCGCTGTTCAGCGATTCGATCGCTTTGCCCTGATCGAACTCTGCGTCGACGTTGACGCGCCGCGACAGCATCAGGTCTTCGTCGCGCGTAAAAATCAGCGCCAGTCCGGAGCCGACCAAGAAGGCGTCCGACTCTTCATCGTCCGTGTTGATCTCGTCGAGAGGCGCCGGCGGCTGCCACGGATCTGCGAGCGTGGTTCGGCGTGCTATCTGCACGTCGTAGTCGTCGTCTGAATCATCGTCCGAGTCATCGTCATGTGCGCGACGCGCGAGGAGCAGCGTGCGACCTGTCTCGTCGATCGAGCTGACGAGGTCGTCGTTGTCCGAGCTCAGCTCGGTGACGCGCACCGCGGCGGACCAGCTCGCGTCTCGCGCGGCCCGCGTCGCAGTGTACACGTCGAGGCCGCCGTCCCCATCGTCGCGATC
>DASRXR010000968.1:0-3408 GCA_035687405.1 Polyangiales bacterium
ATCGCGTCATCATCTTTGGGGCGACTTCGGCGATCGCGAAGGAAGTCGCGGCTGTGTACGCAGCGCGCGGCGACGCTTTGCACCTAGTCGGACGAAATCCGGACAAGCTCGCCGCGCTCGCGAGCCAACTCGGCGCTTCGAATCCGCAGACCACGCAAGCGGACCTCGACGACTTGAAAGCGAACGAGCGGCTGGTGTGGCGCGTGATCGAAGCGCGCGGCGGTGCAGACACCGTCTTGATCGCGCACGGACTGCTCGGCGATCAGCTGAAGAGTGAGCACGATCTCGCGGAAGCCGAAGCGATCATTCGCACGAACTTCACGAGCCCGGTCAGCTTGCTCCTGCCGCTCGTGAAGTACTTCTCAGAAGCTGGGAGCGGCCGGCTCGGCGTGATCACGTCGGTTGCAGCCGAGCGCGGCAGGCCACGCAACTACACCTACGGCTCGAGCAAGTCGGCGCTGAACACGTATTTGCAAGGCGTGCGAAGCCGGTTGCATCCGCACGGTGTGTCCGTGACCACGTTGAAGCTCGGCCCAGTCGATACGCCGATGACCGAGAACCACCCGAAGAACGCGTTTTTTGCGAAACCCGAGGGTGTTGCGCGCGAGATCGTGGATGCGCTCGAGGCTCGCAAGACTGAAGTGTTCGTTCCGAAGCGCTGGGCTGCGATCATGCCGGTCGTGCGGTTCACGCCCGAGGGCTTGTTTCAGCGGTTACCGTTTTTGTCCGGGCGTTGACAGCAGGATGTTGGCTGGACAACCCGAGTAGTCCAGCCGGTAGACGTGCACGTTGCCCGCGATCGGCTCGCTCGTAACCTGGCGCGCTTCATCGGCGAGGTCCCAGCTTTCCGCTCGCGCGCACGGCAGTGCGTAGTCGTCGCGTAGCGTCGTGACGAGCCAGCTCACCCCGCGCTCGCGCAGCAGGTTACGGCTGTCTCCACGCTTGAGCGCTTGATAATACGCGCGATCCCCGACTAGGCCCTCGACGTTCAGAATGTCGCGGCCGCCCAGGTACGAGAGCAGCCCGACCGAGTCGCCGGCAAGTTGCGCGTCGGGTGGGACCTCGTGCTCGATGAAATGCCGCGCCGTGTCCATCAGCACCGGTGATGACGCCCAGTCGTACAACTGGTCGTAGTCGCGCGTTGCAACGCGGTAGGTCGTGCCGGCGCCGTACGCCACCGCGAGAACGAATACGCTCGCGAACACCGAGCGCCCGCGCCAGCCTGACAAACCGTTGAGTAAGCGCGTGAGCAACCCAAATGTGCCGAGCGTGCCGAGCAGTAGCGCTGGCCAGCCGTACCAGTGGAACGCTTGGCGAATGGAGAAGAGGTTGTACGCGATCAAGATCACGCAGTTGGCGACCACCAGCACGAGGCCGAAGTGGCGCCGTTGCCAGGCATCGCGAACGAACGCGCCTAAGCCGTACAGCAACGCGACGAAGAGCGCGGCCGAGATCAGCTTGTTCTCGAACACCTTCTGCAAGCGTAACGGGCTCACGAACCAGGCGAACTGCGCTTCGCTCACGCGTTGAATCGCGCCCGGGCTGGCGGGCAACAGTTCTTTGACGAGGCCGGATACCGGCACGGGTAAGCCCACGATCGCGAAATTCACCGCAACGTACGCCAGAGCCGTGCCGCCCAGAGCGGCGGCCACTACGAGGCTATTCCCAAGCTGAGCGCCGCGTTCGCGCACCC
Organism: Polyangiales bacterium; assembly: GCA_035687405.1. Classification (GTDB taxonomy): domain Bacteria; phylum Myxococcota_A; class Polyangia; order Polyangiales; family JAFGIB01; genus JADGRF01. The sequence continues at coordinate 1,694 of DASRXR010000968.1, forward strand.
CGCGTGCGAGCGCGATCGAAATGAACGTCGCGGCGAACAAAGACGCTTCGAGCCGCGTCAGTGCCAAGCCGACGAGCAGCGCGGCGATGGCGATACTGTAGCGACTCTCGCGCAGATCGAAGAACCGATCCCCCCGGGTCGCCGCGAGATACGTGAGCGCGCAAAGCAGCGCGAACGCTAAACCGCTCTCCATCCCATCGATGAGCACGAGCGAAGTGACGGTGTTCAACATCAGGAGAAGCGCGCTGAGCGCAGCTGCCCAAACATTTCGAGGCGCTAAACCTCGGTACAGCAGCCACGTTGCTGCGAGCAGCAACACTGTTTGAACGACGAAGACCAACGAAACCATGCCGGCGCTGCTTCCCGGCCAAATCGCGTGGAAACCGATGCAGCACAGCTCCCAGAGCGGGTGGTAGCCATTGGTCGCAGACGAGCCATCGAACGTACTGCCGCGTCCGAGCACGACGTTTTGCGCGATCTTGAAATAGTAGAACGCGTCATCAGCGAAGAAGTACTTGCCGATCTCGTAGCCGCTCCAGCGTTGCAAAACGATCACGGTTCGGATGCACAGACAGATCGCACTGAACAGAACCAGCACACTCGGCCAAGCACCGCCGAACGACCGAGCCCCGAGCTCCGTGCGTGGCGGTCCCTCGTTCGCGATTGCGACACTCTGACTCTTCATGGCTCGCTACTGCGCAGGTGTCACACTGCTGGCCACCGTTTGGTGTGCCGTGTGACAGTTGCTAGTACGTGCGCGCGCCTCGAGCGGTGGCAAGTGCGTCTAGCGAATGCAGGCTGCTACTTCGAGCCTGCAGCCGACGGCGGCGGGCGGCTGCGCGCAAACCGGTCGGTACGGGCCGCGCGTCCGTTGCGAGTTACGACGAGCTGCGTGAGCTCACGCCTGGCGGTCTGCGTTGGCGCACGAACTCCGTGTAGTCCAGGCGCGGATACATGTCGAGCATGCTTTGCGGGCTGCCATTCGTGATGCGAATCCCGCGCGTCTTCGCGCACTCGGCGAGTGTTGCGTGTGCTTCGAAGTCGCGTAGCGCGTTGATGAGTTGATCCGCATAGCGTGGCCAGCGCGTGTCGGCTTGTTGGGAGTCGAACTCCGGAAACAACTCGTGCTTTTCGTAAAAGTGATAACTGCCGCGATAGTTCTCCATCCAGTTCGCGTCGAAACCGAGCAGCATGATGTCTGGGCAGCCCAGGTAGATCCCAAGCGGGATCGCGAGCCGGCTGCCCGTGTTGTGTCCAACGACGAGCGGCTTCAAGAAGTCGAAGTGGGCGACGCTCGGATTGTTCGACGACACTCCCAAACGATAGAAATGGACGTCGTGGTGTTCGTACAGCTTGTACTTGCGCATCAGCGCTCGCGCGTCGGGGTTCAGCATCAGGACGGCTTTGGGATGCTGTTCCTCGATGATGCGGTGCCAGGTCACGCACTGCGGCGTGTCCTCCATGAAACTCGCATCGCCGATGCAGAGGTACTTCAAATCCATCTCGGCCGCTTGCGGATGTTTGTAGAAGCTGTTCGCACCGATCGTGATCTCGTTCTTGAGCAGGCGTAGGTCGACATCTTTGAGCGATGGACCGTTGCCGAACACGAAGCACCGTGCGCCTTTGTGCCGGTCTCGCAGCTCGATGTTGTTGCTCACGTCGTTCGCAGCGAACCTGTACGCCATCGAGAGTAGCGCGCTCTGAATGCGAGGCGG
>DASRXR010000969.1:0-3035 GCA_035687405.1 Polyangiales bacterium
GTTCAGGGTTCGAGGTTCGCCTGCGCGCGATGTTCGGCGCTTTCGCGATAGACTGCGAGGCGAGCGCGGCCGAGGCTTCCGAGTGGGCGATGGGTGCGGAGCGTGTGCCACGGTGTGAACTCGACGTTTTCCGCTAGCTTCGTGGCTTGGGGCGTCGAGAAGTCTTGCCGCTCGATCTCGATCGTCGCGACCGGCACGATCGTGGATTGATCTGGCTTCCAATCGGCGCGAGCATCTTCGACCGACGGCGGTACACTAGTCGGCACGACCAAACAAAACTCTAGCCGTACGGCTTGACCCGTCTTGGGATCGAGCGTGCGTTGCATACGCTCGCGAAGATAGTCGTTCGATCGACGCGCATCCTCGGCTGCAACGCTGATCGGCGTGACTGGCCGAACCAGGTATTTGACTGCCCACGATCCGAGCGCGTACGGGATCATGCTGTGATATTCGAGGTTGAGAGGGTGGTCGATGCCTCCACGCAGCGCGCGCTTCAAGATCGCTTGCTCTCGCGGGCGCCGGAGCATGAACAGCGCGAACCTCGGCCCGCGCTTCGCAAGTAGCCGTTGGAACACCGTATAGTCGCGAACGTCTTTGACGAAGAACACCGGATGACTCGCGAGCAGAAAATCCTGCCCGGCGAACTCACCGACTTGCCACTCGGAGCGATCCGCTCCCAGCGCAAGCCCCTCCAGCTTGATCGCTAGTCCGCGCGCGTCGGGTTCGATGTCGGGTTTCTCAGTCGTCGACATGTTCGAGACGCGAATCAGCGCGTCGTACTTCGCGCCCGGCTTGAATGCGCCCAGCCTGAACTTCAACGGTAGATCATCGCGCACGAGGAACTTGGCCTGCAGCAAGCCATGATGTTTCGGGTGCACACCGCGCACGGCTTTCGCTTCGGGATCGATCCGCCGCGCGGCCCGCGTCTTTTTACGCGATGCGGTTCGGGCGAGTAGGGCGGCGCGTTCGATCCACAAGCGCTCATCCGGCACTTCGTGCTCGTACTCGTGGAGTTGGGGCAACCCGCTCAGGGGAATCGGCTTACACGGGTCGTTTGCTGCGACCTTTCGTTCTTCTGTTGCGCTGAACAGCAGACGCACGCAGGCGTCGATCACGTTCATGCCGGGATAGTCGCGACAGTGCTTCAGCGCCGCATCGAGCACATTCCCGTGCATCTCGAACAGCTCGTACAGGAAATCTTCGCGATCGCGGGCATGCGTGCAGTCGACTACGAGCGCGCCGAACGGATAACACTCGGTGCGGTGCACATCGAAGTCCGAGTCCGCGCGAACTGTCAGACGCATGCGGCAGATTCCGGGTGTGCTCATGAGCGGCGAGCTCGGGCCATTGAGCTCGCGAAGCCGATCGAGGAGCTCGGTGCGCTCCTCGTGAGTCATCGATTCGAGCGGCAGAACCGTCGTGAACGCAACGGGCGCCAACTCGCGCTCCTCGACGGAGTCCAGAAACTTCCAGAAGCGGTCGCGCCAGCGCGCAAGAAGCGCAGGAATGCGGCCGGGAGGCGAACCTGCCGCGGAGATCAACGCGCGAAAGCGCGGAACGCGTGAGCTTGGATGCGCGAGATTCATTGGGCCACCTCAGTTTGCGCGAGCGCCCGGAGGGGGCCGTGTTCTTGGGTGCGTGCAGCTGCGACGCCAGGCTTGGGAGGGACCGATGTCTGCGTCATCGTGACGAGCAGCTTGTTTCCGCCCTTCACGTTGCGCGCGACCAGGTCCGCTAGACAGTTCGTCTGCTGAATGCGCTGCCAGCCGACTTCCGAGAACGTCGCTTTGTTGAACACGTGCTCGCTGCACAGCGGATTGACGAGCGCTTGCGAGAACGCGTCGAGCGACACCATGCGACCGAGCAGCGCCGGTACCGCAGCGTTTTCGCGCGGATCCTCGGCGAACAGGCCGACGTAAAACTCGACACGGTCGACGCTTCCGTAGAGCGCTCGCAAGCCTTCGATGATCTCTGGATCACTCGAGATCTGTTCGAACGTAGCGGCGCGCGGATAACCCATCTCCGCGCGATAGTCGTTGTAGGACGCGAGCCGATTGGCGCGCCCTTGTTTGATCGCTGCCATCTCCGTGCTGAGGAGCGCACCGGGCGTGTTGTGAAGGCCGATCTCGCCCGCCGGTTGCGCGCTGGTCGCTTCGAACGCGAGCGCGAGGCCACCCTCGATCAAGGGCTGATTGTCCAGGAACCAGTCGTTTGTAGAGTAACGCTTCGTGCCCCAATAGATGTTCTCGGGGATCAGGCTGTGCCAGCGGTACAGCAGATTGAACTCGACTGCGAACCAGGGCTCGCGATTCCAGTTCGCCTTCCAAGCGACGCTCGGGTCGAGCTCGAGCCGGCAGTGATACGGGGTGATGTGGTTGATGTACTCACCGACGATGATCTTCAGCTGGAGCGCAATCAGAACGTTGCGCGCGGTCTGAAACACACGCTCGTCGTCCCACGACGGGTAAGCGCACTCGAGCTCGCCGCAGACGCGATTGTGCTCGCGCAGCATCAACACGTTGAGCATCGAGGTTTGCGGAGTCGTGTTGCTACGCTCGCCCCCGAACGCAAACATTGTCTTTCTTCGCGACTCGTCTCTCAAAGCGCCGACGGGACCGAATGGATCCGGGACCGCACTGAACTCGTCCTTGCGAGTGCCGTTCTCGTCATACAGGTACGGCGGGTATTCTTCACCGCGGCGCACTTGACTCTTTAGGCGCCCGCGCTGCCCCGACGCTTCGGAGATCACACGGATCTGCTCCGTGACCTCGCGCGTCGTCCCGTAGAGCTGCGCGAGATCGAACTGGTGCGTCGAGTGATTTTTGCGCGGGTCGGGTGGGGTCGTGTTCGTCAACAAGAACCCATCGGTGAACCACTGCGCGTACGACGCGAACAACATCGTCGACTTCTTCGAAAGCTTGGCCTTGTCCTTCCGCGCGAACAGGTTTGCGACCGCGTCGGGGCTCGGAAGATCCTTCGGCGGTTCGACCGCTGGCAAATGCCGCGTGAACCAGGTCTTGTCGCGCAGGCTCTCG
>DASRXR010000970.1:0-4793 GCA_035687405.1 Polyangiales bacterium
ACTCGCCAACGCTCGCGCCTAACACGCTGCGTTGACACTCAGAGGTGCTCCGATTATCAAGGGCACTCCATGAATGGACTACGCTTCCATGGTCCGGCGCTGCTCGCGCTCGCGCTGTGTACGTCTGCTTGCAACCTCACCGCGATCACGATCAAAGCAACGGTCGATGGGACGCGAGAGTTCACGGACGCTAAGGGCGGCGAGTTCGCCGACCCCGAGATCGTGGGCCCGGTGCTCGCGGCCGGTTTGATCACTTCGGAAGGCACGCTGTACTACGTGCCCGACTACGAGCCGCTGCTCCAGGGCACGATCTTCAACAACGTCGCGTACGGCGTCGGCTGGTTGCAGGCGGCGGCGCTCGATGCCGAGATCAACGGCAAGTTCGACGAAGCCGAGCACTTGAACGATCGCGCCGGGCTCTTGTTCGCGCGCGCTCTCGTGCTGACCAAACGCATGTTGAGGTTGCGCGACGACGGCTTCGACAAAGCGATGGCGAGCGGCGTCGAGAACTTCAAAACTTGGGTCGACACCAACTTCTTCGAGAAGGAAGACGCCGAGGTCTTGTTGGTGTCCGGTCTCGCGATGCTGGTCGCGATGTTGGAATCACCTGATGGCCTCGCGGCGGCGGTCGATCGCCCGTACGCGCAGTACCTCGTCGAGCGCTCGGTCGATCTCGATGCCGAAGTGCAGGGCGCTCAGGGTCTCGCCGCGCTCGGCACGATTTGGTGCACGGTCCCGGCGATGGTCGGTGGCGATCCGAAGTTCGGCCTCGACCTGATGCACCGGGCGATGGCGATCACCAATCGCGGCAGCCATGGCGTGCTCGTCTCGACGGCGGAACGCTGCGCGGTCGCGCTCCAGGATCGCAAGATGTACTACGACCTGCTGATGGAAGTGATCCAAGCCGGCGACGTGCCCAAGTACCGGTTGCCGAACAAGCTCGCGCGTCGCAAGGCTGAGCGTTTGCTCAAACAGATCGACGAACTCTTCTACGACTGAGTGCGGTCCCTCGTGAAACAGTGTCGCCTGGAGCGCGACACACCGCGCGATGCGCCACCGAGCCCTGCGGTGCGTGCTCACGTACCAAAGCGTACGCTCCGCGCGCTCCTCGGTCTCGGCGGCGCCTCGCGTGATGTCTCGCGAACCATGCGACGCTGTTTCGAAGCACCAGGGTCCGGTGAAGCTGACGCGCTCGTAAGTTCAGGCAGCGTCGCGTCGGATTGCGATCGCGATCCGAAGGTGTGAGATGTCGGTCGTATCGATGCGTCAGCTGGCGCGGACGCAAATCGGTAGTTGGCGATTTCAGCGCGGCAGACCCAGTGGAAGAATCTGGCGCGATCGGCTCAGGCTTCCAAGTGTCAGGCGCAACGCGTGAAAAAACCCACATACCTCCCTTGTCACCGTGTACCCGACTGAGTTAGTTGCGCCCCTGCGTCCATAACCCCGGATGAAGCGTGAAGCGTGCCATCGGGCCGCTTCGACGCGAAAGGTAGTGAGGCAATGGAGTTCTTCCGTCGACTCGATCGCGCCTGGGCCCGCTGGGAGGGATGGCTGACGGTCGGAGTGTTGCTCTCGATGGTGTTCGTCGCGGCATTTTCTGCCGGCGTTCGCAATCTGACGCGCTTCGACGTGCAGTGGGCCAACGACATGCTCACCGACATGGAGTGGGCCGACTCCTACCTCCGCAAAGCTACGATGTGGCTCGCGTTCCTCGGCGCTTCGCTCGCGACGCACTACCGCAAGAACATCAACATCGACGTGCTCATTCGGCTCGCGCCGCTGAAGCCGAAGTACATCATGCACGCGATCGCCGGCGTCGCCGGTGGTCTGATCACGCTCGCCCTCGCGTATTCGCTCGCATCCGCGGTGAGCTTGAACCTCAAGGAGCGTCCGATCGAGTACGAGCTACTCGGTGACAACGGCTCGATGCACGTGTGCGACGCGACGCCGGCACAACTCCAGGCGCTCGAAGGTGTCGACCGTCCGACGCTGTTCTGTGCCGTGCGCACCGTCCTGAACGTGGTCGGCATCCCGGCGGAAACGCCGGGTGCTGCGTTCCAGATCGTAGTGCCGATCATGTTCCTCGTGATCGGTGTGCGCTTCATCGGGTTGGGCATCGGCGCGGCGATCGCAGTGCAACAGGGGCCCGAAGCGATGGCGCGCGCCGAAGCAGAGGAGCATGCGCGTCTCGCCGAGGTCCACGCTGCTGTGTCCGGTGAACGCCATGGCCTGGCACCCTCCGATCCGCCAGTGCCAGGAGGCCAGTCGTGATTCTGATCGTAGTCGGTCTTATTCTTCTCGCGTTCGTGGGCGTGCCGTTGTTCGCGCTGTTTGGCGCGGCTGCATTGGCGTTGTTCTTGAGCTTGCCGGAAGGCACGTGGGCTTCTCCGGCGATCGACATGTTCGGCATGCAGTTCGCCGAAAACCCGTCGATCATGACGATCCCGTTGTTCACGTTCGCGGGCTATTTGCTCGCGGAATCGGGGATGCCGCGGCGCTTGCTCGAAGTGTCGCGCGCGTGGCTCGGTTGGATGCCGGGTGGTCTCGCGATCGTGTGTTTGATCGGTTCGGCCTTCTTCACGACGTTCACCGGCGGTAGCGGCATCACGATCGTCGCGGTTGGTGGGCTGCTGATGCCGGCGATGTTGAAGGAGCGGTATCCGCAGCAGTTCACGCTCGGTCTCGTCACGACCGGTGGCTCGCTCGGTATCTTGTTCCCGCCGAGCGTTCCGCTCGTGCTCTACGGCATCATCTCGAACGTCTCGATGAACAAGCTGCTCGTTGCGGGCTTGATTCCGGGAACGCTCGTCGTCGTTGCACTCGCGATCTACGGGTCGATTACGGGTATTCGGGTCGGCTTCGTCCGGCAGCCGTTCGTGTTCAAACACGCCTGGCGCACGTTGTGGGTCTTCAAGTGGGAGCTCGCGATCCCGCTGGTGCTGATCGCGGGCTTCGCGTCCGGCATCTTGCGCATTCACGAGACGTCGGTGTTCACGGCGCTGTACGTGCTCTTCATCGAGACGGTGATCTATCGCGACATCAACATCCGCAAGGATCTGCCACGCGTCGTGATCGAGTCGATGACACTCGTCGGCGCGATCTTGATCATCATGGCGTGCGCCGTCGGGTTCACGGGCTGGTTGATTCAAGCCGAGGTGCCGCAACACCTGCTCGACTTGATGCAGTCGATGATCACGTCGCAGTTCGTGTTCCTGCTCGTCCTCAACATCTTCCTGATCATCGTCGGCATGTTGATGGAGATCTTCGCGGCGATCGTCGTCGCGGTTCCACTCGTGCTGCCGCTCGCACGTGCGTACGGTTTGGATCCGTACCACTTCGCGATCATCTTCTTGTTGAACTTGGAGATCGCGTACTTGATGCCTCCGCTCGGCATCAACCTGTTCATCTCGAGCATCCGGTTCGGACGGCCAGTCACGCAGCTGTATCGCGCGGTCCTGCCGTTCATCGGTGTGTTGTTCGTCACCTTGATGGTGGTGAGCTACGTGCCGATCATCACCACGTACTTGCCGGACAAGGTGAAGAGCCACGAGATCAACGACCCCGATCAGGGTGACGTCGGTGGTGAGCCGATGAACGACGAGGACTTCGGGATGACCGGAGAGGACCTCGAGAATCTCGGTAAGGACGGCGGCGTCGCGGACGCAGGTCCGGCCGCAGTCGAGGACGCAGGTCCACCGAAGGAGGCGGAGCCGCCGCTGACGGGTTGGAAGGCGAAGAAGGCCGAGCGAGAAAAGGCTGCGGCCGAGAAGAAGGCGGAGAAGGAAGCTGCCGCCGCTGAAAAGAAAGCTGCGCGTCAGGAAGCGGCGGCGGCAAAGAAGGCCGCAAAAGAAGAGGCTGCCGCGGAGAAAAAGGCGAAGTAGCGCCCTCTGCGCGAGAGCTGTTCGCGAGAACGCCGAGCCGGTTTCGAACCGCTCGGCGTTTTTGCGTCAGCGCGTGGAGCTCACGCGGTCGGCATCCTCTCCGTCAGCCGGAGAGGTTGACCCAATCCGCGGTCCCGTCCGTCGCCCATTCTTTCTTCCAGATGGGCACTCGCTCTTTGATCTTTTCGATCAGAGCGCGACACGCGGCAAAAGCTTCGGCGCGGTGACTCGCACTTGCGGCGACGACGACCGCCAGGTCTCCGATCGCCAGGCTTCCGACTCGATGGACGGCGCAAACGCGGACGTCCGCTTGAGACTGGAGCACTTCGTTCGCGACGAGGGTGAGCTCACGCGTCGCGAGCTTGTCGTGGGCTTCGTAGTCGAGGTGGTCGACTGCACGCCCTTCCGCGTGATTGCGAACGACACCCACAAATATGGCGATCCCGCCCGCGCTCGGGTGCGCGACGACAGCCATCACTTCGTCGACCGACAAGGCAGTGGTCTTCAACGCGACTCGGCCTCGGTCGGCGTCGAGGTTGATCCATGCGGTGGGAGTTTCGGGTGCGCCGCCAGCGACCGGGGGCATGATGTCGATGACGTCCCCGGCTTTGACGGGTGGAGCGTCGTAGCGGAGCTCGTCGTTGATCGCGAGGCGCAAGCGACCCAAGTACGGCGCCAACCTCGGATGAAGAACCGCCAGGAGCTCCAACAGGTCGGCGCTGGACACCTCGTGGGCCGGCAGTGTGACGAGCTCACTTTCGCAGCTGGCGAGCTCACGAGCCGCGGCGAAGTAGCGGACTTGCACCTGAACGCCCACCGAACCTCCGGGTGACTTGACAGTAGCGCGCAGGGACTTCTAGCGTCCAGGCTGAAGCGCGTTACCACATGGTGGCCACGCAAACCGCATTCGAG
>DASRXR010000971.1:0-2583 GCA_035687405.1 Polyangiales bacterium
CAGCGTCTTGGCGACCCCCGGCACGCCTTCGAGCAGCACGTGGCCTTGCGCAAACAGCGCGATCAATAGGCCTTCGAGCGCCTCTTGCTGGCCGACGACGACTTGCGCGATCTCTCGCAGCACTGCGCGCTTCCACTCATCGAACTCGGCGAGCCGGCCATCATCCATGTGCCGCGAGAGCGTAACGCACAACGCGCTCGTAGTCATACCGCGTACTCCGAGCGCGCATGTCGGGCGCGTCGAAGGTTCGGTCGCTCTCAGTCCGCCCTCGCGTATGAGGACGATCACAGCCATCATGGCGAGCAGCGGTCACGATCGCGGTCATTCCCACACAGGTGCCCCATGTCCGACGCTGCAACCGCCGTCTTTCAAACCGAGAGCCCGTATCGCGCGAACGATGGCGCGATGCTGCACGGATATCGCTGGACCTCGCGTGACACTGACACGAGCGCAAAAGCGATCGTGGTGATCATGCACGGCTACGGCGAGCACTGCGGGCGGTATCGCGAGGTCGCAGAATTCCTCGTGCGCGCCGGATACGTCACAGCTGGGTTCGACGCGCGCGGTCACGGGCAGAGTCCGGGCCAGCGCGGACACATCGAAAGTTACGATCAGTACGTCGACGACTTGCACGGCTTTCTGGAGATGCAGCGGCAGCAGCATCCGAGCCTGCCGCTCATGTTGCTCGGGCACTCGAACGGCGGCCTGATCGCGCTCCGGACGGTACAGACGCGCAAGCCGCTTCCAGATGCGCTCATCGTCGTGAGTCCGCTCGTCGCACTTCAGCCCAAACACAAGCCGGTGCCGCGGTGGGCTGCAGTCGTATTGTCCTCGTTTGCGTCACGTTTGCCGCTCCCGAGCGGTCTCGGGCGCAACGAGCTCTCCCACGACGAACGGATCCTCGAAGCTCACAAGCGCGACAAGTTGTGTCACGGTCGATCCACGCCGGGTTGGTACGTCGCGGCGACCGGCGCGATGCAGCAAGTGTTTGCGAGCTTGGACAACATTCGCTTGCCCGTGCTCGCGATCGAAGGCGACAGCGATCCGATCGTGGTTCCGGAGGCGATCACGCGCGTGTACGAGGGCATCGCGAGCAACGACAAGGAGCTCGTGGTCGTCAAGAACTCGTTTCACGAAGTCTTGAACGAGGTCGGGCGCGAAGACACCTTCCGGCGCATCGTCGACTGGCTCGCGAAGCACCTGAGCAGGCAGGCGGCCGCCTAGGCGCACTGGGCCAACCGCGCTCGCCCACTCGGCCCGCTACTTCCGCTCTGCCCGCCAGGCCCGAACTAGCTGCGATAGCTCGCGTCGCGTTCGACGAGCTCGCGATCGAACGCGCGCAGCGGGTGGCGCTCCAAGTCGAGCCCGCCGAGGTCCCAGGGCTCGTACGCGTTGTCGATGTTCGAGAGGCCTGTCGCGCGCAACTCGGGATAGTGCCGGAGGAGCACGCTCTTGAACGTCACGCGGTCGACCCACTCGATGCCTTCCGGCGTGTACACCTGCTCGTTGTAGTCATCGGTGAAAAACCGATCGGCTTCGAGCCGCCGCGAAGCATTCAAGATGAACACCTCGAACAGCGTCTCGCCAAACCCGAAACCGGTCGGCCGGTGCGCTTCAGCGAGATTGCCGACTAACAGGTCCAGGTCTTCGACCGACGCATACACGCTCTTCAAACGTGCGATCGCTTCGGCATCGGACGTCAGATCCTCGAACCGCGAGATCGGCTGCATCCCGAACAAACGCCGGAAGTGGTTGTAGCGCGGGACTCCGCGTTCGCGGTCGCGCAGCACGTCCACCGCCGCCAAGTCGTAAAAGCCGGCGCCGGGAATGCTGAGGTTCTGAAGCGTCTCGGGGAAGTTGTTCAACACGAGTTGACCGGGATGCTGGCGCCCGAACGAGTAGAACAAGTCCGCCATCGAGTAGCGGCCCGTGACCGAGTGCGACGCCGCTTGGCGCAACCCCGCGAGCGGCTGCGTCTCGTCCGGCGTCTCCGCCCCCGTGCGATAGAGCGCGACTTCATCGGGCAAAAGCGAGTGCAAGCGATACACGGAGAGGAACTCCCGCGTGAGCGCGTACGGAACCCCGTGATTGTTGGTCGCATTGCCGACGATGCCGCCCGCGACCGGATCCGCGATGTTGACGCTCGCGACCGTCTTGCGCTGCTCTTTTGCGCGCAGCAGGTTGGTCAGAAATCCGTACCAGTTCGCGTTCATCGCAGCGTGTAACGCGCGATTGGGCAGCACCGCCGGCGTCCACTCCACGGTGTGCAGCTTCGCCATCACGGCGGCGTTGACCAGCCGCGCGACGTCGAACAAACGTTGGTCATCCCAGCGCGGATAGCGCACCGCCAGCTGATCGCAGATCGCGTTGTGCTCGCGGGCGAACAACGTGTGCAACATGCTCAAGCCGACCCACCAGTTGCGGCGAAAGCCCGTCTTTTCGACGCCGTCCGCTCCAACCGGCAAGTTGCCCGTACGTGGGTCGAGCGCGAGCTTGCCACCTTGCAAGGAGCGCAACGACGTCACCGTGGCACCGTCGCTCCCGTACAGCTGCGAGCCGTCCCACCAGCTCGTCACTTCGTTG
>DASRXR010000972.1:0-22670 GCA_035687405.1 Polyangiales bacterium
TGTGTTGTGCACCAATCCGATCGGCGCGAGCGGGATGCTGCGTTTCGCCGAAGCCGCGTTGCAAGTACGTGGCATGGCCGGTGAGCATCAGGTCGACGGAGCGCGTAAAGCGCTCGGTCACGCGTACGGTGGCGGCTCGCAGTTCTTTGCGATGTGGATCGTCGGAAGCGATCCACCGTAAGCTTCGGCAAGAAGTCAGGCGAGCCGCGCACCGCTGCGCTTCTCTACGCAGACTTCGACAAGTACGCCGCATGGACCGAGCGCGTCATTCCAGTCGTGATTTGCGAGCCGATCTAGTCGCAGCTCAACAATTTCCCTAAGCGTGCGAGGTGGAAGTTGTGTCCTCCAAGGAGCAACTCGTTCTGCTTCGAGGCTAGGAAGTATCGATACAGCGGATAGTCGCGGTCGAAACCCATGCTGCCGTGAATGTGCTGCGCCGCGCACACGACCTCGTGCCCCGCTTGTGTCGCGATCGTGCGCGCCACCGCGATTTCGCGCCGCGCGTCGACACCCTGCTCCACCAACCACGCGGCGCGCCACAACGTGAGACGCATCGTCTCCACCGCGATGTGCGCATCGGCGACGCGCTGCGCGACGGCCTGGAATGTGCCGATCGGCCGACCGAACTGTTGGCGCTCACCCGCGAAGCGCGCGGTCATCGCGAGCGCCCTCGCGCCTAGCCCGAGCTCGTAAGCGCACTGCGCGACGTAGGCCCGCTCGAGTGTCCAATCGATCAGTGCATCGGCCTGTCCAGGATCACCGACTAACGCAGCGCCGCTCAGTCGCACGTCCTGCAGCTGTATGCGGCCTAGCGAGTGCCCACTTGCAACCGACTGAGGCTCGATCGTCAGCCCGGACGTGCTCCGGTCGACGAGGAACAACACGCGTGGACCGGCTTCGCTGCGCGCAGCCAACAGCAGCAGGTCGGCGAGTGGCGCGCCTTCGACGCAAGTCTCGCTACCTGACACGACCCAGTTCTCGCCCTCGCGACGGGCCCGCAACGCAGGCTCGCCCCGTGTGCCGTACGACGCGCACAACACGCGTTCACCCTGACACAGCGCAGCGAGGGTCGCCGGCGCGGCGCCGGTGTGCGCGAGCGGCAACCCGGCGAACACGAGCGCAGGCAGCAGCGGCAACGGGCTCGCAACCTCGCCCGCTTGTTCGAGCAAACAGCACAACGCGACGAAGCCCGACTCGGAGCCGCCGACGGCGACAGGCAAACCCACGCCGAGCAGATTTGCACGGCCGAGCTCGCGCCAAACTGCCGGTAGATCCAGATTGGTCGCCAGGTGCAGCTTCGAAAATAGTCCGCGCGCGAGCTCCCGGACGGCCGTCTGCGATTCGTCGAAAGCAAAATCCACGAGTACCTCTTTCAGCGCGGTGCGCGCGGCAAACCCAGCCCCGTGGTGGCGATGATGTCGCGCTGAATCTCGTTTGCGCCACCGCCGAACGTGAGCACGAGCGTGCTGCGGTGATAGCGCTCGAGCCGACCCTGCAACAGCGCACCCGGCGATCCGCGCTGGAGGTTTGCCGACTCACCGAGGATCTCCATCAAGAGCCGCGTCGACTCCACGTAGAACTCGCTACCGAACACCTTCACGCTCGAAGCTTCGTGCGAGGGCAGCGCACCGTTGTCGACGTTCCAGCACTGCCGCCAGTTGAACAAACGCAGCACGTCGGTGCCTGCGCGCACGCGCGCTAGATTTGCCTGCACCCAAGGCAGATCGATCACCCGCTCACCGCTCGGGATTCGCGACGACTTGGCCCAGGCCAACGTCTCGTCGAAGAAGCGTTCGATGATGCCAGCCGTAAACAGGGAGATACGCTCGTAGTTCAGCTGGGTGGTGATCATTTGCCAGCCACCATTTTCAGCACCCACGCGCATCGCGACCGGCACGCGCACGTCTTCGTAGAACACCGTGAACGTGCAATTGTCTCCGAGCGTTCGAATCGGCTGCATACTGACGCCAGCGGCGCTGCGGTCGACGATCAAGATCGAGATACCCTTGTGTCTCGCAGTCGCATCAGTTCGGCAAGCCAGCCAGATGTACTCCGTCTGGTCGGCCATGCTCGTGAAGATCTTCTGACCATTCACGACGTAGTGGTCGCCGTCTCGTACCGCACGCGTCTGCAGCGCGGCCAAGTCGGTGCCCGCGTTCGATTCCGTGTACCCGATCGAAAACTGCAACTCACCCGCGAGAATCTTCGGCAAGAAGAACTGCCGTTGTTCGTCCGTGCCGTAGCGCATCAACGTCGGACCGACGGTGTTCAACGTCAGCAGCGGGATCGGAAATCCCGCGCGCTGCACCTCATCGAAGAAGATGAACTGTTCGATCGCGGGGCGGCCTTGTCCACCGTACTCGGGCGGCCAGCCTAAACCCAACCACCCGTCGTGACCCATCCGTGCGAGCGCGGCGCGTGCCAAAGGCCCGCCGGATTCCCAAACACTGATTTCGTCTTCGAGCTCCGGTGTCATCAGCTGCGCGAAGTACACACGCAAGCGTTGCGCGAGCTCTCGTTGGTCCGGCGTATAGTCGAGCTGCATCGCGTCTCCGAGTTATGCAACGGACTGGTTCGCGAGCATGAGCTCCGCGCAGCGCTGGCCGATCATCATGGCCGGCGCGTTGGTGTTGCCACCGGTGATGCTCGGCATGATCGCGGCGTCTGCAACGCGCAGCCCTTCGATTCCGCGCACGCGAAGCAGCGGATCGACCACCGCACGCTCGTCGCTGCCCATTCGGCACGTACCGACCGGGTGATAGACGGTCGTGGCACGATTCGGCAACTCGCGACGCAAGGCATCGTCATCGCGCGCCGCATCGGCAGGGTGAAGCTCACCTGTCACCACCTCGCGCAAACGCGCACTCGCCGCGACGTCGCGCATTAGCTTCACGCCGTCGAACAGAAACTGCCGATCGCGCGGATCCGAGAGATACGCAGGGTCGATCAACGGCGATGCCTCGGGATCCGCCGAAGCCAGGCGCACCGTGCCGCGACTCTTCGGATAGATCAGCGTCGGCATCAACGTCATCGCCGGCCGCATGTCCACGACTGGGCGCACGGGCTTGTCTTGGTTCGGCGACGGATACGCCCACGGCAGCATGTGGATCTGCAGATCCGGCACTCCATTTTCAGCGTGCTTCGAGCGCACGAACGCGCCGCCTTCGAACACAGTGCCTCCGAACCACGAATTGCCGCGCACGGCTTCGGTGAGCATGCCACCCAGAAAGTGACCGAGCGTCCCGCGGTGCTTTGCGCTCGGCGCGAGGAAGGTGAGCGGCATGAACATGTGATCGTGCAGGTTGTCGCCGACGGGAAGATCCGCGACTACGTCGATCCCCAACCCACGCAAGTGTTCGGCTGGCCCGATCCCAGACAACATCAGCAGCTGCGGAGAGCCGAATACGCCGGCACACAACACGACTTCGCGCCGCGCGTGCACGATTTCGCGTTCGCGCCCCACCCGCAGCGACACTCCACGCACGTGACTGCCTTGCATCACCAAGCGCTCGACTAACACGCCCGTTCGGACGCCGAGGCGCGGCTCCGGCTTACGCAACGCGAGCGACGAGCTAAAGCGCCGGCCACCGCGCGCGCTCTGCTGAAACACCATCGCACCTTCTTGCTCACCGGCGTTGTAGTCGTCGGTCAGCGGCACAGAGAATGTCTCCATCACAGCTTCGATGAACGCAGTCGACGCTGGCGTCAGGTTGTTTTTTTTCGTCACGGCGATCGGGCCGCCCTGCCCGCGGTAGTCGCCCGCTCCGCCTTCCCAATCCTCCATCCGTTTGAATGCAGGAAGCACGTCGTCGAAGCTCCAACCCGGACAGCCGTCGCGCGCCCAGTCGTCGTAGTTCGAACGATTGCCGCGCACGAACAGCATGCCGTTGATCGAGCTCGATCCGCCGAGCACCTTGCCGCGGACGGCCGGGATTCGCCGATCGAGCGCGTGTTTCTGCGGCACCGTGTAAAAGCCCCAATCGAAGCGCTTCTTCACTTCGGGCACGGTGTGGATGACCGACACCATGCCGGGGATGTCGCAAAAGCGCGTGCGATCACTCGCGCCGGCTTCAACCAGCAAAACTTCAGCGCCGCTTTGCGCGAGCCGTGTTGCCAGGATGCAACCCGCGGAGCCAGCACCGACTATCACGTAGTCATACTCACTCATGACTGACTCCTCAGATCGCAGTCGTTCGGCCCTGCCAATACGGATCACGCAGCTTGCGCTTGTAGAGCTTGCCGTTCGGATCGCGCGGCAACTCGCTCACGAAGTCGATGCTGCGCGGCAGCTTGTACTTCGCCACTCGCTCGCTCAGAAAAGCCAAGAGCTCGTTTGCAAACGCATCGTCTGCGCGTGCACCCGGGACCGGTTGCACGACCGCCTTCACCTCCTCACCGAAGTCTGGATGCGGAATGCCGAACACGGCAGCATCCAGAACCGCGGGATGGGTGACGAGCTGGGCCTCCACTTCGGCCGGATAGATGTTCACGCCACCCGCGATGATCATGTCGGCCTTGCGATCGCACAGAAAGAGAAAGCCATCGGCGTCCAAGTAGCCGGCGTCACCCACCGTGAAGAAACCTTCGT
The DNA here is from genome assembly GCA_035687405.1 of Polyangiales bacterium. Classification (GTDB taxonomy): domain Bacteria; phylum Myxococcota_A; class Polyangia; order Polyangiales; family JAFGIB01; genus JADGRF01. The sequence continues at coordinate 4,589 of DASRXR010000972.1, forward strand.
TCCAAGCATCGGCGGTCTTCTGCTGATCCTTGTGGTACTCGAAGCGGAAGTCGCCCATGCGAATCCAGACCGTGCCGGTTTCAGCTTGTGCAACCGGCGCGCGCGCGTCGTCGAGAATGCGGATCTCGGAGATCGGCCAGGCCTTGCCGACTGTCCCGGGTTTTTGCAGCCACTGCTCGGGAGTCGCGAGCGTGCCGCCGCCCTCAGATGCGGAGTAGTATTCGTAGATGCACGGGCCCCACCACTCGAGCATGTTGCGCTTGGTCTCGATCGGACACGGAGCCGCGCTGTGGATCACGTGCCGGAGTGACGAAACGTCGTATTGCTTGCGCTGATCCGGAGGGATCTTCAGCAACCGATTGAACATCGTCGGCACCATGTGGGAACTGGTCACGCGATGCTGACTGATGCACTCGAGCGTCAGCTCGGGACTCCACTTGTCCATCAGCACCAACGTGTGACCGAGGTGCAGGTGGTTCGTCGCGAAGTTGAGAACCGCCGTGTGATAGAGCGGTGCACACACCAAGTGCACGCCCTCACTGCCGGGCAGAATCCCGAACAGTGACAGAAACCCTGCCTGCGCTGCCGCGACGGTGTCGGGATCTGCAACGCCAACCGGCCGGCGCACGCCTTTCGGTTTTCCGGTGGTGCCGGACGTATAGGTCATCGCGGCGCCCGCGCTCCGATCGTCCGGAACGCTGGTGGGTTGGCCCGCAATCAGCTCAGAAAATGGGCGAAAACCCTCGATGCTGCCGACCGCAAAGCGAGTGACCGCTGGAACACCGGCCATTTCCGCAGCCTCGCGACTGGCCTGCCCAATGCGTTCCGAAGCGACGAACACCTTGGCGTTCGAATCCGTGAGCACATACGCGATCTCGGATGCCGTGAGGTGCCAGTTGATCGGGACTAAGTACAGGCCGGCTTCAGTCGCAGCCATGAACAACGCCAGCACTTCGCTGGAGTTGGGCAGCGCCATCGCGACGCAGTCACCTCGGCTCAACCCGAGAGCGCGCAAGCCCGACACGATTTGGTGACTCTGCGCTAGGAGCTCACCGGCCGTCAGTGTCCTGCCCGACACTTCGACCACGGCAATCGACGCTGGATAGGCTCGCGCAAACGACCAGAACCCGGCTTGTCGCATGGTCGGACCTTAGCGCAGGGTCGACACGAATGAAACACGTTCTAGTAAGCAAATCGACCTTTTCCCGGGCTTGCAAACCAAAATAGAACCTGTTTCACTTTATGCGTGAGCTACAACATCGCCGATCTGTTCGAGTCGATCGTAGACATCGCGGCATCACGAGTTGCAGTCGTGAGCGGCGAGACACAGCTCAGCTACGCCGAGCTCGATGCGCGGGCCAACCGCCTCGCGCATTTCCTCCGCTCGCGTGGTGTCGGGCCGGGCCAGCACATCGGCTTGCACTTGTGGAACGGCAACGAGTTCCTCGAGGGCATGCTCGCCGCGTTCAAGCTGCGCGCAGTGCCGATCAACATCAACTATCGGTACGTCGCCGAAGAGCTCGCGTACGTATGCAGCAATGCAGACGTAGTTGCGGTGCTGACGCAATCCGAATACGCCGCGACCATGACTTCGGTCATGCGTTCGGTTACGTCGCTCGAGACGTTGATCGTCGTCGGCGGTGAAGCACTGAAAGGCGCGTTCGACTATCGAGAGATTCAGCGCGATGGCGACGCCGAGCGCGACTTCGCCGAACGTTCCGGCGACGACTTATACATCGTCTACACGGGCGGTACGACCGGCAAACCCAAGGGCGTGATGTGGCGCCACGAAGACGTGTTCTTCGCCGGCCTGCAGGGCGGCAACCCCGGTGGCCCGCCGATCGACAATCCTGCGCAGCTCGCTGCAAACGTCGCCGTCGCGACCAACGCTCCGCTGGCGTTCTTGCCGGCGGCGCCGCTGATTCACGGCGCAGCACAGTGGTCTGCATTGATCGCGTTGTTCGGTGGCGGGCGCGTGATCCTTCAACCAGGCCGCAGCTTCGACCCCGCAGCGGTCGCGACACTGATCGAGCGGCACAAAGCCAATACGCTCACCTTCGTGGGCGATGCGATGGCACGCCCCTTCGTCGAGATCCTGACGCAAGGCGATCGGCGTTACGACATGTCGAGCTTGTTCGTCGTCGCATCCGCCGGCGCAGTCTTCTCGCCGGTGATCCGCCAACAGCTGCATGAGACGTTGCCGAACATCATTCTCGTGAACAGCTTCGGCTCGACCGAGGCTGGCCACCAGGGCTCCGCGTATCACGGCACTGCAAACGAGACCGGGCGCGATGGCCGGCCCAGCTTCATGATGGATGCGAACACGAACACAGTGTTCGACGATGAGCACCGCCCGATCGAACCCGGCTCGGGCCAGATCGGCTGGCTCGCCCGCAGCGGACGGCTGCCACTCGGCTACTACAAGGAGCAGGCGCTCACTGCCGAGCGGTTCATCGAAGCCGACGGCCGGCGCTGGGTCTTACCCGGTGACTGCGCGACGGTGGAGAGTGACGGACGCATCACGATCTTCGGGCGCGGTGCCGTCTGCATCAACACCGGTGGCGAGAAGGTGTTTCCCGAAGAGATCGAGGAGATCTTGAAGAGCCATCCCGCAGTCTTCGATGCGGTGGTCGTCGGAGTCGACGACGCACGCTGGATGCAGCGGGTAGCTGCAGTCGTCGAGACGCGCCCGGGCGAGCGGCTGAGCTTGGACGAGCTGCAGACGCACTGCCGCCAGCACGCTGCCGGTTACAAGATTCCGCGGTTGCTGACGCTCGTCGACAAGATCGTCCGTTCCCCGAGCGGCAAGCCCGACTACGGCTGGGCGAAGGAAATAGCGTCGCGCAGCCAAGAGCTGCGAGCCGCCAACGCTTGAGCCGAACATGCAGGACCAGATCGCTCAGCCGTTCGATCACAGCTGCGACTTCCTGGTGATCGGGTCGGGTGGCGGCGGCATGACCGCTGCAATCCGCGCACACGACTTGGGGTTGTACACGCTGGTCCTCGAGTGCAGCGATAAGTACGGTGGCTCGACGGGCATGAGTGGTGGCGCGCTGTGGGTGCCCAACAACCCGCACATGGCAGCTGCCGGCGTTACGGATAGTCCCGAGGAAGCGTTGCGATACCTGCAGCAGGTCACGCAAGAGCGCACCGAAGATGCGCGGCTGCGCGCGTACGTCGATCACGCGCCTGAGATGGTGCGCTACCTGGAATCGCGTACTGCGCTGAAGCTGAGCGCGTGCCCGAGCTACTGCGATTACTATCCCGAATACGAAGGCGGCAAGCCCGGCGCACGCACGATCGAACCCGTACCGTTCCGCGCGCGCAAGCTCGGCGGGCACGAAGATCAGCTGCGCCGCTCGGGTCAGGGCCTAGTGCTCGGTCGCATGGGGCTGACCGCGGTCGAAGCGCACCGGCTCGTGCAGTTCTCTTTTTTGTCGTACCTGCTGATGGCGTGGATTTTCCTGCGCTACTGGTGCGACGTGCGAGCGCGGCGCAAAGGCAAAGCGGACGGTCGCCTCACACTCGGCACCGCGTTAGTCGGCCGGCTACGCAAGTCGCTGCTCGATCGGGATGTCCCACTCTGGCTCGAGACGCGCGCGCAGGAGCTGATCGTCGAAAACGGGCGCGTGGTGGGCGCACGCGTCGAGCGCGCTGGACAAGCCGTGCGGATCGAAGCGCGCGCGGGCGTGTTGCTCGCGAGCGGTGGATTCGAGCGCAACCTCGAGATGCGCAAGCAGTATCAGCAGAAACCCATCACCGCGACCTGGACCGCCGGCAATCCGCACAACTTGGGCGACGGCATCCGAATGGGTGCCGCTGTCGGCGGCGCGCTCGACTTGATGGAAGAAGCCTGGTGGACGCCCGTCAGCCTGCTGCCGAACGACTATGCGTGGCTATTGGTCGTCGAGAAGTCGATGCCCGGCGCGATTCTGGTCGACGCAGCCGGTCAGCGTTTCACGAACGAGGCGGCGCCGTACGGAGACGTAGTTCACGCCATCTACGCAGCAAATCGCCCCGAAGCGACGACGATCCCCTGCTACTTGGTCTTCGACGCGCGTTATCGGCGTAGCTATCCGGTCGGCCCGCTCGGCCCTTCGAAGCTTCAGCCGGACTCTGCGATCGGCCAGCGTCTGCGCCGCGAGTTCCTGAACAAGGCGGGCTCCCTCGTAGAGCTCGCCGCCCGAATCGGCGTCGACCCACGCGGGCTCGAGAAAAGCGTCGAGCGCTTCAACGAAGCTGCTCGTAGTGGCCGCGATCCGGACTTCAAGCGCGGCGAGAGCAGCTACGACCGCTACTACAGCGACGCGAAGATCAAACCGAACTCGAGCCTCGCGCCGATCGTCGAAGCGCCATTCTACGCGATCGCGGTCTACCCTGGCGACCTCGGGACTAAAGGCGGCCTCGTCACGGATGCGCAGGCGCGAGTGTTGACGGCGGATCGAACCGTCATCCCGGGCCTGTATGCGGCTGGCAACTGTTCGGCGTCGATCATGGGCACCAGCTATCCTGGTGCTGGTGGAACGATCGGCCCCGCGATGACGTTCGGCTATATCGCAGCCAATCACGCGGCCGAAGCTGCGCGGGCCGAACGACTAAAACCGGAGTCGGCCGCTGCGGAGTGAGATGCGCTTCACCGACAAGATCGTGATCGTCACCGGTGCTGCTTCGGGCATCGGCCGCGCGAGCGCCGTCAGGCTCGCGAGCGAAGGCGCCAGCGTCGCCTGCCTCGACGTGGACGCGGCCGGGCTCGAACAAACCACGCAACTGCTGGCTCGGAGCGAGCGGCCGGTGTTGCCGGTGATCTGCGACATCGCGCAAGAGAGCGCGGTCGCAGCTGCAGTGGAACAAGTGGTGAAGCACTTTGGGCGACTCGACGTGCTCTGCAACATCGCCGGCGTTCTGCGATCCGATCGCAGCCATGAGCTGCTGCTGGACGACTGGAACCGCGTGATCGCGATCAACTTGACCGGCACGTTCCTGATGTGTCGCGCCGCGCTGCCGCACCTGCTCGCGACGAAGGGCGCGATCGTCAACATGTCCTCGACTGCAGCGCTCGGGGCTCACCCGTGGATGGCCGCCTACGCCGCATCCAAGGGCGGCGTACTATCGCTCACCCGCGCGCTCGCGGCTGAGTACGTCAAGCAGGGATTGCGCGTGAACGCGATCTGTCCGGGTGGCGTAAAGACCGCGATCCACGAAGGCTTCCGGCTCCCGAAAGACGCCGACTTCGCGCTCCTCAAGCGCGCGATTCCGCACCAGGGTTTCGCCGAGCCGGAGGAAGTCGCCGGGGTCGTAGCGTTTCTCGGTTCGTCCGACGCCAGCTATTTGAACGGGATCGAGATCCGAGTCGATGGAGGCGCGCTCTCATGAGCCTACCGGAAGTACCGGTCATCGATCTGATGATGGGCATCCCAGGCGAGGACAACCGCGCGTGGTACGAGTTTATGCGCCCGCTCCTGCTCGACGAGGAGAGCCGCGAGCAGTTCGAGATGCCGGCACAGTACATGTTCAAAGACATCCCGAAGGCCGGCAAGCAGGACGACTACGTCGCGCACACCATCGCGGAGATGGACAAGTACCGGATCGAGCGCGCGATGCTCGGCGTGAGCGACGACAATCAGGTGACGCAACGAGCGCTCGAGCGCTTCCCCGATCGCTTCTTCGCGTCGTATTCGGCAGATCCGAACCGTGGCATGGCGGAGGTCCGCAACCTGGCGCGGATGCAACGCGAGTTCGGGATCAAAGCCGTCACCGCGTTCCCGTCCGGGTTGTGTCCACAAGTGCCGATCGACGACCGCAAGTGGTACCCGATCTACGCGAAGTGCGTGGAGCTCGATCTACCGTTCGTGTGCTGCGTCGGGGTGCCGGGTCCGCGTCTGCCGATGGCGCCACAGCGCGTCGAGCTCATCGACGAAGTCTGCTGGTTCTTCCCGGAGCTCAAGTTCGTCATGCGTCACGGCGCGGAGCCGTGGACACAACTTGCAGTCAAGTTGATGCTCAAGTACCCGAACCTGAGCTACATGACGAGCGCCTTCGCGCCGCGCCACTATCCGAAAGACATCATCGACTACGCGAACCAGCGCGGCGCCGACAAGATCATGTACGCCGGCTATTACCCGATGGGTTTGTCGCTCGAGCGCATCTTCCGCGAGCTACCCGAGGTGCCGTTCAAACCCGAGGTTTGGCCTAAATTCCTGCGCGAAAACGCGGCGCGGATCTTTCGGTTGTAGCAGCCAGCCCGCTCTCGAACAGCTGCTCTCACCGAGTGAAACACGTTCTATTTTCGCCTCGACACCCCTACACGGACGTGTTGTACTGATCGCGTCATGGCTAGTCGCTATTACACACCTGCGATCCCACTCGGTTGGTTTCAAGTCGCCTATTCGGATGAGCTCGCACCGGGCCAAGTGATGCCGCTGTCGTACTTTGGCGGCGAGCTCGTGCTGTTCCGAACCGAGTCGGGTGAAGCAAAAGTGTTGGATGCGTTTTGTCCGCACCTCGGCGCGCATCTCGGCTACGGCGGCAAAGTCGAAGGCGCGTGCATCCGCTGTCCGTTTCACGCCTGGAAGTTCGACGGCACGGGCATCTGCACCGAGATTCCGTACGCGCGCAAGATCCCGCCAAAGGCGAAGCTGCGCACGTGGCACGTCCGCGAGCTCGCGGGATTGATCATGGTCTGGCATCACGCGGGCGGCGAAGCGCCGGCGTGGGACCTGCCGGTAGTCGCCGAATACGGCGATCCGGAGTGGACGGACTACGAGCGCCGGCGTTGGAAGATCCGCACGCGCAATCAGGAGATGGCTGAGAACTCAGTCGACTCGGCGCACTTCAAGTTCGTGCACGGCACGAGCAACATGCCGGCGAGCCAAGCCGAAGTGCGCGATCACGTGCTGCGCGTGTTCTCCAACACCGACACGGATACGGCACGTGGCACGATCGAAGGCACGGTCGAGAGCTTGTCGTACGGCTTCGGCTTCGGCACCGTGCGCTTCAAGGGTTTGGTCGAGACGTTGCTCGTGAGCTCCGTCACGCCGATCGACGGCGACTATGTCGACGTACGCTTCAGCTTCTCGGTCAAGAAGTTCGGTGGCGCTGATGTCACGCGCGGCGTCGGCGCAGCGTTCATCAACGAAGTCTCGCGCCAGCTCGAGCAAGACATTCCGATCTGGGAGCACAAGACGCAGTGGGAGCGTCCAATCTTGTGCGACGGCGATGGCCCGGTCGGCTTGTTCCGCAAGTGGTGCCGTCAGTTCTACGTCCAGCCGCCACTGGCTGCAGACGCCGAAGACTGAGCGGTCAGTACAACAACGAAACGTTCAACCCGCCGCCCACGATCGTGCCCTTCGAGCTGTAGCCGGGCCAACCTGGGTTGTTGGTCTGCAGCCCATACGACTCCTGGATCACTTCCTCGCGGTTGTTGACTGCGCCGTCGAGCCACTCGTCCTGCACGAGTTGCGAGTACGAGTTCCCCGCGTACGGCGGTTTCGCGGGATCGATCTTGAGCTGCGAGCGCTCAGGCAGAAAGTGGACCTGGCCCTGCACGCCCACCTTCAGCTCGGCCTTTTCCGCGATCGGATACTGATAGCTGACACTCGCCGCGAGCGAGTACCTATCGTTATCGACGTAGTTCGTGCGACCCGTCTGCGCAGGCACCGGGCTCGGCTCGTAGCTCGCGTCGAGTGAGCTCGTCAGCCGCTCGTCGTACACGTGACGCAACCCGAACGACAACCCCACGGTATTCGACCACCCATAACCTTGCTGCGGTCGTTCGTTCTGACGGTTGAGATAGCCGGACCACAGTGCACACGTCGCAGCGGCGACCGCTCCAAAGCGTTGGCCGGGTGCACGAACGAAGTCGTATTGCGCCCCAATGCCGAACTTCCAAGGCTCCCACGCGAGTGTAGCCGTGCGGTCGGCGCGTTGCAGATCCCCGTTCGGTAAAAACGTGCTGAAGCCCGTGACGATCTCCATCTTCTGCGGCGTATGCGCAGTCAGACTGATATCGAGCCCATCGACGGGAGTCAGCATGAAGCCGAAGTTGGGCGCGATGCCGGTCGTCACGTCGATCTTCGTGGCCAGCTGCAGGGTATCCGGGATGTCCGCGCTGTTGCCGACGTACGTGCCCGCGTCCGCAGTGTTCGTCAGGCTCAAGGTTGCCCCGACGCCGAACGCCAACCAGTCGAGCAACTGACTGCTCGCACCGAATGCCAGCGCCATCGCAGTGAGCCGATCGGAGTACAGCTCAGGGTGCAGGCTATTCGAGAAGTACTGTTCCCGTTCGTTCACGAAAAACGACTGGCCCTGCAGGAACCCGTCGAGTGGAACCATTCCGTAGACGCCCAGGGTCAACCAACGTTTGGCGACCTCACTCACCAGGCCGAACACCTGATACACGCGCGTATTACCGCTCGAGCCCGCGCCTTGGCGCGGCCGTGGCGCGAGCTTGGTCACGCAGCGACCTTGCATCGCGGGATCACAACCGTTCTGCAGCCAGGTCGTCGGCACGGGTGGGAAGCGGCCCTCGAACTCGTCGAGCGCGGTCGTAGGCACGTCGACTCCGTTGCGCGCGAACATCGTCAGATCGATCGCGTCGTTGAGCACGAACCAGCCGAGCTGCAGCCCTGGTTTCGCCCGCGCGAGCCGCGCCGGGTTGAAGTACGCAGAGGATGCGTCCGAGCCCGAGCTGCGCGCGTTGAGCCCGCCGCTGCCGAGCGCCGAACCGATGAGCTCGAACGGAGGGGACGCCCGCGCCGCTGCTGGCTGCAACACGACCAGCGCTGCGAGTACGCCCCAAGCCCGACTAAAACCTGAACTAAAACTTTCGAATCTGCTGGACCCCGCAGCGGACCGAGCTGCCCTCTGGCTCACTCGAGAGCCTCCGCCGGGAGCGCGTCTTGGATCGCGAAGCAGGTATCGACGTCATTCGGTTTCACGATCGCAGCCACGCGGGGATCCGACGCGTCGCGACCGAGGAAGTGCAGCCGCAAGATGTGCTTTGCACCGGCTTTCGGTGAGCTGCCCGAGACTAACAGGCCGCTGGTCGGGTCGAGAATGCTCTCTTCGTTGTCGAAGTCGGCGCGAATCTCGAGATCCGTCGCCCAATCCGTGCTCGCTGGGATCTCGAAGCCGGGCTCGGTGAACCAGCGCGTCCAATCGCGCTGCACCGAGTTTCGAGTGCCGGTGATGATGCCCGACACTTGAAAAGCCACACCGAGCTTCCCATCGCCTTCGGTATCGACTGCACCGTCGGTGTTCGATGCCGTGGGCAACGGGTTCGCCATCGCCACCTGCTTCACGCTCATGTCGGAGTCGCGCGTCGCGTTCGGCAGGAAGCGCGCCTCGTCCGCTCCGCGAATACTCCAGAAGCGCGTCGCCGAGAACGTACAGTTATTCCCCTCTTTGACGAGCGTCGCTTTGCGGCCCACCTGCTGGTTGTGTGGGATCAGTCCCTCGACTGTCTTGCGCGAGAGTGAGACGGTGGCCGAGCCGCTGACTTCGATGCCGCAATCGAAGTGTTTACTGACTTCGACCGCAGTACCTGCCTGCTTGAACTCGAGGTAATACCAGTTGTTGCTCGACTGCGGCAGGCTCAGCGCTTCGCTGACTGTCACCTGTTTGCCGATCCAAATGCCGTTGAAGTCGCATGCGGGATCCGCCGCTCCACCACCGGACGCTCCGGCCGCGCCACCACCGCCGGCAGCTCCACTCGCGCCGCTTTCCCCGGCATTTCCGGCCGCGCCACTCTCGCCTGCCGCACCGGCGCCCGCTCCAGCGCCAGCTCCGCCCGTGCCGGCGCCGCCGCTTCCAGCTGCGGACATTCCAGCCGTAGTCGTGGTCATTCCAGCGACGCCGCCGCCAGCGGCAGGACCTCGCCCGCCGCCCCCGCTCGCACCAGACGCGCCCGCACCGCCGCTCCCAGCTGCGGAAGCCGGCGCGCCGGCAGCCATGCCCGCACCGCCGCCAGCGATCGTGTCGGGCATCAACACCGTGTCCTTCTGCCCGCTACAGGCGAACAACGAAGCACTCACGAGCAACAACAGCTTGCGTTGCAGTACGCCCACGTCAGCACCTCCGCCCTTCGCGGATGCACGCGCAGCCGGCACTTCCCGCGCGGACTCGCTTGAGTAGAACATGTTCTATTCTGAAATCGCATCGCTCGCAAACGTGGTTGTACGCTTTCTTCACGATTCTTGTCAGTCCCTTCAATTTGACGCCGACCACGTAACTGCGATCGCAAGTCCGAGTTCGAGGGCAACTCTCGCCGCAAGCGGTGATGCTTGACGGAGCAAATAGAACGTGTTTCATTTTGTGCGAGTTGTCGGCTGATTGGCGCGCGGGTGTCGCGTCAGCTCGAGCCGAGCCGGTCGTCACGACCGGTGATGTGAGCCCCGCTCGAAAGCGTGCGAGCACACGACCATGTCCGATGTGCGCCCTGCTTGGCAGTATCTGGTATCCGCCGCACTGCTGTTGTCAGCGGGCTGCAACCTAAATCGTTTTGCCGCGGATCAAGCCGGAAGCATCGCGGCCGCGAGCACCGGGCACATGCGCGGGTTCTGGGACTATGAAATCGCGGGCCATGGAACTGCTGCCGCGATCATGCAGCTCGAAGCGATGCATTCTGTCAGTCCTGACAATGAAGCGCTGACGCTGACATTGGTGTCGACATACGTTGGTTACGCGTTCGGCTGGGTCGAGCTCGAGCTCGCGAGCTCACGGGCGGACGGACGGTTCACTGAGGCGGAGCGATTGCGCGCACGCGCCGAGCTCATCTACCGCCGCGCGCGGGATCTCGCGCTGGCGTCGATGCGCGTGCGTGACGCCGGCATCGACGACGCGTTACTCGGCGAGCCGACTGCACTTCGAAGCTACCTCCAGCGACACTACGGCGCGCGCGAGGATCTCGCTCCGGTGTTTTGGACCGCGACCGCTTGGGGATCGATGTTGGGCATGACCGATGCGCTCGACGCGGCGGTCGACCTGCCGATGATTCGCGCGCTGGTTGAACACGTGATCGCACTCGATCCCGGGTACGAATCCGGCGCCGCGCTCGTCTTCATGGGCGGCTTGTACTCGCAAACACCACCCGATTTCGGTGGCGACCCCGCGAAGGGCAAACAGTACTTCGAACGCGCGCTCGAGCTCACGGGTCGCAAGTCACACGTAGTGCAGCTCAACTACGCGAAGCTCTACGCTCTGACCGTGGGCGATCGAGCACTCTTCAAGTCTTTACTCGACGAAGTCTTGGCGCCCGAGGACCAAGGCAACTCTGTGCGACTGAGCAACAAGATCGCACGGGTCCATGCCGAGCAGTTGTTGAAGACACAATCATCAGCCCAATCCCAGGGAACACCATGACGACCATGTCGACCAAACTGCTACGCCACGCATCGCTGCTTCTGCTCGCGGGTGGTTTGATCCTGCTACCCAGCGCAGCGCCGCTGCTGCGAGCGGCCGAGATGAAGATGATCCGAGTCGCCACGCTCGCGCCGAAGAACTCACCGTTCCTACGCTCGTTCGAGGAGCTCGATCGATCGATCCGGCAACTCAGTGGCGGCGCGGTCGGCTTTCAGATGTACAGCAGCGGAGTCGCCGGGGACGAAGTCAACGTCGTGCGAAAGATGAAGGTCGGACAGCTGGACTCCGGCATGGTCACGTCCGACGGACTCGGATTGATGGTGCCCGAGGTCAACGTGTTGCGCGCACCGGGCGTGATCTCGAACTACACGCAACTCGAAAACGTCACGCGCGAGCTGCTCCCCGAGTTCGACAAAATCTTCGATCAGAAAGGCTACAAGCTCATCTCCTGGGGCGAAGCCGGCGAATACCGATACTTCTCGCGCGAGCCGATCCACCAGCCGAGCGACATCAAGCGCATGCGCCCTTGGTTGTGGCCGCAGAGCCCGATCATGCAGGAGACGTGGCGCGCAGTCGGGGCGACGCCGGTGCCGCTCGGTTTACCGGAGGTCTTCGGCGCGTTGCAGACGAAGATGATCGATCTCGTCGAGAGCACGTCGCTCATGTACCTCGCTCTGCAGTGGCACTCCACCGGTCAGAAGTACGTCAGCCAAGAGGCCAATGGCATGCTCATGGGCGCGTGGGTCATGAACAAAGACATCTTCGAGAGCCTCGCGCCCGACATCCGAGCCAAAGTCGTCGAGCTGGCGCGTCTGAACAGCGTGCGTGAGAGCGCGCGCAACCGCCAAGCCGATCAGGCGTCGCTCCGCAGGCTGCTCGAGCGGAAGTACGAGTCCACGCCTTATTCGGCTGACGGGCAGAAGGCCTTCGATGTGATCCATGCTGAAGTCCGGAAGCGCTTGGTTAACCGGGTCTACCCCGAGGCGCTTCTGAACCGCGTGATCGAGCTCGCGCGCACCCAGAGTGCATCACCCGCCCCGCGCTCGTCTTTGTAGGCGGTGGCGTATCGTCGCGTGTTCACCTCGCAATGCGTGGAACGATGTTGAGTGCAGCACCAGACCGTGGCATGCGCGCAAGCCGCTCCGCACACCTGGGGCGCTGCGCTACGCAATCTCGCCGTCATCCTCCCAACTGAGGTGCGCGACGCTGTTAGTGCGGCGCTAGGCACCAAATGTGCAAGCGCTTCGGCACGCGCGCGGGCACTCGACGCGACGCGTGCCGCACCCTTTGCCCAGCTCGTACGAGCGAAGGAGAACGACGTGAACACGTATCCTGACCGTAAGACAGACGGCCACGCAGTCCACGGCAGCGATCGAGCTACGCGCAGCGTTTCTCGACGCGCGCCTGCAGCCCACGGCGGCTGCCCATTTTCGCGCATGCGCTCCGGCTTCGACGGCCCCGAGACGGCACGGGACCTTCCCGACGATCTTCTGGAGACTCACGCGGCCACGCAGCGCCTGCTCGAAAACTTCACGCTGTCGGACGTCGAGCTCTGCCGACAACTGCACGTACAACTGCAACGACTCGAGCGCGCCGTCGCCCGACGGGTCGATTCGACAGGCACGACGCACTACCTCGCCGGCGTCTGTTTTTTCCAGCTGCAGCAATACTCCGATTCAGTCAGTCACCTCGAGATCGCGTGCGCGGCACAACCGGAACAGCATGCCTGGACCTTGATGCTCGAACGCGCGCGAGCGAGCTCGATCAACGGGGTCGCACTCCGACGGGCGCCGACTGAAGCATTCCGTGCAGAACACCTGACCTACCCTGCTGCATTGCAGCTGCGTGCGCCCGACGGCATCGTGTTGCCCCCCGGACCTTCACTCTCGGAACAACTCGTCGACAAAGCGCGCACCGTCGCAGGCGTGATCTTAGGTCCTCCCGTCGTCGGGTTGATTCGCGCGGTGGGTAGCGCCGGAAGTCAAAAAGTCTGGAGGCTCGAAGAGAAGCTCGCGAACGTCGTACTCCACAAACCGCGCACGAGCATACGCCACGAGCTGCAAGCACTCGTCGCCGACATGATGCTCGCGTACCTGCGCATGGAGATGAATCGCGACACGTTACAAGATCCCTATCCGGGTGATCTCGTCGGTCACGCACCACCCGGCCAACGTCGTCCGGAGTGGACGCGCTACTTTCCAACTGCCGACGGTTCCTGGCGCACCGACGATCCGAACATGGGCCGCGCGGGCACACGCTTTCCACACCAAGGCCTGTCACCGGCGAGCGACGTCGCGCGAAACCGCGCCGAAGACTCGAGCTTGCCGAACCCGCGCCAAGTAAGTCGAGCCCTGCTCGCGCCTGAAGGCTCACGCAAACTAACGCCGTTCCTGAACATGATCGCCGCGGCCTGGATTCAGTTTCAGGTGCACGGTTGGTTCAATCATCGTCAGCTGCCCCCGGAACGCGGAATGCTGCGTTACCCGCTCGACGAGCACGATCCCATTCGACTCGCGACCGGACAGACGCACCTAGAGTTCCGCAAGACCCAACCGGACGTGCTCGCCGATCGCGGCCCCGAGTACTTTCAAAACGAGACGACGCACTGGTGGGATGCGAGCCAAGTCTACGGAAGCGATCAGGCGACTGAAGATCGACTGCGAACGGGCCCGAACGGCGCCTTGCTGCCCGACGGCAAGTTGTATCTCGACGCGGATGGCAATCTGCCGATCGACCCAGAGCTCGGCGTCGAAGACACCGGCTTCAGCCGCAACTGGTGGATCGCGCTGAGTTTCATGCACGGCCTATTTGCGCGAGAGCACAACCACGTGTGCGACTTGCTCAAAGCCGAACATCCCACTTGGTCTTCGGACCACTTGTTCAAAGCCGCGCGCTTGGAAGTTGCAGCCAAGATGGCGCGCATTCACACCGTCGAGTGGACGCCGGCCATCCTGCCGAATCGCGTGCTCGCGAGCGGACTCAACGCGAACTGGAACGGCTTCATCTCGACGAAGTTCCAACCGTTCGAAAAGCGCCGCGCAAACGCGTGGTGGACGCCGAAGGACTCGATGCTCGGCGGCATCATCGGCAGCCACACGAACACCTACGGAAAGCCGCGCCAGTTCAGTGAGAACTTCTCCGAGGTCTACCGCCTGCACTCCGCAGTGCCGGATACGCTCGAGATCCGAACGCGAGAGGGCACCAGTGATGGCGAGGTCCCAGTCGAGCTCACGCGGGATCGCGCAGCGCATGAGCTCGTGAAGAAGCTCGGGCTCGAAACGCTCGCCATCTCGCTCGGTCATCAGCACATGCCGATGCTCGTCGAGAACAACTATCCGGCGTTCATGTTCAACACGAGCACCGATGGCCTCGCGATGACCGACATCGCAGCCGCCGACATCGTGCGCGCGAGAGAGCGCGGCGTGCCCGCCTACAATCAGTTTCGAGCGCAGCTGGGCAGGCCGCGTTGCCACGACTATTCCGACATCACGAAAGACCCGAAGAAGATCGCGAAGCTCGAGTCCGTGTACGGCGCGGCTGGAATCGAGAAAGTCGATCTGCAAGTCGGACTGTTGTTCGAAGACGGCGAGCAGCGACCCTTCCAAGGCTTCGACGACACACGTTTTGCAGTGTTTCTTCAGGAGGCATCGCGGCGCCTCGAAGCCGACCCGTTCTTCACCGAGAGGTGGAACGACCCGCGCGTCTACACGCGTGAGATGAAAGCGCGCATCACCGAGATCACGATGAAGTCGCTCCTATTGCACCACCTGCCCGGGCTCGCACGCTCGGGGCTCGCAGGTGTCAACAACGCGTTCGAACCGTGGGGAACCACGGTGCACACCGCGCCGGAAGAGCATCCGCTCTCCGCGAGCGAGGAGTGGTACGCGAATACCCCGAGTCGGCACGCGGGATCGACGTGATCACCCTGATCGAAAGGAGAAGTGCGATGCGGATCATTCGGTTCAAACACCTGCCGTCCGAGCAGACATTCCTCGTCGATTCGGCACGCGGCCACGTGTACGGCACGAAATCGAATGCCACGTCGATCACGTTGCACGATCAAATCGTTCGCGGATCGCTCGGCGACGTACGCATCGATGATCTACTCGCGACCGCGAAGGATTTCGAGCGCGTGTGGAAGTGGCCCGCACCCGGGACGCGCTTTCCGCCGGCGCAGGCTTCGGGCGAAGCATTTCCGGATGTGTGGTTCGAGGCGCTCGAGGGCCGGCTCAATCAGATCGGACCCCTCGGCGACCTCGAGTTCCGAGGCTTTCTCGACCGCCAGGAAGAGAAACGCCTCGCGGCCGGGGCGGACGTCGCCGTCGAGCGAACGGCGCTCGAACGCCACCTGAGTGCGCTCGACTATCAGCTCAAGGGAAAGCTCGATCTGTTCGATCTGTACAAGGCGTTCATCGCGAATCGCCTTCGTCCGGTAGCCGCCCTGAAGAAAGCACTCGGCGCGTTGATCGTGTTCGGCCGCGGACGCGCAGTCGACATTGCAACGATCGCGGAACGGCGGCCGGCCGGTCGCACGGGCGCCTTTGACGCGAACGGAAACGTCGATCCTGACATTCTCGCGCAGTATCGGCGCCTGTTCGACACGACGGCGGCGGACGAGATCGATCAAACCCACCTCGAGCGTTTCAACGCGTTGAACTTCCAGGGGGGCTTCGTCGCCTCCGAGCAGTGGCGAACGTTCTTCGCGACCTGCACCGCTCTGAATCACCGCGAGACAGTCACCTTGAAACAGCTCGCGGGCTTATTCGACGGAAGCTTCGAATACATCGCCGCATCGCGTGCGGGCGCCGATGGTCGACGCCCACTCGACACGGTCATGCCGGATTCGACTGCGCTCTAGTGTCGGGTCCTGAAGCTGGCGGCGTGGGTTGAGGTCCAGAGCGCGGTCACCCGACCGATTTGGTCTACCAGTGAACCCCGAGCGCGAAACACTCGGATGCAGGGTTCGCCCTGTATCGCATCGACAACTGGATCACGCCGCGCCTCGAAATCCAAAACGCGCACGGGTGTGGAGGCGGGACGCCAAGCTTTCAAATCTAAGTTTTGGCGTTCTTCCGGCGTCTTGGGGGTTGACTCTTCAGATGCGAGTTCAACCTCATCGATCGCGAAGATGACCCAATTATGTCGACCGTGTGGGTGAAGGTTGAAAGGATTCGACTCCGGGAACGACGGACGGCGGTCCGTCGAGCTCCGATCCGGGCACTCCCATGCCAATGAAAGCGCCATTCCCACCAGGTGCGGTGTCGAAGCCGGGCGAGTACAGCGGCTTCGGCGAGAAAATCTATTCGGGCTATGAGCTCAGCTCGCATTACGTCGCGGTGCGCGACGGCACCAAGCTCGCGGTCGATCTGTATCGGCCGAAGGACTCGAGCGGCAAAGTGGTGGAGACCAAGCTCCCGGTCTTGCTGATGCATACGCCGTACAACCGGCGCTACTTCACGTCGGCCACCACCGGCATGGGCTTGTCCGGCGAAACGTATCCCGGTGCAGCAGCTCGCTTGATCGAGTACGGCTACGTGGTTGCGGTCGCGGACTTCCGCGGTGTGTATGCATCTTACGGAAAGAACCAGGGCTACAACCGTGGCGAGTGGGTCGATGCCGCACGCATGGATGCGTACGAGATCATCGAATGGCTCGCGATGCAGCCTTGGGCGACGGACAAGGTCGGCATGTGGGGCTGCTCGGCCACGGGCGGAAGTCAGATGCAAGCGGCGACGACCGGTGTTCCCGATGAGTTGTGAGTTCGACGTGTATCCGTTCGGCGTGCCGGGCGGGATGTCGGCGCCGAAAGGGACCGACACGAAGGCGCCGCCCGGCGGCAGCTCGTCGTCCTTGCGTGATACGGCTGCAGTCGCGGTCGATGGAGACACGGGTGGTTCGCAGCTGCGAGCGGCCGTCGCCGATCACGCCGGTAGTATCGAGAATCCGGGCTACGTGCCGTTTCGTGACAGCACTTCAGAGAGCATTCCCGCGCAGTGGTGGATCAAGTCGAGTCCCCACACCTATCTGGAGCAGATCAACGCGTCGGGTATCGCGTTTTACGTCGCCGCGAACTGGAATGAGGCAGCGACGAAGTACGGCGCGTTTTTCACCGTCAATAATCTCAAGGTGCCGGGCAAGCTGATCGTGGGCCCGGCAGAGCACTGCGCGTGGTTCTCGGTCGAGAGCCAGACCGGCTTCGATATCTCGGTCGAGGAGCGCCGCTTCTTCGACTACTGGCTGAAGGGAATCGAGAACGGCATCCCGGACGAGCCGAAGATCTACTACTACACGTACAACGAAGCAGCGGACAACACGTGGCGCAGCTCGACCGCCTGGCCGCTCCCGAATGAAAACCGCACGCCTTACTATCTCGGTGCGAAGACGCTCGCGACTGCAATGCCGGCCGATGCAACCGCGGCGGACGAAGCCGTCGTCGACTACAACTCGACTGCGATGAACCTCGCAGGGGGTTTGACCTACGAGACCGACCCGCTTGCGACTGCGGTTCGCGTCACCGGACACCCAGTTGCGGACTTGTGGGTGTCCTCGAGTGCGGCCGATGGCGACTTCATCGCGACGTTGCAGGACGTCGGGCCCGATGGCAAAGCAGTGTCGTACCAAATGCACGGCCGCCTGCGGGCGTCGCTTCGCAAGGAAGAGCCGGCACCTTACAACAACCTGAACCTTCCCTGGCATCCGATGCGAGCCGCAGACGCGCAACCGC
>DASRXR010000973.1:0-4891 GCA_035687405.1 Polyangiales bacterium
TACGCCGTGGAGCTCCTCTCCGTCCTGCACGTACGCGACCCGAACTTCCACGATCTCCCGATGCGTGGGGGGAAGGTCGATTTCCACGTCTACCTTGCGCGGAACGTGGGGGAAGAGCCCAAAGGCGACCACAAGGCCTCCGCCGACTGCAACCACGCGGGAGAGGGTGCGGCGGTGGGTTTCGAACCAGGCTCGTGTGGGACCCATGACTCGATCACCATACCAGTTCAGGTCCACGATCGCGCGCGCCGGCTACGGGGTATGCGCTCGACCGCCTCGCACCACAGTTCCATGCCACGTTGTTGAGTGCCTAACCCGGTGTTAGGTTTAGAATTCGCTGGGCGCGCGACCTTTACTCGTTTGTCCAGCAACGTGACCCGACGCGAGTTGTCTCGGCGTCCGTACGTGATCGGAGCTCATGCTGAAGTGACGATGGTCCCGCTTACAACGATACTGGATCAGGTCCGAAGCTACCACGCAGGCGCGAACACCGAGTTGATCAACAAGGCGTACGTGTTCGCCGCCCGCGCGCACGACGGACAAGCGCGCAAATCGGGAGATCCGTACTTCATCCATCCGGTGAGTGTCGCCGACATCATCTCGCAGCTGCGCCTAGATAGCGCCAGCGTCTGCGCCGCTTTGCTTCACGACGTCATCGAAGACACGCCGGTGACGGAAGGGGACATCCAGCGGGAGTTCGGCAAGGAAGTCGCGTTTCTCGTTTCCGGTGTAACGAAGCTCGGCAAGGTCAACTTCGGTTCGAAGGAAGATCGGCAGGCCGAGAGCTTCCGCAAGATGCTTCTCGCGATGAGCGAGGACATCCGTGTGCTCCTCGTGAAGCTGGCGGACCGTCTCGACAACATGCGGACGCTCGAGCACATGAGTGCCGAAGCGCAGGAACGCATTTCGAGCGAGACGATGGAGATCTACGCGCCGCTCGCGGGCCGGCTCGGCATCCAGTGGTTGAAGAGCGAGCTCGAAGACTTGAGCTTCATGTACCTGTATCCGGAAGCGCATCAGCAGGTACAGCTGAAGCTGAAGAAGATGCACCGGGACTCCGACAAGTACATTCAGTCGGTGGTCAAAGAGCTCGAGCGCATTCTCGGTAAAGAGAAGGTCGAAGCCAACGTGTTGGGGCGGTTGAAGCACCCGTACTCGATCTACCGGAAGATGCGTGAGCATCAGACCGAGTTCGAGCGCATTCACGACTTGATGGCATTTCGCGTGCAGGTGCCGCGCATCGGCGATTGTTATGCGGCGCTCGGCATCGTGCATTCGCATTGGACGCCGGTGCCGGGGCGCTTCAAGGACTACATCGCGCTGCCGAAGCCGAACATGTACCAGTCGTTGCATACGACCGTAATCGGTCCGGAGCACCGGCGGGTCGAGGTGCAGATTCGCACTGAAGACATGCATCGCACGGCCGAGATGGGTATCGCCGCGCACTGGATCTACAAGGAGATCGGTGGCGGGCCTGCGCTCGCGGATGCGAAGAAGTTCCAGTGGCTCCGTCAGTTGATGGAGTACCAGAGTGAAGTGAAGGACCCCGAGGAGTTCTTCGATGGTGTGAAGGTCGACCTCTTCAGTGACGAGGTCTACGTGTTCACCCCGAAGGGCGATGTCCGGGTATTTCCGCGTGGTTCGACGCCGGTGGACTTCGCGTACTCGATTCACTCGGAGATCGGCGATCACTGTGCCGGTGCGCGGGTGAACGGTGCGATCGCGCCGCTCGGGTACAAGCTTCGCAACGGCGACACGGTCGAGATTCTGACGAGCCCGAACCAGCAACCGAGCAAGGACTGGTTGAGCTTCGTGCATTCGGCGCGGGCGCGAGCGCGGATTCGCACGCACGTGCGGGACGAAGAGCGGAAGCGAAGTGTGCGGCTCGGCAAGGATTTGTTCGAGCGGCAGATGCAGAAGCGGGACTTGTCGTATCCGCGCTTGATGAAGGGCGGCGGGATCGAGAAGGCTGTGAAGCGGTTCCGCGTTCGCGATGCGGACGAGTTGTTTGCGCAGATCGGTTATGGGCGGCTCGGTGCGGCGCAGGCGCTGGAGGCTTTGGTGCCTTCGGAGGATGCCGAGGCGCATGAGTCGTTGCGGCCGAGCTTGCTCGAGAAGACGGTTCGGAAGGTCACTCGTCGGGACAAGAACGAGGGCATCGAGATCGGCGACATGGACGATGTGCTCGTCCGGTTTGCGAAGTGCTGTAGTCCTTTGCCGGGTGATCCGATCACCGGGTGGATTACTCGAGGGCGCGGGGTGACCGTGCATCGGCGCGGGTGTGATCGGGCGATGGAGCTCGAGCCTGAGCGGCGGATCGAGTGTCGTTGGGCGAAGAGTTCGAAGGTCGACTTGCCGGTGATGTTGAGGATCGTTACGGCGGATCGGCCGGGGATACTCGCTAGTCTTTCGCGGCAGTTCAACGAAGATGGCGTGAACATCACTGAGGCTACTTGTCGCGCTAGTGTGAACGGGCGGGCGTTGAATACGTTTCAGTTCAACATCGACGACGTGAGTAAGCTTCGGAGTTTGATCCGCCATTTGTCGAAGGTTGAGGGCGTGTACGAAGTTGAGCGGTGTTAGAGCGATTTGCTCCGGCTTTTGCCCTGAGAGCGGCTTTCGTCCTCGGCCCGTCGCTGCGCCGTACAGGAAGTACGGCTCGCTAGGTCCTGCGGGCGCGCTCGCTCTCAGGGCAAAATCCGGGGCAAATCTCATTCAATGAGGCGCTGACTCTTCCCCGTCAGGAAGACGAGCGTTTCTAGAACCGCATCGGTCCGGTCGTGACACTTGGCTTGTAATGCGGTTGGCTGGACCTCGACGGGCTTCATTTTGGGTGCTTCTGGTGGTGGGCTTCGGCTGCTCTGATAGCGGCGATGACGCTTCCAGTGCCTTAGCGGCGGGCAGCGGCGGTTCTGGGGCGGGGTTCGGTTCGCTCGCTGGCCTTGCCGGGGCCGGAGCTGCAGCTGTTGGCGGCGGCGGAGCGGGCGCTTCGAGCAGCTCTCCGGTTGGCGCTGCCGGCAGTGGGGCCGGCACTGGCGCTCCCTTCGTGGCTGGCTCCGGGGCCAGGGCGTCGGGCGCTGGTGCTTCCGGGAGCGCCATGCCGATGTCGATGCCCATGGCCGATGCCGGCATGCCCAACTCGATGCCTACCGTCGATCTCAGCGCTGAGCTCTACGATGAAAATGTGGTTCCTCGCTTCGACATCGAGCTTCCTGCTGCTTCCATGACTGCGCTGGGCGCGGACCCTGACACCTATGTTCGCGGCACGCTTCGCTACGGCAACGAGACCGTGAGCGATATTGGCGTTCGCATCAAAGGCGAAGCTAGCCTTCGTACACTTGAACAGAAGGCTGCGTTCAAGATTAAGTTCGATGAGTTTGTTGCCGATCAGAGCTTTCGCGGGCTTCGACGCATGACCCTCA
Source organism: Polyangiales bacterium (assembly GCA_035687405.1). Lineage (GTDB taxonomy): Bacteria > Myxococcota_A > Polyangia > Polyangiales > JAFGIB01 > JADGRF01. The sequence continues at coordinate 3,423 of DASRXR010000973.1, forward strand.
ACAATATGGTCGAGGATCCTTCGTTTCTCGCTGAACGACTTGCGTACTACGTTTATCGCGCCGCGAAGCTTCCCGCACCTCGCTGCAACAGCGCACTCGTGTACTTGAATGGGAAAGCGTTCGGCATTTACGCGAACATTGAAACCGAAGACAAAACGTTTTTGCGACGCTGGTTCGCTAGCGACGACGGGAACCTTTACGAAGAAGGTCAACGCGACTTCGAGACTGGCGCCGAGACCATTTTCGACCTCGAGACCAATGAGACCGCCAATGACCGCAGCGACATGCGCAACTTGATCGCTACGATTCAGAACGCAAAGAGCGGCACGCTGCTCGCTGACTGGGACAAAGCACTCGACACGCAGCACTTCCTTCGATTCACCGCTGCGGAAGCCGCAGTGAATCAGTGGGACATGTACTCGTACACGGTGTTCTATCCGAACAACTTTCGCATCTATCACGACCCGACTTCGAACAAGTTCGTCTTCTTGCCGTGGGGCATGGACATGTCGATGAAGCCGTTTCGTGATTCCGGAAAACCGTTCATCTCGATCTATGGGCTTGCGCGACGCGGTGACAATGACCGTTCCCCCGTGACAGCGGGCATAATCTTCCAACGCTGCGTGGCCGATGCCGACTGCAAAGCAAACTACACCGCGGCGGTGCGCGAGACGCTCGGCATCTACGAGGCCCTGAAGCTCGAAGACGTCGCGAAGCGCTACTACGAACAGATCAAAGCGCACGTGCAAGCAGATCCGCGAAAGGAGTACACGGAGCGAGAGTTCGAAGCAGGCTATCAATCCGTGCTCTCAACGATCCGAGGAAGAGCCGCAGCAATCCGAGCAGACATCGGTGGTTGAGCCGGCGTTGACGCGGCACGCGCGCAGCTCGACGGCGCGTTCGACACCCTGCGCGCAACGAGACGAAGGGCCACGCCGGTACTCGAGTTCGAGCATGGGAAGCCGATGCGCTTCAGCAAGGACCGCGAGAAGGACGTGGCGCTCGGGCACACCTAAAGCCGATCGCGGTGGAAACACGTTCAATCGATGGCTACATGCGTGCGTTGCCGCCTGAGGCTCAGTTTCTCTGGCTCATCAAACTCGGGGGAGGCGCTCGTGGACTTCAGGATCGTTGCGCCGCTCTGCAAAGGTTTCGACTCGCACAAGTCGCGGAGCCACGAACGGTGGGTTTCGGCGGTTGTGGGCGTTTCTGCGTGGTTTGGCGGCGCTGGTTGTGACTTGATGCGTCGGTCGACGGCTCCATCGCTTCCCAACAACCCAGTGGCCGCCAATGGCGGCATCGTGACAGCGAGGTTGGTGGGCCGCGGCGCTGCGCGCCTCACTGGGGCTGCGCCTCAGCCCCCATGTTTTGGGGGGTACCTAGGGCTACGCAGTCTCGTACTCGCAGAAATGCTCGCCGCCGATTGCTGCCGGAGCCATCGTGCCGGCCGCTTGCGTTGCGTTGCGTCG
>DASRXR010000974.1:0-5103 GCA_035687405.1 Polyangiales bacterium
CTAGGTACGCCTGGGCGAGCTTGCGCGTGCCTTTCTTGTCGACGACCGTGTCCACGAGCGAGACGGGGTTCTCGACGAGCACGCTGAGCGACGGATACACGACGTCGAAGTTCTCGCCGCCGAGCTCCTGCTTGATCAGGAACACTTCGTTTTCGAACGTCAGTAACACGTCGCCAATGCCGCGCTGCACGAAGGTCGTGGTTGCGCCGCGGCCACCGGTGTCGAGCACCGGAACGTTCTTGAACAAGCTCGTCACGAACGCGCGCGCTTGCGCCGGAGTCTTCTTGTTCTTGATCGCGTAGCCGTACGCGGCGAGGTAGCTGTAGCGACCGTTGCCCGAGGTCTTGGGATTCGGAACGATCACGCCTACGCCGGGCTTCACGAGGTCGCTCCAGTCGCGGATCTTCTTGGGGTTGCCCTTGCGGACGAGGAACACGGTCGTCGACGTCGTCGGGGCGCTGTGGTTCGGGAGACGCGTTTGCCAGTCCGCCGGGACCAGCTTCGCGAGCTCGTGCAGCATGTCGATGTCGCTCGCTTGGTTCATCGTGACGACGTCGGCTTGGAGTCCGTCGACGACCGCACGCGCTTGTTTGCTCGAACCACCGTGCGACTGAGAGACGGTTACGGTCTCGCCAGTTTTGTCTTTCCAGGACTTGCTGAACGCGGCGTCGATGTCTTTGTAGAACTCGCGGGTGACGTCGTAGGAGACGTTGAGGATCTCGGCGTCTGCGCGAAGGTCTCGCGGGAACGCACAGAGCAAGACGAGGATTGCGAAGGACAAGCGGAGCTGTGGCATCGGGCTGCCGCTCAGCAACAAACAAGCCAGATCGATGTGCCGGGGATCCCGCGTGTTTGGGGGCAGACGGTGGAGACCGAGTCGAGGCGTTCCGTGACACCGCACGGCGACCGCGACGAGCCACGGGGCCGGGGATTCTCGGCATCGGTTGCGCTCGCTCCGCCTGAATCCGCAGCCTGGCACAACTTGGCGCACGACCTGCCCCACAAGCCTAGGTAATTACTCGAACAATTCTGTGGCACACCGGTTGCTGCTGAGAGCTGCAGTGACACCTCGAGGCCTCAAGAGAACACTGCCCTTCCTCCTCTGCCTGTCGGTTCTCGCCTGCGGAAAGGTCGTCGACCCGATGCCTGACGACGGAGCGGCCGGCAGCGCTCCGATGAGCTCGCCCGCGGGCAACGGAAGCACGGTGAATCCCATGAACACGGCCGGCACGAGCGTCGAGCCCGTCTCGGGCGGTTCGGGCGGCGCGGGCGGCGAGCGTGCCGTTCCACCGACCGAGCGAGACGGCGGCGCAGCGGTCGACGCGAGCGCTCCATCGAACCCTGCAGCGGATGGCGGCAAGGCCGACGCGGGAACCGTGTCGACCGAACCACTCTGCGACGGCAGCTCGGAGATGCGCCTCACGTTCGAGTCTGGCGGCGGCTTCGTCGACCAGCTGTATTTCTTCACGAACCCGCACGGCCACGCGTTTTTCGCCGTCGACGGCAAGTGTCAATTCTACGCCGGCCAGAACTACATGCGTGGAATCGCAACCGGCACGTTGACGGCAGCGGAAGCGGAAGCGCTCAGCAAAGACGTTCACTGGTTCGAGCTCGCGGGCTGGGACTGGAACGCAAACAATGATGCAGCTTGCCCCGATTCCGGAGTCGTCAGCCTCACGCGTGCCAAAATCAACGCGGGATGTTCGTGTGGCTGCGATGACGCTTCGCCCATGGGCTTGAACGACGCGTTGTCGAGCGCGTACATGTGGATCGATCGCCTGATGACCGAAGGCAAACCGGTCACCGGACCGCTGAGCGCGATCGCGTTCACGAGTGAAGCCGGCGCCGGTAACACGAACGTGCCCGTCGTAGACTGGCCTCTCGCACGCAGCATGAGCTCGATTCCGGGTCTCGTGCACGAGCCGAGCGCCGAGTACTTGTCGGCGACCAACACGATGGTCGCGCACTTCGATGATCCCGCCGAGGCCATGAAGCTGCGGGAAGCGCGCGTAGCGACCGTGAGCCACGACACGAACGGAAGCGTGGGCAACTCAGTGCCGGTGAAAGAAGGCTCCGTGCAGTACAGGGTCTACGCTCGCGATGAGCTTCCCGCCGAGGCCGAGATGGCCTGGAAAGCATTGAAGGACACGCTGCCGGCACCGTAGGAAAAGCGTTTGCGGGGCGTATCCTTTCGCCGCCCCGCCCCGTTTATCCTGCATGCCGTCCGAAGCGCCCAAACCTGCGAGCGACCTCGCAACGAATGTTCAGGCTTCGCTCAATCGATTCCTCGAACAGTTCGAGCCCCTGCGCCCGGAGCTGTATCGCTACTGTCGGCACCTCACGCGAAGCCCGTGGGATGCCGAAGATCTGGCACAAGACACGCTCTCGCGCGCGTTCGTCACGCTCGCACGCATGCAAGAGCCGCCGCGCAATCCTCGCGCCTGGTTGTTCCGCGTCGCATCGAACCTGTGGCTGGATCGACTGAGGCGCACGCGAGAGGTCGGCGGCGCCCCGCACGAAGCCAGCACCGCGCACGACCCGCGACCGGCGCGTGAAGCCGCAGGCACGCTGATCGCGCAGCTAGCGCCGCAAGAGCGCGCCGCAGTCGTGTTGAAGGACGTGTTCGAGTTCTCGTTGAACGAGATCGCAGAGGCGCTCTCGACGTCCGAAGGCGCAGTGAAAGCTGCGCTGCATCGCGGTCGCGGCAAGCTGACGGCGGAGGTACCCGAAGAGAAGCAGCCGCCCTCCTCGCTCGTGCTCGATGCGTTTTGCGCTGCATTCAACGCACAAGATCTCGATCGCTTGATCGCGCTCCTTCTCGATACCGCGAGCGTCGAAGTCGTGGGCGCGAGCGAAGAGCACGGCCCGACGGACGCTCGCAACGGCATGCTCTACGGCATGCTGTTTGGAAGTCAGCGGCTCGCGGCGGGCGATCCGAGCACTGGCATCGACTCGCGATGGGTCCAAGGCGCTTTGCCGGCATCCCCGCGCTGTGAGCTGCGCGCGCACCGAGGCGAGCTCCTGTTGTTACTCTGGTATGCGCACGTCGATGGCGAAGCCGTACGCGCGATCAACCGCGTCGAGCTGGAGGGCGACCGCATCGCGCGCCTTCAGAACTACTTCTACGCGCCCGAGTTCATCGCGGAAGTATGTGGCGAGTTGAACGTGCCGTTTCGCTTGAACGGCTATCGCCACTGCAGATCCGATCGTTAGTTTTAGTCCCGCAACGCCAACTGGAGCTGCCGATATGTCCCTGAAACTGCACTACCATCCGCTCGCGTCGTATTGCTGGAAAGCGCTGATCGCGTTGTATGAGCACGAGATCGAGTTCGATCGCCAAATCGTCGACCTCGCGGATCGCGAGCAGCACGCCGCACTCAGAAAGATTTCGCCGTTCACGAAGTTTCCGGCGCTCGAAGACCGCGCGAAGGGCCGCGTGATCACGGAGTCGACGCTGATCATCGAGTATCTCGCGCGGCACTACCCGGGGCGAGTCACGCTCGTGCCGGCCGACCCCGATGCAGCCTTCGACGTGCGCCGGCTCGACCGCTTCTTCGACCTCTACGTGCACGAGCACATGCAGAAGATCGTCGGGGACAAGATCCGCCCCGAAGGCAAACAAGATCCGTTCGGCGTCGAGCAAGCGCGCGCGACGCTGGCCACGGCGTACGACGTACTCGAGCGCGAGCTGGGCTCGCAGCCGTGGGCTGCGGGCGACAGGTTCAGCCTGGCGGACTGTGCGGCCGCGCCGGCGTTGTACTACGCAAATCGGGTTGCCCCATTCGGCGATCATCCGCGACTAGCCGCGTATTTGGAGCGCCTGCACGCGCGAGCGTCGTTCGCACGCACGTTCGAAGAAGCGCAGCCGTACATGAAGCTGTTTCCAGGCTGAGATCTCGCTCGCGCATTGACTTTGCGACGGCAACTTCGCGACACTCCGCGCGGGACGCGATCTCGTTTGGGGGCATCGCGGCCCAGATCTCTTGTCGTCTTGGGCTTCATTCCTGTGTGGTCGCCTGTCAAAACGATGCTGAAACAGGACATCCTCGCGATGAGCCTGCTCTTCGCGGTGTTCTGCCTGTTGTACGCCTACTTCTTTCAAGGCGGCGGCTGGAACCCGAATAGTCACTTCGACACTGTTCGCGCAGTCGTCGAGCGGCATGCGCTCGACATCACACCCATCGCGCAGAACACCGGCGACATCGCAGTCTTCGAAGGTAAGACGTATTCGAACAAGGCGCCGGGGCTCGCGCTGTGGGCCGCGCCGGCCTACTTCGTCCTTTACCACCTCGAGCGCAAATCGGGCGACGTCGGCGACTCTTGGCACGTCAATCTCAACGCGCAGATCCTCACGTTCGTGACGAGTGGTCTGCCGGGAGCGGTTCTCGTCCTGCTGCTCTACTGGCACTTCCGCAGGCAATCCGGCTCTGCGGCGGAAAGCCTGACCTTGGCTGGAGGGTTCGGCGCGGGCTCACTAATCTTTCCGTACGCGGGGATCATGATGAGTCACGTTTTCACGGCCTGCTTTCTGTTCGGGGCGTGGCAGATCATCAGTAGTCGCAGTGCCGGTCGCGCGCTCGTAGCGCTCGCAGGATTGATGACCGGCTTTGCCGTAGTCGTCGACGCACTGTCGCTCAGTGCTGCGGTGCTGTTCGCGATCTACGTGGTGCGGCGGCGTTCGCTTCTGGAAATCGTCGGCTTCGCCGTGGGCGCCGGCGTCATGGCGGCGCTGCTCTTCACGTACAACCAGCTGACGTTCGGCAGCCCGTTCACCAGTAATCAAACTCTCGTCGGTGGGTTTCAGACCCAAGGCCTCGTGCTCGGCATGCTGCAGCCGCCCGACTACGAACGCCTGTATTGGTTGATGCTGCACCCGTTCCGCGGCCTGTTTTACTGTTGCCCGGTCCTAGTGTTGTCGCTGCTGTCGCTGCGCTGGCGCTGGAGAGGGATCACGTTGGAAGTCGTCGTCCCCCTCGCGATCATCCTGAGCTTCCTGTTCTTCAACATTACGTTCAACGGTTGGGCAGGTGGTTGGGGCGTCGGCCCGCGCTACCTCATCCCGATGACTCCTTTTCTGTTCTCGTTCGCCCTGCGCGGCTTCCG
>DASRXR010000975.1:0-3044 GCA_035687405.1 Polyangiales bacterium
CTCAACCCGGGCTTTGCAGTCGTCGACGACGTGATCCTGATGGGGAACTACGCCACGTCCGGTGAATACATGGGTGTGACGATCTCGGCGGACGAGAAGACCTTCACTATCCCGACGAGCTCGCAGAGCTTCACGCGCGACTTTACCAACTGGTACGCCGCCGGCGGCAAGGCTGCAGGCACGTGCAGTGACATCGCGCTTCAGGCTGCGTTCCCGAAAGGCCGGCTCGTTCGCGTGCGCAACCTGGCCGATACGAATGGGTTCGGCCAAGTCCAGAGTGCGACCTGCAGCTCGGGGACCGCAAGCGCGCAGATCGAGCTGCAGACTCAGGTGAAGAACTGCAACCCGACCGGGGGTTGGATCTCACCGATCAACACGATCCGCTATCGCGTCGTAGCGGCGACCGGCACCGAAGTCAGTCGTGTTGGTGACAACCGCATCGCCGTGCTCCGGCGCACTGAAATGGATCCCGCGGACAAGGACAAGATACTGCAGGTCAGCGAGTCCGGTGTGAACCGTGCGGTCGATGACCGTGCGGTACTCGACTACGTCGTGCGGTTCAGTGTCGATTTCTTGACGCATCCGGCGAATCAACCGCGCAACGTGGTTCTGACCGCGGCGCTCGAAACCGACGTCCAAGACAAACCCGAGTTCATCCGCGGCGCGATCATCGAGCTCGCCGCGCGCACGGCCGAACACGAGCCGGACATGGACGTGACGCTCAACACGGCGCGTTTGCCGCCGTTCCGCGTGTTCAAGACGCAAGGTGCGGCGCGCACGCGCTCGCTCCGCGCAGAGCTGTTTCTGCCCAACATCGCTTACGAGGGGTACTGACATGCCGCGCACTCGCCCTACCGCCCATTCGCGAAAGCGCGCCGAAGAAGGCGCGGTGATGCTCGTCGTGATGCTCATCTTGCTGACTGCAACCGCGCTCGCTGGCGTCTCGCTGCAAGCGACGCAGTACGAGCTGCGTGCGGCCGGCTTCGATCGAACTGCGACGCAGACTCAGTACGTCTCCGAGACTGCGATGGCGACGACGCTGTCGTGGATCGACGCGACGGCCCTCGATCGCACGATCATGCAGCACATCGGTCTTTGGAATAACACCAACGCACCCGATGTGGGCTTGTTCGGTGAACCACTGCTCACGATCTCGAATCGCCAGGACTCGAACCGAACGCAGTGGAGCCAGCAGGCGCGTTTGACGAATGTCACGCTGCCGCCGATCACCATGCCGGGCAGCAACAACGATCCGATCGGTACGTTCGGACCGAAGTCGTCTTACAGCCCTGGCACCGAAGATCCCTCGGTCACGAATGCCGCGCTCTCCGACTACGTTGTCGACTTGTACGACTGCCGGCGATTGACTGGCGCGGGAACGCCCGGCTCCCAAGTCAACACTAGTGGCAGCGGAGCGATTCGCGAGATCCAGTTGTACTGCGTCGTCACGGCGCGCGGCCGAAGCTTCCTGTTCAGCGCACCGTTCGCGGGCAAGACCAAGACCTGGACCACAGCGTCCGGCGTCAACTACGTCGTGAACCGCTTCACGATGGCACATGACTCCCGCGGCACGATCGTGTCGCCTCCGATCGTCGTTCAGTAGAGGTGGTGTGGAGAATCCGATCATGAGAAGTCTGAAACTGATACTGAGCTTAGCGGCTCTAACACTTGTGGTGAGCAGCCGCGTCGAGGCCCAAGAGCCCGACGTTCGCGACATCGCTCCGTTCGTGATGTTGGTGGTCGACTCGTCAGGCTCGATGGAAGATCTGCCGGCGTGTACGTGTGCGTCGACGCTCGACTGCACGAACTGCAAGCCGAAGTGCGGTCTGCCGAACACGTTCGGCGAGCCGCCTAAAGACGCGATGGGCCACGAGCTCAAAAAGAATAAGTGGGCTGTCACGCTCGAAGCGTTGACCGGTAAGTTCAACGACTTCCAGTGCAACTCGCTTGACCGAACAGCGGCGAATGGAGCGACGTACGACGAGGGGTATTCAATCCTCTACAGCCAACCGTGGAAGTGTGCAGTCGGCACGAAGTGTGACTATCCCGGCACTACATCCCAGCTGAGTAACGGCATTCTGGACTCGTACATCGATACATTGCGCTTCGGCCTCATGACGTTCGACGGCGAGGCGACGTACAAGGGTGCTGGCAATCTGATTAACACCTCAAGCTTCAACGACACGCTGAGCACCACGATGCCGGGCATGTGGTCGTATGGTGGGAAGAAGATGTTCCGCTATCCCGGATGTGCAGAAGAGTATTGGACGGATACGGGCGCTCGTAGCGAGGAGGCGACCGAGGGCGCGCTGATCTCACTCGACTCGACCACGTGCGCGACGCCGCCATGCGACATGTACACGTTGAACGCAGCGATTCAGACCACGTTGCTCAAAACGCGTCCCTACAGCGGCACGCCGATCGCGGCCTCGCTCGACGACTTGTACTTCCACCTGAAGAGCGACGTCTCGGACACCTTCAAGGAGTGCCGCAAGCGCTACGCGATCCTGATCACCGACGGTGCGCCGGATGTCGACTTCCGCGACTTGCGCTGCGACTGCGGCGATGAAAACCCGATGGTCGCGTGTCCGGACGGTAGCGACGGTACGGACTACACGTGCCCGTACCCGCTCGCAGCGGATGCTGCACGGAAGCTCGTCTCGGGCGACGGTACGGCGGTGAACCCCGCGCAAATCGAGAAGCTTTTCGTGCTTGGCATGTCGGTGAACGACACCGACGCGAAAGCCACCTTGGACAAGATCGCAGACGCCGGTAAGACGACGAAGGCGTTGCAGGCGGACGACCCGAATACGTTGCGCTCCACGCTGGACGGCGTGTTCAGCCCGCTCCTCAATCCGATCTCGCGGTCGGTGCCGGGCTTTGCGACCGGCTTGACCGGCATTCAGTACCAGGTCAGCACGGGCTTCCAAGTTTCATCGACGTCTCTCAGCACGACGACGGCGCCGCCGTGGGCTGGTTTGATCGAGCGTCGGAGCTTCGTCTGCAACGCATCGACCGGCGCGCTCGAGTCGCCTGACCTGCAG
>DASRXR010000976.1:0-13038 GCA_035687405.1 Polyangiales bacterium
CGACGGCCTACGGATTGGATATGTCGCGCTGGGTCGACGAACGGATGAACGTATCGCGCTCGACTGACGCAGCGGTGCAGTACTTGCACGACTTGTACGCTGATCTCGGCTCGTGGCCGCTCTCGCTCGCGGCGTTCAACATGGGGTCGGGCGCGCTGGTGCGCGCCATGCAGAAGTACAACACGAACGACTTTTGGCTGCTCGCGAACCTCGAAGCCGGCTTGCCGTTCGAGACGGTCGGGTATGTGACCAAGGTCTCGGCGTTTGCGATCATCGGAAAAAATCCGAGTCGATTTGGACTCGCGGATGTCGTTCCGGATCCAGCCGTCGAGACCGCCGAAGTGACCCTACCCGGCGGGACGGCGCTGTCGCGCGTCGCGCGCGCGGCGGGCATCGACGTCGACCAAGCAGCCTCGCTCAACCCGGACCTGAAGAAGACGCGGCTGCCTCCGGACGCGAAGACGTGGAGTGTGAGGATTCCGAAGGATCGCTTGAGTCGCTTCAAGGAGAAGTGGGCGAGCACGGGCAATGGCTTGCCGGCGCATCGCACTCACGTGCTGAAGCTCGGCGAGCGCATGAGCGAAGTCGCGGACATGTACGGGACGACGGTCAGCAAGCTGTTCAAGTTGAACGACTTGGAAGACGGGTCGAGCGTCCGTGCCGGCGCGAAGCTGTTCGTGCCGGATGTCGACCCCTCGCCGCGTGGGGAGCCCGATGCTCCGACGGTCGGCGTGCTCGGGGATCGATTCGTCTACACGGATCGACGGCGCGTGTTCTATCGCGTTGCGGACGGCGACGAGCTGCGGGAGATCGCGCAGTTCTTCAAGGTCACGCCGGACGAGATCCTGATGTGGAATCGCGTGTCGCACGACTGCAAGCTGCAGCGTGGAATGTTCCTGCAGCTGTTCGTGCCGCTCGACACGGATTTGACGCAAGCGATCGTGATGGCACCGAACGACGTGCGAACGATCGTGGTCGGGAGCGAAGAGTTCTTCAACTATCACGAGACGCAGCAGAACCGGACGCGGATGCGGTATCGCGTGAAGCCGGGCGATACGCTGAAGTCGTTGTCGGACAAGTTTGGTTTGTCGATCGGATCGATCGCGCGAATCAATCAGTTCGGTCGCGATACGAAGCTGAAGCCCGACTCCGAGATCATCGTGTACACGCCCGAGCCGCCGAAGAAGCCGGAGCCGAACAAAAAGCCGGAGCCGAGCAAAAAGGGCGCGGTCGCGCCGCCCGCGAAGACTGCGCCCGTCACGCCCGCGAGATCGAACGCGCCGGCGGCAGCCGCGAAGAAAGCGAGTGGGCCCGTCGCTCCGGCGAAGAAGCCGGCTGCGACCGGGCCGGCCAAGCGCTGACGCTCGTGGTAAGGGAACGGGCGTGATCACGGTTCAGGAAGCCCTGGAACGCCTGCTGTCACGCTTCGCGCCGCTCGAGGTCGAAGCGATTGCGTTGTTGTCTGCGCTCGGGCGGGCAACGGCGGAGGATCAGCTCGCGACTTCGGACCTTCCGCCGTTCGATCACAGCGCGATGGACGGCTACGCGCTTCGACACGCCGAGGTGAACGAGGGCGACCTGCTTCCAGTGTCAGGTGAAGCGCGTGCCGCTGTGGGCGGCGCCGCGCAACTCGCGCCAGGGACTGCGATGCGGATCTTCACCGGCGGTGCGTTGCCGCTCGGCGCCGACACTGTCGTGATTCAAGAGAATACTGCGATCGAATCGAACGCCGTCCGCATCCGTGAGCTGCCCAACCTCGGCGCAAACGTGCGGCGGGCGGGCTCGGACCTGCGTGCGGGTTCGATTGCACTCGCGCGTGGAAGCGAAATCGGCGCCGGGGAAATCGGGCTCCTCGCCGCGCTCGGGCTGGTCGAGGTTCGCGTGCATCGCAAGCCGCAGGTCGCGATTCTGCCGACGGGTGACGAGCTGCGTGAGCTCGGGACTGCGGCGGAGCCGGGCAGCATCGTGAACTCGAATGCATACAGCTTGGCCGCTGCGGTTGCGCGTGCCGGTGGAGAGCCGCGGGTTTTGCCGATCGCGCGGGATCGCGCCGACGAGATTCGCGCGCGGTTGCGCGACGCCCGCGGCGCCGATCTGTTGCTGACGATCGGTGGCGTCTCGGTCGGCGACTACGACCTCGTCGGTCAGTCGCTGCGCGACGAGGGTTTTGCGATCGAGTTTCACAAGGTCGCGATCAAACCCGGCAAGCCGTTGCTGTTCGGATTTTCGGATCGGTTGCCGGTGATCGGCTTGCCCGGAAATCCCGTCAGCGCGTTCGTGACGTTCGAAGTGTTCGTGCGGCCCTGCATCTCGAGGATGCGAGGTCTGGCGAACGTGTTCACGGAGCTCCTGCCCGTGAAGTTGGAAGCGGCGACGAGGCACAGCACGGGTCGCCTCGAGTTTGCCCGAGCACGGCTATCGCGCACTGGCGACTCGTTGATCGCGCGCTTGCATCGGTTGCAGGGGTCGGGGTCACTGCCGTCGATCACGAACACCGACGCGTTGGTGTTGCTGCCAGCCGACCAAGGTACTTTCGAGGCTGGAGCTGAGCTGCTGGCGTTGCCGTTGGATATTCCAACGCGCGATACGCCCCCGTTCTCGGTCTGACTGCCGGCCCCCCCAGCAGCGGCGCTGCGGGCGTGGCACACTCCGGGTCGGTCGAATGCGCTCGATGGACACGCTCGAAGCTCGGTTGCGCGCTGCTGGCCGTCGCGTTCGCGCGATGCGTGCACTCGAAGCTGCGGTTTGGGGCGCTGCGGGTGCAGCCGGCGTCGCTGCCGGCGTGGCACTCGCGCATTGGGTTTCGCCGGCGCATGTTCCTCTGCCGGGGCTCGGCATCGTTGTCCTGCTGCTCGTCGTGCCCGGAGTCGCCGCGCTCATCGCAATCTCGCGCGAGGTAGCGCAGTTGCCGGTGCTGCTCGCGTTCGATCGAAGTCACGGGCTCTCCGACCTACTCTCGACGGCGTGGGCTCTCGCCCGCGTTCCGGATGACCGGCGCGGACCGTTCGTTGCAGCCACGCTCGAACGTGCCGAACGCGCAGCGGCTGGCGTCGAGCTTTGGCGCACCTTTCCCTGGCGCCGGCCTCGCGGCCTGGTCTGGCTTGCCACTGCCGTGGTCGCCGCTGCCGCGAGTGTGTTCGGCGCGACCTCGCAGCCGACAGCGGCAGCGTCCGTAGCGGGGAGTGAAGCGTCGCCCGCGTTCGAACGTCTCGTCTCGCCCGAGCAGCTCGCGAGCTTTCGCGCTCGGCTCGCTCGACTCGACGCAAACACGCTCGAGCCACCGACGCCGGCCCGCGCAGAGCTCGAGCGCATCCTCGACGAACTCGGGCAACCGGCAGACCGCTTACAGGTGCTCCGCCGCTTGGGAGATCTAGAACGACGAGCGCGTCCCGGCGCGAACCGGGCGGAAACTGCAGGCCAGTCCACCGCAGCTCGGGGCGGCGAACGTTCCTCCGCGAAGCTGCCGCCGTCGGCCACGGAACCGGCGCCTCCCAGCGAGCACACTCAACCGGCGGCTGCCCCTGCCCCGGCGGAAGGTGCCGCACCACCGGCTACCGCTGCAGCAGCGACCGAAAAGCCGTCGGCTCCGCAGCCATCAGCTGCCCCGGCGCCTGCCGTTCCCGAACCGCAAACGCAGGAGCGCGCCGCATCAGCCGAGCCGAAGGGCGACGACTCGCCCGATCCGGGCGCGCCTCCACCGCCCCAGTCGGGAGGCCAGAGCACTTCACCACCCGCGGCCAAGGAAGCGCGGCCTGTCGCAGCTTCTGCCTCGCGAGGTGGCAAGGACGACAACGGGCCACGGGGGCCGGATCTCGAGCGCAACCGCGCCCCGCAAAATCCACCGCGCGACCGCGGCGAGAATCTCGCGGACGCGATCTCGGAGCTTCGCGACCTGATGCGCCGAGATCAGTCGGTGCACGCAGACCTCGAAGGGTCCGATCAAGCGCCGCAACTGCCGCGCGATCGTCCGGATCCGAAACGCGACGACTCCAAGGGCAATCGCCCCGGCGCGCCGAATGCCGCGTACGCCAGTGGAGGTCCACCGCAAGTCGGAACCGAGGCCGGTGATTCGAAGAACGAAGATCTGCCGAAGCTACCCGCGGCAGCTACGCGCATCTCAGGCGTGCGCTCGGACGGCCCAGTTCGAAGCCGAGTGATCTACGGCGCGGCGCAGCGCGGCTTTGCCGGCGGCGACTACGCCCGGGTGCACGCCGAGTACGAAGACCACGCGGAACGCGAGCTCGAGTCCGAATCGGTGCCGCCGGGCTACCGGGGCTACGTCCGACGTTACTTCGAAGCGATCGCGCCGAGGAAAACTCCATGACGGAACTTGAAGTCTCGCTGAAACGCTTTCAGTCGCGCGTCGACGCGCTTCGCGCCGAGCTCGGGAAACGCATCGTCGGGCAGCGCGCGCTGATCGACTCCGTGCTGATCGCCCTGCTCTCGTCCGGTCACGTGCTGCTCGAAGGTGTACCCGGGCTCGGAAAGACGATGCTCGTTCGCAGCTTGGCCTCGGCGCTCGAGCTGAGCTTTTCTCGGATTCAGTTCACGCCCGACCTGATGCCGGCAGACATTCTCGGGACGACCGTGATCCGCGAGCTCGGGACTGGCCAAAAAGCATTCGAGTTCGAACCGGGGCCGGTGTTCGCGAACCTCGTGTTGGCCGACGAGATCAACCGCGCGACGCCGCGCACGCAAAGCGCGCTGCTCGAAGCCATGCAAGAGCACTCAGTCACGATCGGCAAGAGCACGCGCACGCTCGCGGAGCCGTTTTTCGTGCTCGCGACACAGAACCCAATCGAGATGGAGGGCACCTACCCGCTGCCCGAAGCACAGCTCGATCGGTTCTTGTTCAAGCTGCACGTGCCTTTCCCCAGCCACTCCGAGCTTCACGAAATCCTCGAGCGCACGACCGGCCGAAGCACTCCCGAGATCACGCGCGCACTCGGCGTGAGCGACATTCTCGAGATGCGCGCGCTCGTCCGGGAGGTGCCGGTCGCGGAGCATGTGCGCGATCACGTCGTGACGATGCTGGAGTCGACCCATCCTGGGCAGGCCAAGGCGCCGGCGCTCGTGCGCCGCTACGTGCGATTCGGCGCGAGCCCGCGCGGTGCACAAGCCTGTTTGCTCGCGGCAAAAGCGCACGCACTCATGGCTGGCCGCACCCACGTCGCGGTCAGCGACATCCGCGACGTGGCGAGGCCCGCCCTACGCCATCGTTTGATCTTGAACTTCGAGGGCGACGCGGACGGAATCGACACCGACAAAATCTTAGACGAGGTGCTCGCGCAACTGCCGAGCTGAACCGATGGCCGCGCCCGCAGACAAACCGAAGCTTCAACCGCTCGACGAAGCGTTTCAGCGGCGCCTTCGCACGCTGTCGCTCGCGTCGCGGCACACGTCGCGGATCGCATTCGGCCGCGGCCAGCATCGCTCGCGAAGCCTGGGGCCAGGGACGGAGTTCGCCGACTATCGCGAGTACTCCGCCGGAGACGACTACCGGCACATCGATTGGAATGCCTATGCACGCAGCGAGCGTCTGCTCGTGCGACAGCACGAACAAGAGACCGAACTTTCGGTCTCGGTGCTGCTCGACTGCTCGGCATCGATGGGTACGGGCGATCCACCGAAGCTCGACTACGCCTTGCAGCTCACGGCGGCGATCGCGCAGATCGCGCTGCAGCGGTCCGATCGGCTGGCGCTCGTCGCGATTCGCGATCGGATCGTCGCGAGCTTCGGGTCAGGACCAGGGGTCGCGCGGGCGCACGGCGCGTTCGAGTTCTTGCGCACGCTCGAAGCGAGCGGGCCGACGAGTCTCGCCACGGCCTGCCGCGCGTTTTGTGCGCGGACGCGCCGGCGCGGGCTCGCGGTCCTCGTGAGCGACCTGTACGACCCCGCCGGTGTACCGCCTGCGATCGACGTGCTTCGCCGGGCGCGTTTCGACGTCCGCGTGATTCGCGTCGTGGACCCGGCGGAACACGAAGGGCTCGCACCTGGTGAGTACGAGCTCATCGATTCCGAGACGGAGCGCAGCCGGCAACTGTCGATCACTCCCGAGGTGCGTGCTGCGTATCGAGCCGCGCGGGATCGCGAGGCCTTTGCGCTGCGTCGCGCGTGTCTCGAGCGGCACGTGCCGCTGTATGCGATCGAAACGAACATCTCGCCCGAAGAAGCCGTGCTCTCGCGCTTGCGTCAGGCTGGGATGTTCCAGTGAGTTGGCTCGCCCCGCTCTCGCTCGCGCAACTCGGTGCGTTGCTCGCGGCGGCGTTCGGGCTGCTCGCATGGTTGCACCTGCGAACGCCGCGCCCTCAGCGGACACGCGTCGCGTTTCTGGACGCTTGGGACGAAGTGGCGCCGCAGCGAGCTGGACGCCCTGCGAAGTGGGCGCTCACGAAGTCTTGGCCGCTGCTGCGAGCGATCGCGATCGTCACGTTGATCGGAGTCGCGCTGGTCGATCCGAAACCGAGTTGGCTCGCCAGTCCTGCGCGAACGACGCTGCTCGTTCTCGATGCGGGTGCGCACATGCGTGCAACCGACGAGAAGCCGTCGCGGTTCGAGCGCGCACGCGAGCTCGCATCGGGTCTGCTCGAGCAGCAAGCGGCCGGCGATCGCGTGATGGTCGCGCAGCTCGATTCGACGGTCACGGCGCTCTCGGGTTGGAGCGAGACTCGCGAGCGGGTGCAGTTGCAAGCTGCGGTAGGCGCGGCGCGGGTGTCACACGAGGCGACACGCTTCGAGGCGTTGAGCAGGTTCGCGCGCGAACAGCTGCGCGGCAAACCGGGTGCTGAAGTGCTGCTGGTCTCCGATGGCGCGTTCGAGATCGCGCCAAGCGAGCTGAAAGCGTTGCGCGACGCGGGCGTCGAGCTGCGACAACTCAAGGTTGGACAGAGCGCGGATAACCTCGCGATCCGAGCGTTCGCCGTGCGCGCGTACCCCTGGGGCGGCGAACGCTGTGAGGCTCTGGTGGAGCTGGAGAACACGGGGCCACGTCCGCGCGACGTCGAGCTCGCGTTGTTCGAGGAGGGTCGTCCGATCGACGTGCGCCCGTTTCGGCTCGAAGCTAGCAGCCGCGTGCGCAAGCTGTTGGAGTTTGGCGCGACCGGCGCGCGTTTTTCGGCGCGCATCTCGGCGAAGGCCGGAGTGGCCGACGCGCAACCGCTGGACGACGAAGCGTACGCGGTGTTGGCCCAAGCGCCGCCGCGGCGCGTGCTGCTCGTGACCGAGGGTCAACGCTATCTCGAGAGCGCGCTCGCGCTGGATCGAAGGCTCCTGGTCGAGAAGCAGGCGCCCGGGGCGTATCGCTCCGCGCAAGGCTACGACTTGGTGATCTTCGATCGGTTCGTGCCGAGTGAGCCGCCCGGCGTCGCGACGCTGTGGCTTGCCCCGAGCGAGGCTGCACCTGGGACCCTGGCTCCGTACCGCGTGCTCGGTTCGATCGACCGGCCCTTCTTCGATGAAGCGCGTTCCGACGAGCCTCTGCTTCGCTCCGTGTCGCTCCGAGACGTGAACATTCGCCGAGCGCAGCGAGCTCAGCTCGAGCCGAACGACGAGGTTCTAGCGCGTTCGAAGCTCGGGCCATTGATTGTGAAGGGCCTGCGTGCCGGCGTGCCATTCATCGCGCTGACGTTCGACGTGCGAGAGAGCGACTTGGTGCTGCGCACGGGCTGGCCGATTTTGGTTTCGCAGCTGGTGCGGGAGCTCACGGCGGCAGGCAGCGCAGCGTTGGACGTTCCGCTGCAGCTGGGGCGGCTGCAATCGCGCGACGTGACTGCGTCCGGTGAAGTGTCCGCGAAGCTGCGCGCTCCGAGCGGCAAGACCACCGACTTGGACGTGCGAGGTCAGCGCGTCCAGCTCACCCCGGAAGAACCCGGATTCTACGAGCTGCGCAGTACGGGCTCGCTGCAGCTCATGGCGGCGAACGTAGGCAGCGATGCGCCCGCTACGATCGAGCCGCGCGAGTGGGCGCCGGCGCCTGCACCCGACCGGCCGTTGCGCCGCTCGTGGCACTCGCGCGGGGCCGCGTGGTCGTTGTTGTTCGGGGCGCTCCTCGTTCTGGCGCTCGAGGTCTGGCGCAGTTCGCGTGGGTGGAAACGATGACGCCCGCGCGCGCCGGAGCTGAGACGCATAGGCGCTTCTGGCTCGGCGTCGGGGCCGCGGCCACGCTGATCGTCGGCGCCGCGCTTGCGGGCCGCGAGCTCGCTCTTCCCGTGCCCCTGAACGCGTTCCGCTTGCTCCTTCCCGCAGCGCTCGGGCTGCTCGGCTTCATCCCTTGGCTGCTCGACGCGCCGCAAACACGGCGCGACTGGCTCGAAGGCAGTCTTCGAGCCGCCTGTTGGACCTGCCTCGTGATCGCGTTGGCTCAGCCCGAGATCGAACGCACGAGTGGTCGGGTCAGCCTCGTGATCGCCACCGACATGTCTGCGTCGATGGACGACGAGACGATCGCGTTCGCCCGCACTCAGATCGCTTCGGCCGCAGAGCGGGATCCCGGATTGAAAGTCATCCGCTTTGCGAAGGACGCTCGTATCCTCGCATCGCCCGCTGAAACGCCGAGCCGCGACCCTGCCGCGGACGGCGACAGCGACCTTCAGGCCGCAGTCGAGCTCGCCTACCAAAACTTCGAACCGGACCACGTTCGCAACCTCTTGCTGATCAGCGACGGAAACGAAACTCGGGGTGACGTGGTCGCGGAAGCCGAACGGGCGGCTCGCCTCGGCATTCGAATCGACTTCCTCGCACCGCGGACTCCGGCCACGCCCGATGTCGCCGTCCGCGCTCTGACGCTACCTCGCGACCTCGCCGTCGGTGTCCCGTTCACGCTGCACGCCACGCTCTCCTCGGAGCGGCCCACCCGCGTCGAAGCGCGGGTCTTCGCCGTCGTCCCGCCCAAAGAACCTCGCCTCGAAGCGTTGCGTGAGCTCGATCTCCCGGCGGGACTCACCGACTTCGAGCTCCCCCTCACCGTCGCCGCGCCCGGCCGGATCGAATATCGACTCGAGCTGCAGCCCACAGCGGCGGATCGTGGGTCTGCGAACAACGCCGCAAACGTAGCCGCCATCGTGCCCGGCCCTCCGCGCGTACTCATCATCGACAGCGAACCTGCCCTCGCCGCTCCACTCGCCCGCGCGCTCGAGACGCGCGACTTCGAGGTCGATGTCCGGCCGCCCTCCGCTGCGCCCCGGCGCGATCCCGACCTCGCCGCCTACACGTTCGTCGTGCTCTCCGACGTCTCGGCGCGCGAGCTACGCCCCGACACGGTTGCGGCCCTGCGCACCTACGTCGAAGCGCTAGGCGGCGGCCTGCTCGTCACGGGCGGCCCCCAAGGCTACGGGTTAGGTGCCCATCAAGGCAGCGCGCTCGAACAGCTCGTCCCGGTGCGCGCTACAGCCGAAGAACAGCGCGACCAAGCGTCCCTCGCACTCGCACTCATCATCGACTGCAGCGGCTCGATGGCCGGCGGCAAGCTCGAGCTCGCGCGCGAAGCTGCCGCGCTCACCGCCCAGACGTTGGCCGATCCAGACCTGATCGAGGTGATCGGCTTCAGCTCCCAACCCGAACGCCGCGTACGGCTGCAACCAGCGAGCAACCGCGCCAGCATCGCCCAGAGCATCGCGCGCCTTGCAGCCACCGGCGGCACCCAGCTGTATCCGGCACTCGACGCCGCCTACCGCGACCTCCGCGGCGCACAGACTCGCCTCAAACACGCGATCCTTCTCACCGACGGCCAGACGCAGGAAGCAGGCATCGAAGATCTCGCGAGCAGCATGCGCGCCGACGGCATCACGCTGTCGACGGTCGGCCTCGGGTCCGAGGTGAACCGCAGCCTCCTCGAAGCCGTCGCCGGCCTCGGCGGCGGTCGCGCGTACTTCCCACTCGACGCCCGCAACGTCCCGCAGATCTTCATGTCCGAAGCGAGTCGCCACAAACGGCCGAGCGCCGTCGATCGGAGCACGCGCATCTTCGAACGCGAGCGCGCCGGTTTTCTCGATGGGATCGCACTCGCGGGCGCACCTACGCTCGCGGGCTACGTCACGACGCAAGCCAAACCGCGCCCCGCACAAGTGATCCTCGAGACCGATCGCGGCGAGCCGCTACTCGCACGCTGGCGGGTCGGGCTCGGCTATGTGTTGGCCTGGACCAGCGACTTGAAACCGCGGTGGGCGAGCGCGCTCCTGCGCTGGCCGGCGTTTGCGCGCCTGTTCGCGCAGCTCGTTCGCGAGCACATGCGTTCGCCCGCACTCCAACACATCCCGATCGAGGCGAGCCTCGAGCGCGAGCGCTTGCATGTGTCGGCTGACGCCCTCAGCGGCGGCGACGAGTTCGAAAACGAGCTCACCGCGCAGATCCGCATCTTCACGAGCGAGGGCGAGATCGCGGCCGCGCCGCTCGTCCAAACCGCACCGTCACGCTACGAGGCCACGCTCCCCTGGACCCGCCTCGGAGCGTTCACGATCGAGGGCCGCTTCGAGCGCGACGGCGCACTCCAAGCTTTGGGCCATGGGACCTTCGCGACCGCCCACTCGACCGAGCTAGCATCGGCCCGGCCGAATCTGCCACTTTTGGCCCGTGTTGCGGATCGCACGGGCGGGCAGCAGCTCACAACGGCGGCCGAAGCGCTCAAACCAGGCAGCCGGCGCGTGCACTTCCGTCAAGCGTGCTGGCCGGCGCTCGCCTGGCTCGCCCTCGGTATCTTTCTGCTTCAGCAATACGTGCGTCAGACGCGAGTTCTTGGTAGAACCCCACCCCCCCACCGCCGAGGCATATGAGGTCAGGGATGTGGGAGCTTGTAGGGCTTGACTCGCAAAAACCGGTCACTATGTTCCACCGCTCACTCTTGTCAGGGGTGCAAACCCGATGAAGAAGGCTGAACTGAAACGCTTCCGCGAAGTACTCGAAGCGAAGCGCGATGCTCTGATTCAGAACGCCCGCAACATGAAGGCCGAAGGCATGGTTCTCGATGCCGACGACCTTCCCGATGAAATGGACTTAGCGTCCAGCGAGGGCATGCAGTCGTTCGAGTTCCGCTTGCGCGGCCGTGAAAAGACGTTCTTACAGAAGATCGATCGCGCGATCCGTAAGATTGACGAAGGCGACTTCGGCGTGTGCGAGGAGTGCGGGGAAGAGATCAGCGTGAAGCGTCTCGAAGCGCGTCCTGAGACCACGCTCTGCATCCGCTGCAAGGAAGACCAAGAGCGCCACGAGAAGGACTTCGCCTGAAGCTCTCGAGTTGAATGCGTGCGCGCGGGAGGGGAAGACCCGCGCGCCAGTGAGCAGCGTGTGTGGAGCGGGAAGCCGCTCCGCCTCGTTCACTTTGCGAAGTGAATGAGGACTTGCGCCTTCAAGGGTGCAGGCGGCTTTTCGAACTTCGTGCGGCTGAAGGCCTTTGCGCTGCACACCGGCGCGCGCTCGTGCGTCACGGTGATGTTGCCCATCGTGACCTTCGGCTTCCCGTTTCGGTCGAGCGAGAGCTGCGCTTCGATGTCACCCTCGGGCGAGACTCCGCCCTTCTCACATTTGCGCCGGCAATCCAGAAAACCCGCGTAGCCGGAGTGAAAGCCCCGCATGATCAGCTCGACGGTTCCCGGCGGTGCGTCCGGCTCCGCAGTCACTGTGAACCGCACTTCGGCGTCTTGCGTCGACCAACTGGCCTGCTTGGCACCGTCGCCGCGATCTGAAACAGCGACCTGAGCTTTCTCGGCCGACTTCGCGTTCATCTCGAGTTGGCCCTTCGCGCGGCTGTTGTCGAACTCGAGCTTCAACATCGCAGCGGCGGGCCGCCCGACGTCCGGGTACGGCGCGTTGGTCAGAACTTTCGAGACGCACTTCACCAGCTCGTTCGCGCCGACCTCGGTGTTCGTGACTTCGACCTTCGCTTTGCCTTTTTCCTCGAGCGTCAGCTTCAACTGCAAGCCGCCCGCGATCTCCGGTGCGTTCGCAGTCAGCTTGCGATAACAGGTGCGAATCTCAGGCATCTGATCGCCGACTGCTTGCCCGAGCTTTGCGAGTCGTTCACCGGGTGTTCCCCCCGTGCCCTTGATGCCGAGCTTCACATCCGAGCGAACGTTGATCGCTGCTTGACCTTGGCCCATCGGATCGGCTTGCGTGTGGGCGCGCATCGCGACGGCACTTACGCCGATCAGTGCGCACACGCACGCGAAGAACACGCGTGTCGTCATGGTGGCTTTCGTTCCCTTCACTCGGCGGGGCCGGTCTCGGCTCGATTCGTTCCGGTCGTCGCGGCAGGCATCGCCGGCGGACGCCCTGACGCTAGCGTCTCGTGTGCTCGCTCCTGCGGCAACACGAGCGTAAATACCGTCTCACCGGGGTGGCTGCTGACTTCGACCGCGCCATCGTGATCGGCCGCGACCTTCTGCACGATCGCGAGACCGAGGCCGGTGCCTTCGGGCTTGCCGTGCGAAGTGAACGACTCGAACAGCCGTTCGCGGATCTCGTCCGGAATACCCGGACCGTCGTCTCTACAGGTGATGACGAGCGCCTGGTCGATCTCGCGGCGCGCGACGCCGAGCGTGATCACGCCATGTCGCGGACCGATCGCCTGCACCGCGTTACGCACGAGGTTGTGAAGCGCGCGCCGGATCTTGTGCTGGTCGAACCACGCGACGCCGCGATCCTCGATCGCGAGGTCGAGCTCGATGCCGCTGCCTTCCAGCTCGACCCGCAGCGTCTCCGCGAGCTCGTTGAAGAAGGATTTGAGGTACACCTTGCGCACGAGCAGGTTCTCTTCGCCGCGCGCGAACGCGAGAATCTCGCGCGCCATTGCGTTGATTGCCTCGACCTGACGCAGGATCGCCGCGCTTTGTTCATCCCGTCGCGAGGGGTCCGTCTCGTCCTTCAAGTAGCGCGCATATCCGGAAATCACCGTCATCGGACCACGTAGGTCGTGAACGACGCCGGACAGCAGCTGCCCGATCGTCGTCAAACGCTCTTCGCGCTCGCGACGTTCGCGCGCTTGCGCCAGACCGATCGCCGTCGACACGTGACCCGCGATCACGCTCGCGAGCTTCACGTCGTCTTGGG
>DASRXR010000977.1:0-7306 GCA_035687405.1 Polyangiales bacterium
GTCAGTGCGTAGTGGCAGACCGCGCGTAGGCTTGCAGCACCGCGACCGCGTGGTCCCGCAGCAGCGGCCCTTCGACCGGCACCACGCGATCGCCCGAGTTCATGACTTCGCTGCAACGCAATCGCAGAAACGGTGGACCGAGCGCGTCGATGATGTCCTGCGTCGTCGCGGCGAAGACGACCCGTGTTATGCCCGCCCAAAACATTGCGGCCGCGCACATCGCGCAAGGCTCTCCACTCGCATAGACGGTGGCGCCGCGTAGAGCGGCAAGCCCATGTTTGCTCGCGCTCTCCCGCAGCAGTACGACTTCGGCGTGGCCGGTGCAATCACTCGTCGTGACCTGATTGTTGCCCGACACGTGGAGCACGACACCATCGCGCACCAAGGTCGCGCCGAACGGTGTGTCTCCGTTCACGACCGCGCGTTGCGACGCCACGATCGCGAGTTGCATGAACTCAGCCTCTTTGTCGTAGTCCACGGCCATGTTCAAATCTCGTCGATCTGTGTGCTGCGCGATTCGTGATCTTGCCCTTCGATCGCAAACCGGTCGCGTGTGCGCACGTAAAAACTCGCGCCGAATCTCCCGACGGGAAAGTACTCCTGTAATCGCACTCGCCACGTCTCGGTGTCGACGAGACCGTCGCGCACGTGCAAGCAGAGCACGCGACCGATGAAGATATAGCGGCTCTCGGTCTCGAGCTTCTCGTGCAACACGCACTCGAAGGCGACCGGTGCTTCGGCGATTCGCGGCGGACGCACCATCGCAGAGGCTGAAGTCGTAAAGTTCACCAACTCGATCTCGCTGACGTGCGGGGGCACCGCAGCGCCGCAGCCGTGCATCTTGTCCGCGATCAGCTCGTCGGCGAGGTGCACGACGAACTCGCCACTCGACAAGATATTTGCGGCGGTGTCCTTGAGGCGCCCGTCGTGCAAGCGATTGATACTGACGACCACGACCGGCGGGTCTTCGCCGAGCATGTTGAACATGCTGAACGGCGCCGCGTTGACGACGCCGTTTTCGCCCAAGGTGGTGATCAGCGCGATCGGCCGCGGTACGATCAGACTCGCCATCAGCTTGTAGCGTTGATAGGCCGTGATTTGCGAGAAGTCGATGTCCATGGAGCTCGACCCCTAAGGTATCTGTCCTTCGACACCTTCCACGTACCAATTCATCGCCCAGATCTCGTCCTCGCTGATGTTCTGTCCCTCCGGCACTTTGACTAATCCGGACTGAGCCTTGACCGGACCCGCAAACGGCTGGAACGTGCCGGCGGTGATCGCGCTCTTCTTCTCTTCGAACAGTTTCGCGAGCTCGGGCGGGACACTCGCATTGAGTGGACTGAGCTGAATCATCCCCTCCTTCATGCCCCACTTCGTGTCCTCGGACTTCCACTTCTTGTCGAGGACCTGTTTGATCTTGTGCTTGTAGTAGACTGACCAGTTGACGACGTTCGCGGAGAGTTGCGCCTTCGGACCGTACGTCAACATGTCGGAGTCCTGGCCGAACGCGTGCAAGCCCTTCGACTCCGCGAGCTGCATGATCGCGGGTGAGTCGGTGTTTTGGTAGAACACGTCCACGCCTTGGCCGCTCAGCGCTTCGGCGGCTTCACGTTCGCGCGACGGGTTGTACCAGCTGTTGATCCAGATGACCTTCGTGCTGATCGCCGGGTTCACGCTGCGCGCGCCGTGTGTGAACGCGTTGATGTTCCGCAACACTTCGGGGATCGGATACGAAGCAACGAACCCGAGCTTGTTGGACTTCGTGGTCTTGCCAGCGAGGAGCCCGAGCAAATACGCACCCTCGTAAAAGCGCGTCTGGTACACGCCGACATTTTTCGCGAGCTTGTAGCCGGTCGCGTGCTCGAACACGATGTCGGGGTAGTCCTTCGCAACTTTGATTGTCGGCTCCATGAAGCCAAACGACGTCGTGAAGATCATTTTGCAGCCATCAGCGACGAGCTGGCGAATCACGCGCTCGGCATCGGCGGACTCAGGCACATTCTCGACGAACACCGTCTTGATCTTCGCCCCGAACTCTTTGTCGACCGCCTTGCGCGCTTCGTCGTGTTGGTGTGTCCATCCCACGTCCGCGACCGGGCCCGAGTACACGAAGCCGATCTTCAGCGGTTCATCGATTTGTTTCGCGGCTTCAGCTTGTGTACATGCCTGTGCCTGCGCGAGCAGGCACGCGAAGGTCGCTGCGCAAATCCAGTAACGCATTCGCAGGTGTTAGCGAACTCACGTTTCGGGGCGTTTTCGTGAAAGAGTCGTGCTACATGACAGCGCACCTCTCGCGCGAGAAGCCGTCATGCAAAATCCTCCGGATCCGTTTTTCGAGCGCCAAAAACAGATGTTCCCGAAGCTCGATGCGGCGCAGATTCACCGCCTCAGCTTGATCGCGAAGCGCCGCGCCGTGACGCAAGGCCAGGTGTTGATCGACGTCGGCGATGCGAACTCGCCGTTTTTTGTCGTGCTCTCGGGCGGCATCGAAATCCTTCGCACTCACGAAGCTCAGGAAGAACGCATCGTGCTCCATCACCCCGGTGAGTTCACCGGTGAGATGAACATGTTGTCCGGTCGCAAGAGCATGTTCCTCGCGCGTGCGACTTCGGATGGTGAAGTCCTCGAGCTCGATCACGAAGGTTTGCGCCGCGTCGTGCAGAACGACTCCGAGCTGAGCGAGTTGTTCATGCGCGCGTACATCTTGCGCCGCGTCGCGCTGGTTGCGCGCAACCAAGGTAACGCGACGCTGATCGGCTCGGTGCACTCGTCCGACACGTTGCACTTGCGCGAGTTCCTCACGCGCAACAGCCAGCCGTTTACGTACCTCGACGTCGATCGCGACGCGGACGTGCAACCGCTGCTCGATCGGTTTCACGTCACTGCGAGTGAGATTCCGATCGTGATCTGTCGCGGGGCGACGTTCATGCGCAACCCGTCGACGCAAGCGCTCGCGGAGTGCATGGGGCTCAATCCGGAGCTGAGCAGCGAGACCCTCTACGACATGATCGTGGTCGGCGCTGGTCCATCCGGGCTCGCCGCCGCGGTGTATGGAGCCTCGGAAGGTCTGAAGGTGTTGGTCATCGAGACGAATGCGCCTGGTGGGCAAGCCGGTTCGAGCTCGAAGATCGAAAACTACTTGGGCTTTCCGACCGGCATCTCGGGGCAAGCGCTCGCGGGGCGCGCTTATGCGCAAGCGCAAAAGTTCGGCGCGGAGATGGTGGTCGCGCGCGGGGCGATCCGGCTCGGTTGCGATCAGACACCGTACTCAGTCGAGCTCGATGGTGGAACGAAAGTACTGTCGCGCACGATCGTGATTGCGGCCGGCGCGCAGTATCGAAGGCTGCCGCTGCCGGAGCTGCCGAAGTACGAAGGCAACGGCGTGTTTTACGGCGCGACGCGGATGGAACAGCAGTTGTGTCTGGATTGCGAAGTTATCGTGGTGGGCGGCGGCAACAGCGCGGGGCAAGCTGCAGTGTTTCTCGCTGGTTCGTCGAAGCACGTCCACATGCTCGTGCGGTCCTCCGGGTTGGCGGATACGATGTCGCGCTACTTGATTCGCCGGATTGAAGATCATCCGCAGATCACGCTGCGCACGCACACGGAGATCGTCGGGCTCGAAGGCGAGACCGCGCTCGAGCGCGTGCGCTGGCGCGACAGCAAGCGCGGCATCACGGAGACGAAGCCGATCCAACACGTGTTCGTGATGACCGGTGCCGATCCGAACACGGCCTGGCTCGATGGATGTGTCGCGCGCGACGAGAAGGGTTTCGTGAAGACCGGTGTCGATCTACACGAGGCGGATTTGGCAAAGTGGCCGGGTGCGCGTCCACCCTTCATGCTCGAGACGAGCATCCCCGGTGTGTTTGCGGTGGGCGACGTGAGGTCCGGCAGCGTGAAGCGCGTGGCCTCAGCGGTCGGCGAAGGCTCGATTTGCGTGCAGCTGATCCACAAGGTGATCGCGGCGAGCTGATCGCGTGCTCAAGCGCGATCTAAAACCCGCTCGAACCAGCCGACGTCCCAATACGCGTCGAACTTTCGTCCGACGCGGTGCAGCGTGCCGACCGGCGTGAACCCGAAACGCGCGTGCAGCGCGAGTGAGCCTTCGTTCGGTAGCGTAATGGCGGCGACGTACGACGCGATGTCTTCGCCGCGGAGCGCATCGAACAAGGCCTCGTACAAGGCGGCTCCAATGCCGCGGCGCGTGAAGTTCGGATCGAGATACACCGTCGTCTCGACCGTGCTGTCGTACGCGGCTTTGACGCGAAACTGATGGCTCGAGACGTAACCGACGACTCGACCCGAGTCTTCGGCGATCAGCAATCGGTGTCGGCCGTGGTCCTGGTGTTGGTCGAACCAGCTGCGCCGTTGTTCGAGGGTCAGCGGTTCGATGTCGAACGTGACCGGAGTATGAACGACGTAGTGGTTGTAGATCTCGAGGAGTCTCGGCAGGTCAGCCAGTGTCGCGGTCCGCACCTCGATCGGGCTGCCGGTCATCCGACGGGCCAGTGGTGAAGCATCAAGTACACGAGCACGCCGGTTGCCAGCACGTAGATCCACACCGGCAGCACCTTCGGCGCCCACTTCTTGTGCGTCGCGTACTTCCTCCGCAACCCCAAAATCACCGTGTAGAGCACCGCCGGCGCAATCGAGAGCGCGAGCGCGACGTGCGAAATCAGCACGAAGAAGTAGGCCGTCCGAACCGCACCGTGACCGAGAAACTTCGTGTCGCCGAACATCACGATCCGCGTGACGTACGACGTCAAAAATACCAACGACAACACGAACGCCGCGAGCATGAACCGCTTGTGCGTCTGCAGCTTCCGGCGCCGCACCGCGAGGTAGCCGAGCAGCACGCACACGAGCGCCGCCGAATTCAACAACGCGTTCAAAGTCGCGAGGCCGTAGCTGGTGATCACGAAGTCCTCCCGTCGGCCAACAACCGCTCCGCGGCAACTCGCAACTCTTCCATGCCGTCTGCATCACTTCTGAAAAAGCCGCGAAGCTCTCCCGCACGATCGACCAACACGAAGTGACTGCCGTGGAGCACGTTGCGAGGTTTACCCGGCGTTTCCGGCTCGATCTCCATCGCCTGCTTGAAGCCCTTCGTGACGATTTCGCGCACGCTCGTGAGCGGCCCGGTCAAAAAATACCAGTTGGCGTGATCCGCCCCGTGCACCTTCGCAAACGCCTTCAGCTGCTCCGGTGTGTCGTGTTCGGGGTCGACCGAAAACGACACGTAGGCGAGCGGAGCATTTTCCGGCAGCTTCTTTCGCAGGCCCACGAGCTGATCGGTCAAGAGCGGACAGATGTCGGGGCAACTCGTAAAAATGAAGTCGACGATCAACACGCGCCCGTGCAGATCGGCATCGCGCACGGTCGCACCACGCTGATCGCGCAGCTCGAACGAAGGCATCGTTCCGAACTTCGGCAGCGCGTCAGACCCGCCGCGACAGCCGAGCAAAGTCATGACCGCCAGTCCGAGTGCGGCAAACGCGCGCATCGCTCACCGCCGCCGCCGGCAAACCGCAACCGCGAGCGCGACCATGCCGAGCGAAAACAACGCGAGCACCCCGAGCTCTACGAGCGGCCCGTGCCCGAGCGCAAGCGCCGTCGGTAGCTTTGGCCCGTACAAGCCACGCCGAACCGCCGTCACCGCGTAGCTCATCGGATTGAACGCCGCGAGCACACCCATCACGCCGGAGCGCACCGGGAACATCGCACCGGACAAGATCCACAGCGGCAAGAGGCCGACGCTCATCGCGACGTGATAGCCGGTCGTGGAGTCGAGCCACCACGCGACGGCAAAGCCGAGCGTGCACAATGAAAAGCAACTCAACGTGATGCCGAACAGCAAAGGCACCCACGAAAACTGCCCGACCGCAAAACCCGCGAGCGGCGCCAGCAACAAAAACAAACCGGCTTGCGCGAGCGCGACTGCGGACGAACCCAAACACTTGCCGAGCACGAGCGACACGCGAGAACCCGGTGCGACCAACACGGCTTGCAAGAACCCGCTGTGGCGATCTTCGATCACCGACATCGTCGAGAAGATCGCGGTGAACAACACGACCATCACGAGCACGCCGGGATAGAAGTACTCGAGATAGCCCACCTCGCTCGAGCCTTGCAGCTGAAACGTCGGCGTGAGCCCCGCGCCGATCACCAACCAAAAGATCAGCGGCTGTAGCAGCGCACCGGCGACACGCGACTTCTCGCGAAGGAACCGCGTCAGATCGCGCGCCACGAGGACACGAATCGTCGCGAGCTCTTGCGCGAGGACCGATGGCCGACCCGCACCGTATTCGAAGGCGGCGCCGCTCATGGCTGCAGCCCCGCTTCGGTGAGCGAGCGCCCGGTGAGCTTCACGAACACGTCGGAGAGATCGGGCCGATGCATCGACAGCGAGCGAATGCGCCCCGCCGGCAAAGCTTCGACGAGCCGCGGCACGAGCTCGTGACCGCGCTCGCGTTCCACGACGACCTTGTCGCCGACGACGCGCGGCTCGAGCCCGAACTGCTCGCGAATCTCGGCTGCGAGCGCGATGGGATCGTCTGCTTCCAGCGTCAAGACATCGCCCGAGACGCGATCGATCAACGCTTGCGGCGTATCGCAAGCGACGAGCCGCCCCTGATCGAGTACCGCGACGCGATCACACAGCCCAGCTTCCTCCGCGCGATGCGTCGCCACGATCACGCTCGTTCCGAGCTGCGAACGAAGCTGAAAGATGCGCTCCCACGCGCGCTGAAACGAATGTTCGTCGAGGCCCGCCGTGGGCTCATCGAGGAGTAGCAATCGCGGCTCGTGCAAAAGTGCACGCGCGAGCTCGAGCCGGCGCTTCATACCGCCCGAGAGCTCCGACACCTTCGCGTCGGCTCGCGCCTCGAGCTCTGCAAATGCGAGCGCTTGGGCAACACGCGCGCGCACGTCGCGCTTCGCAAAGCCGTAGAGCCGCGCCGCGAGCGTCAGGTTCTCGCGCAGCGAAAGCCGCGCATCCAAGCTCGGCGCTTGAAACACGACGCCCATGATCGTGCGCAGCTTGCGATCGCCCGGAGCGACGCGCTCGCCACGCCAGTACAACTCGCCCGCTTGCGGAACGATCAAACCGGTGAGCACCCGAAGCGTGGTCGACTTGCCGCAACCGTTCGGCCCGAGCAATCCGAGCAACTCGCCCGGAGCCACACGAAACCCGAGTCCATCGAGCACGCGCGTCTTACCGTACGCGTACGTCAGGCCGCGCGCTTCGAACGCGGACTCGGTGGCCACCACCGCTCGCCCGTGCATCACCGGGGTCGCCGATGCGCGT
>DASRXR010000978.1:0-2784 GCA_035687405.1 Polyangiales bacterium
GCCGTCGACGTGCGTCACTGCGGGAATCAATGCGCGCTTGTCTTCGCGAATCTGAAACACTTGCATCATGAAAGGCACGTTTTGATCCTGCTCGAACCATGCAGGGACCGATTCGCGCAAGACCGACGGTGCGAACGGGCGGAACGACTCGCGGCGCTTAATCTTCAGATTCAAGATGTCCTTCATGTCGGTGCGCCGCGGATCACACACGATCGAGCGGTTCCCCAACGCGCGCGGGCCCCACTCCATACGCCCCTGAAACCAACCGACGACTTCCCCATTCGCCACGTGTCGCGCGGTTTGGGCACACAGGGCGCCGTCGTCGAACACCCGCTCCACGACACAGCCCGCGCGTTCGAGGTCCGCTTCGCGTCCGCGCAGCGCTGCCGCAATCTCTTGCGTCGAGTAGTGAGGACCCCAATACGCGTGCGGCATCTGCCCGCGAGCAGGGACGCAACCGTTCTGACGCGCAACGATGAACGCCGCGCCGATCGCGCCGCCAGCATCGCCGGCGGCCGCTTGCACGTACACGTCGCGGAACGGAGTGCGGAGCGAGATCTTGCCGTTGGCGACTGAGTTCATCCCGCAGCCGCCCGCGACAGTGACGTACGGGCACGCGTAACGTTCGTGCAGACGACACAACAGGTTGAAGAACGCTTCTTCGTACAGCGCTTGTGCGGAGCGCGCGATATCGCGGTGCCGGTCGTCGAGTGGTTCGCTCGGCTTGCGCTCGGGCCCGAGTAACTCACAGAGCTCGGGCGTGTACAGACTGCCGATTTCTGGGGAACCACCGTCCCAACTGTAAGGGACGTGCTCGCGATGATGACGAAAGTAGTCGAGGTTGAGCTCGAACGTGCCGTCCGAATGCGTCCGAACGATCCGGCGCATCTCGTCGAGGTGCGAAGGCTGCCCGTAGGGCGCGAGGCCCATGACTTTGTACTCGTCCCCGTAACTGGGAAATCCGAGATATTGCGTGATCGCTTGATAGAAGATGCCGAGCGAATGCGGGAAGTAGACCCGACCGTCGACTTCGATCGATTGGCCCGACGCGAGCCCCCACGCAGCGCTCGAGAAGTCCCCGAACCCGTCGACCGATACAGCGACCGCTTCGTGAAACGGCGACACGATGAAGCACGACCCGAGGTGTGCCAGGTGGTGCTCGACCCGTTTGACTTTGCCTCGGAACGGTTCAGCCGGGAACGCTCGTGTTAGCTCTTCTTCGACGGACGCACGGCGGCGCGCGTTTTGCAGCCGGTCGACGATCAACTTAGGTTCCGGACGCGTCTGCAATACTGTTACGGCCTTACGCATCAAGTTCGCGCGTGGGTCGCTGTTCAGCGCGACGAACTCCACGTCCGACAGGTGTAACTTGGCCTCGGCCAGGCAGTACGCGATGGCTTGCGACGGGAACCCGGCCCAGTGCTTGATCCGGCGGAAACGCTCTTCTTCTGCTGCCGCGATGAGCCGCCCATTTACGAGCAGGCATGCCGCGGCATCGGCATGATAAGCGTTGAGACCGAGGATGACGGACATGGTCTGGCGCAGCCTCCCAGGTGTTGTAGCATCACCGCGCGATGATCGTCCGGAGTCTGTATGTTTGGTTCGGGAGCTGCCTGCTGCTGTTATGGCTCTCCTTCATCACACAAGCGGACGAGTGGCAGACCCAGTACCTCGCGTACGCGGCGTTCTTCACTTTCCCGATCGGCGTCGCCGTCTACATCGGTGCGCTCGGAACCGACCGTGATTTGCAGCTCGAGTATCCCGCGATCAGCATTTGCGTGCTGACGACCTGGATTTTTAGCGTCGCGCCATCACTCGTCGTAGAGACACCCGAGTCGCACTTCACGTTCAGCTACAGCGATCAGGGGCTGTTTTGGGCGCGCATCCTGTTCTTCTTCTGGTGTTTGATCTTCGTGCTCGCGGCGGGCCGGCCGTTCGAGAGGACAATGCAGGTCCAAGTTCGCAGCACGGACTTCTGGGCGCTGTTCGGGTCTGCTGCGGTGATCATGGCAGCACTGATCGGCCTGGGCACCTTCTCGAACTATCAGAGCACGTCCGTCCGCACGGATTACGAGGCGGGCACTGTCGCGACCGCGCTCAAGACGCTGGGTGCGCCGCTCCCCCCGCTGCTACCCGTGCTCTGCGCATTGACGTATTCACGTGCCACTTCGGGGCAGACGCGCTGGTCGCGCATGCTGTGTTTTCTGTTGAGCTGGCTCGCGCTGTTTCTGTCGACGAGCCGAACCGCGATCGTGCTGTCGCTACTGTTGTGTCTCTGCCTCGGCCGCAAGCTCGCGCTTCGGCCGCGTCTCCGGATGATCGCAGGATTGGGTACGGCTTTGCCGATACTTCTGTTGCTGGTCTTTGCGTATCGCCAATCTCTCGCACTGTCGCACGAGGGTGCGACGAGCGTGTCCGCCTACCTGACCACGGCCGCGAGCTCGACCGGCGCCGTCGTGCGCGATCGAGCCGTTCGTGACGACGCAATCATCGCGCTCTCCGAGAACGTGAAGTCGCGCCTCTGGTACGGGCAGCAGTTCAGTACGAGCGTCGACAACTGGCTCGATCACGGGGCAGAGTGGCAGGGCAGCTTTTTTGCTGGGGCGGTTCGCGCTGCTCCGACGTTCCTGGTTCCGAACAAGAACGAGATAGCAAACGAGCTCGAGTTCGAAGGGTTGTTGTACCGAAGCGGGCGATTCCCACTGATCGACTTGGGCCCGATGCCTTGGCAACAGTGGCTGTTCGAAGGTGGTCTCGTCGGACTACTCGTCGGTGCGTCCCTCT
>DASRXR010000979.1:0-13565 GCA_035687405.1 Polyangiales bacterium
CCGTGACCCCCAAGAAGCCGAACTGCGACCCCTACTACTACATCGATCACGAGGGCATCCGGCGTCCGAAGCCCGAGTGCCTGTAGTGGTGGAGCTACCGGGACACGCGCAACTCTCCCCCGCCACTCGTAGTTGCGGCGCGATGCGAGCGGTGATTGACGCTGGTGGCAGCGCCGACGTAACCAGGCATACGCATTGCACTACCGACGTTCCATGCCGTTGCGACTCGCGCTCAGCGTGCTTTTGGTGGCTGGGTGCGCTCCGAGTGTGTTCGACGATCTTCGCAATTCCGTCCGCGAAGATGCGGGGCATCGCCCCGTAGAGGTCGATCGCGACTCGGGAGACTCCGAGACCGACGCTGCTTCGGATGGCGAAGTCGGTGCAGGCGGCGCAGGCGGCAAGACCGATTCAGAGGCGGGGCGCTCGAGCTCGGGCGGCCGCGGTGGCACTGCAGCTGATAGCGGCGGAAGCGCGGGGACCGGCGGCAGCGCAGGCGGCGACAGTGGTGCGAGCGGGGCGGCTGGCGCCGGCAGCGGCGGGGGCGTGGGTGGAACGCAGCCCGCCGCTGCAGGCACAGCTGGAATGGCACCTGCTTGCGGCGATACCACGAGCGATCCGCATCATTGTGGCTCCTGTGATCACGACTGCGGGGCCGGAGTGTCCGCCGACGTGTCGTGCGTGAGCTCCGAGTGCGAGACCAAGTGTCGCGTTGGATTCGCGGACTGCGACAGCGACCTGTCGATGGGGTCGAGCGGCAACGGTTGTGAGACTGC
Source organism: Polyangiales bacterium (assembly GCA_035687405.1). Classification (GTDB taxonomy): domain Bacteria; phylum Myxococcota_A; class Polyangia; order Polyangiales; family JAFGIB01; genus JADGRF01. The sequence goes on from DASRXR010000979.1 coordinate 774, forward strand.
GACGACTACGACGCTCGCCCACTGTGGGGCCTGCGGAAACAGCTGCCCGCAGCCCGCGGGCGGAGCTTCAGCCTGCGAGGCTAGCGCATGCGTCGTGTACTCGAGCCAAGTCGGTACCGGCACTGCCGTCTCGAGCACTCCGCACGGATCGGTGGGCGGCGCAGCCTACGATCAGACTTGCCCGGCCGGGGAAGTGCTCGTCGGTCTCGATATCTTCACCAGCGGTGACATCGCGTACGGCATGAACGCGCTCTGTGCCCCGCTGATGCTCAGCGGCCCCGGCGCTGCGCCTGTGTTTGCGACCGGCACGCCGCACGCTCCGAATCTGGCCATCGGCGGCATCATCGATCCGGTGCCTGCCGTCGTGCGTTTCAGTTGCCCCGCAAACACGGTGGTCGCGGGTGCGGCTGGCGTCACGTACATCTGGACCGACGGCACGCGGACCGCCCCGCCGAGCATCCGCAGCATCTCGCTCGCGTGTAACGAGATCTCACTCGATGCCCAGCGCAGGCTCTTGTTCACGCCGAAGCTGGTCGTCGACATCGGCGACCGCGAGGACGCGCTCGAGGCTTACAGCGACATGTGTCCCGCGTCGCAAGTCGTCGTCGGATTCAAGGGTTATGCGGGCGCGTACATCGATGCGCTTCAAACGTTCTGCGCCGCAGTGTCGGTGAAGTCTGCGCCGCTTACGGCGGCGGAGTGACACGGCGGTCTCGCGTTGCGATCGCGACGGTCAGCACGACGAGTGGCTCGAACGCGAGCGTCATGAGCGCGATGACGAGACCGAAGCGGTTTGCGATCGCGCCTGCTGCGAGCGGCAGGATGACTTCGACCGCCACGTACAACTGCGAGATCGCGTTCACGACACCCGGTTGACCCGGGGCGAGCTCGAACGCCGTGGCTTTGACGAGCGGATAGTGCGTCGAAGCGCAGACGCCGAGCAGAAACAGCGCCCCGAGCGCGACTGCGGGGTGAGGCGCGTAGCTGAACACGGCGAGAAACACCAAGCTCCCGAGCGTACTCGTGATCAACAACCGGCGTGGCGCGACGAATTGCAGCACGTGTTCGCAGACGAGCGCACCGAGCACTCCGCCGCTCGAGAAGCCGGTCATCGCAGCTGCGATTGCCCCGGTGCCCCAACCGCGATCACGATCCAAGTGCAACGCCCCGAGCGCGACTACGACTTCATCGAGGAGCGTGCAGCTGGCAGCGGCAAACAGCCAGATCCACAGGTCGCGATTGCTCGATGCTCGCGCGATCGCGGCTCGAAGGGGCACGACCGGCGCGTCGTCCGGATCGTCCGAAGCGATTGCAGCGCCAGTCGAGACCGCCCGCGCTGCGGTCCACCACGAGAACAACGCCTGCAAGCCCAGCACGACCGCGAGCACCCACAACGCACCGCGGTACGAGCCGAAGGCCCAGAGCGCTGCAGCGATGAGTGGCGGCGTCAGCGCGTCGCCGGCTGCGGCAAACGCGATCCACCGGCTCATCGCGCGGTGGGGGCCGCCCGGATAGGTCGTCACGAGCTCGGCTTGGGCAGCGCCACAGGCGACGCCGCTCGCAGCGCCGGCGACCGACAAGCCGGCTGCGAGCATCCAGGCAGACTCTGCGAGCGCACAGCCCGCGAGCGACACTGCGAGCATTCCGAGGGAGCTCGCGAGCACGCCACCGCGCGACATGCGATCGGACGCGAGCGCGATCGGCGCTTCGATGAACGCTGCGACGATCAGCGGAACTGCGAAGGTCCACAGCGCGTACTGCGCGTGGTCGAGCTGATGAAACGCCTCGACTGCAGGCGCTGCGACGACGGTGACGCCGCTCCACAGCTCATCGTAGGCTGCGGTGATCGCAAACGCGGCCGTCGCCCAGAAGCGCGGAAGGATCCGCCGACGAGCGAAGACGCCAGCCACCGCGCTGAGGCGATGAATACCGGCCGCGACACGGAACGAGCGTCAGATGTGCTCGGTGAATTTCATCCTCGTCATTGTAGGTTTGGCAGTGGCCGGCGGCAAGGCGCTTGGCGGACTTGCCCGAACGGTACGGCGGTAGGCCGCAGGGGTCTGCGCGGTCCAACGTTTGAACGCCCGCACGAAGTTCGGCAGGGTTGCATACCCCAGCTGCTGCCCGATCCAGCGCAAGCTGCGATCGGACGACTTCAAGAGCAGCGTGGCTTCTTTGTGGCGCTCGTCGTCGATCAAGTCGGCGAAATTCACGCCATGGCCAGCGAGCCTGCGGCGCAGCGTCCGCGGCGACATGTGCACGCGGTCGGCAACTTCTTCGAGCGTGCGAAAGCCTCCGGCGCGCGCGATCAATCGCCGTACACAGTGCACGAAGTTGCGACCGTGATGGAGCTCGGCGAGCGCGCGTTCGCACTGTTGGCGTGCGAGCCGCAACGCCGCGCGATCCGCCGCTACCACCGGCCAGTCCAAGTAACTCGCGTCGAACACGATGCGCGAGTCGACAGCTCCGAACTCGAAGTCACCGAGTACGTTTCCGAACCGATCGGCGTACGAGGGCTTCGGCAAGGCGACGCGCGCTCGCCCCGTCATCTCGCGGCCGGTCAGACACGGCCCCATCTTGATCAGCGCGATCAACATGCTGAGCAGCACGACATCGCGCACGTCTCCGAGCTCGATGTTCTCGATCAAACGCAGCGAGACTTCTGAATCCTGAATTTCGAGCTGAACGCCCATCGCAGTCGACACGGTCGGCGCGAACTCGACCATCAGCTCCAGCGCCTCACGCAACGTGCGCGCGTGCGTCGCCGCGATGCCGAGAAAGCCGTAGTTCGAAAGCCGCCGGTGCAGCCCCATGTACACGCCGATGCCCGGCTCGCCGCTGCGCGCGCGACCGCGAACGACGAGCGCGTTCATGACTTCGACTGGAATGCGTGCGCCGGGCTCTTCGAGTTGCGCTTCGTCCAAATCAAATGGCTCGAGCAACTCGCCGACGGGTATTCGCCATGGTTTTAGGACGTCGATGAATGCGAGCGCCTGCGACCCGGGGACGGAATGTCCGGAGATTCCCAGCAAACGCTTAGCTTCGTCTGCCATTTTTCTCTGCCTTTGTCGGCCGCCGCTTCGAGCTGCAACTCATTTCGAGGTGTTCTTTCGCGGCCAACTGAACCCCTGACATGACCTATTTTGCGTTTCCACGCAATCGTCGTGTTCGTTCACGGCACGTCTGGCTCAGGTGACAACGTCGGTAATGTCGCGTTGTTGTTCGGTAGCAATGGTTACTGTCAGGATCGTTATGCAGTGGTCACGCGCGTTCGCGAACGACGTGCCCGATCAAACCGTAGTGGACAATGTACGCGTAGCACACGGCCGGCACGACGAACGCGAGCGCGAGGCCGATTCGATCGGCAAAGAAGCCCATCAGCACCGGCACTAATGCGCCGCCCACGATCGCCGTGCACAGCCAGCCCGAAGCCGTGCTGGTTCGGTGACCGAGGCGTTCGATCGCGAGCGTGAAGATCGTGGGGAACATGATCGAGTTGAACAGCCCGACCGCGAGCACGGTCCACATCGCGACGTGACCTCGCACCGCGATCGCGGTGATGATCAGCAGGATTACGATCGAAGCGTTGAACGCGAGGACGCGTCCCGCCGGCAACTTGCGGAGCGCGGCCGAGCCGATGAAACGACCGACCATCGCGCCGCCCCAATACAGTGAGAGGTAGTGACCGGCGGTTTGTTCGGGGAGAGATGCGATCTCGGGGAGCGCGAGGAAGTTCACGAGGAAACTTCCGATCGAGACTTCAGCGCCGACGTAGAGGAAGATCGCGCCGACGCCGAGCATCAGGTGCGGCTGCTTCGCCAAGCTGCCGTGGACTTCGCCGCCGTGAGCTGCAGACTGCTCTTCGGACTCCGATGCGAGCACCGGCAAGTGAAAGCGCGAGAACACGAAGGCGGTCAGGAACAGCAGCGCCGCGAGCACGAGGTAGGGTGCTTTCACGGTTTGGATCTCGTGGGTCGTGCCGCCGCCGTGGATTGCAGCGCCACCGAGGATGAGCGCGGAGCCGAGCGCCGGACCGATTGTGGTGCCGAGCGAGTTGAAGGCTTGCGTGAGGTTCAAACGACTCGCTGCGGTTTCGGAATCACCGAGCCCCGCGACCGCTGGATTCGCTGCGACTTGGAGCAGCGTGATGCCGCACGCGAGTACGAACAGTGAGAGCAAGAACAGCGCGTACGAGGTTCCAACTGCGGCGGGATAAAAGCCGAGGCAGCCGAGCCCGGCAACCGAGAGTCCGGCGATGATGCCGTTGCGGTAGCCGATGCGCTGCACGACGAGCCCACTCGGGATCGAAGCGAAGAAGTACGCGCTGAAGAAGCACAGCTGCACGAGCATCGCTTGCACGTAGTTGAGCGTGAAGATCGCTTTGAAGTGCGGAACGAGGATGTCGTTCAGCGAAGTGATCAAACCCCAGGTGAAGAACAGCGACGTCAGTACTACCAGCGCGGGCGTGTAGTTGGGTTTGCTAGCGTTCACGGAGCTCCTTGCGCCAAGGCCGCGGAGCATACCCCATCTACGTCGTAGCGAGCCTCAGGCTGACCACGAGCAACGCGACGACCGCGCTCATCCCGACGACACTCCAAGGCCACGGTACGAATGCGAGCGCGATCAAGAGCGCCGCACCGAACAGAAATGCCGCGTTGGCTGTCGTCGGGCGCGACGTGCGGACGTGAATCGCCCACAAACCGAGGATGTAGACGGCGACCGGCACGCCGACCATCAGGCTGATCGCGAGCTCTGACAGATGCGTCTTACCTGCAAATGAATCGATCGAGACGCTCAAGCCCGAGCCTACGGCCGCGGCTGCCGCAAAGATGAACAGGTGTCCGTAGCCCCACTTGAAAGCGTCGCGGGTCGTCAGGTGGCGCGGCGCTGCGTCGAAGTAGATCCACCACATCCCGTACAACAACACGATCTCGGCAGCGATGAGCGCGCCGAGGCGCAGCGACAAGTGGCCTTCGTCGACAGCTGCCTGGATCGAGAGCGTGGTCGAGAGCACACACTCACCGAGCACGATCAACGTGAGGCAGCCGTAACGTTCCGCGATGTGATGCGGGTGCCAAGGCGTCGCGGCGTGTCGCTCGGCCCAGATCGGTACAGATAGCTCCGCTGCGACGAGCAGCATGAAAAACATGATCCAGGCCGGAGGTTGGAGGAACGCGAACGCGATCCACCCCACCTGACAGACCGCGAGCCCGAGCGCATAGCGACGCGCCGTTCGGCGGTGGGCCGGGTTGTGTTTGGCAGCGCGCAGCCAATGCGCGATCTGGCCTACGCGCATCACCGTGTAACCGAGCGTGGCGACCGAGAAATCGCTGCGTTCGAACGCGCGCGGTACGCCGGCCGCGATGATCAGCACGCCGGTGATCTGCACCAAGACCTTCAACCGATATGGGACGTCGTCACAGTCGTAAGCCGAGGCGAACCAAGTGAAGTTCATCCAGGCCCACCAGATCGCGAAGAACACGAGGCCGTAGCCGACGAGGGCGTGCACGACATCGCCGTGCTCGAGACCGTGATGCAAGCCGGCGGCGGCTTGCGCGACCGCTACGACGAAGCACAGATCGAACAGCAGCTCGAGTGGCGTCGCGACACGGTGTGCTTCGTGCGGGTCGCGCGCGAGCATGGGGCGCACGGCGCCGAGGTGGTGATGTTCGCTCATGCGGTCAGGCCGCGGGTTTGGATTTCGAACGCAAACGTCCGACCAGCGTCACACCCAGCAACACGATCGCACCGGCGATCACACCGAACACGAAGTTCGCGAGCATCGTCGCGATGCCGCCGAATCCACCGAGTGAGCTCGCAAGCGACTCGAGGGCGTGATGCATCGGCGAAATGCCGTGCGTGAGGATTCCGCCGCCGACGAGGAACATCGCGACAGTGCCGGCGACCCCGAGAAACTTCATCAAATACGGTGCAGCTCGCAGCAGCAAGCCACCAAAGCCGCGTTTCGCGCGCGCGAAACCGTGGCCGCCGCGCGAGCGAGTCAAGAACAGGCCAAGGTCGTCCATCTTCACGATCGCCGCGACGAAGCCGTACACGCCGACCGTCATGATGACTGCGATCCCGACGAGCACGATCACGCGTGTCACGAACTCGGCCTCGGCGACTTCGCCCAAGCTGATCGCGATGATCTCCGCCGACAAAACGAAGTCGGTCCGAACTGCGCCTTTGATCTTCTCTTTTTCGAACGCGACGAGATCGACATTCTCGTCCATCACGGCTTGGCGCAGCTGCTCCTTCTCCTGGTCGACTTCGCCCTTGTGCAGCCACTTGTGGGAAAGTTTTTCGAAGCCCTCGTAACAGAGAAACGCGCCACCGATCATCAACAGCGGGGTGACCAACCACGGCGCCACCGCGCTGATGCCGAGCGCGACCGGAACTAAAATCGCTTTGTTGATCGTCGAGCCCTTCGCGACTGCGAGTACGACCGGCAGCTCACGTTCGGCTGCAACGCCCGAGACTTGTTCGGCGTTCACCGCGAGATCATCGCCGAGCACGCCTGCGGTCTTCTTGGCCGCGAGCTTCGTCAGCAGCGCGACGTCATCGAGCACGCTTGCAATGTCGTCCAAGAGCGCGAGCAAACTCGTTCCAGCCACGTGACTCGTCTCCTCAACTCAGGTCCAAGGCAGCTACTCGTAGCAGCGATCGCGCGCCGAGTCGCGGGGGCGCGGGATCTGGCCTGCGTGATACGCTTCGCGCGTGGAAGGCGACGACGAGTCGGCTCAGCCGCTACCGATCGACGGTGTGCTGGACCTCCACGCGTTTCGTCCCGAAGACGTCGCGGAGCTCGTCCAGGATTACCTCGACGAGTGCCAGCGCGCAGGCATCCTCGAGGTTCGGATCATCCACGGCAAAGGGAAAGGCACGTTGCGCCGCACGGTGCACGCCGGGCTCGAGCGGCGCACCGACGTGGTCGCGTTCGGGCTGGCGCCAGCCGAGCGCGGGGGTTGGGGGGCCACGCTCGTGACGCTTCGCGCGCGGCCGTCTGAGCCGTAGCGGCGTGGAACAGCCGAAGTTTCGGGCGCTTGGACCCTGCCAAAAAAACTTCGGAGTAGGCTGTCGATCGGTCGCAGGGCCATTCGACTAGAGGGCGAACCCAAGCCGGTCACTGAACGCCGGAAAAACTGGAGACGTTCCCATGCAATACATGCTGCTGATTTACTTCACCGAAGCCGACTACAAGACCCGCAACGACGAGCAGAACGGTGCGATCACGCGCGAATACATGACGTACACGCAGGCCATCCGCGAGTCCGGTCACCTCGTCGGCGCCGATCGGCTCGGCTCGGTGACGACGGCGACGACGTTGCGCGAGAAGGACGGCAAGTTGCTGAAGACCGACGGACCGTTCGCGGAGACGCGCGAGCAGCTCGGCGGCTACTACATCATCGAGGCGAAAGATCTCGATGAGGCGGTCTCGGTTGCAGCGCGAATGCCGGGCGTGCGTTTCGGTGCAATCGAAATTCGGCCGATCATGGCCATGCCCGCTCAGTCTTGAGCCGATGATCAACGTGACCTCGGACTCCGTTGGGGCGAAACCCGGCGGAGTCTGGGATACACTCCGAACCGCCGTGGATTCTTCGGCGATCGGTCAACTCTATCGCGAGCACTCGGGTGCGATCACCGCGCGTTTGATCCGCGTCGTCGGTGGCGACTTCGGTCTGGCCGAAGAAGCGGTGCAAGACGCTTTCAGCGCGGCCCTCGTACAGTGGCCGACCGATGGCATGCCGGACTACCCGCGCGCTTGGCTCGCGCGCACCGCGCACAACAAGGCGGTCGATCGCTTGCGGCGCAGAGCGAAGTTCGAGACTGCGATCGATCCCGATACGGTCGAAGCACTTGCAGCTCTGAGCGGCGAACCCGAAACCGCGATGGAAGTGACCGAGATCGACGACTACTTGCGGCTGATCTTCACGTGCTGCCATCCGGCGCTCGCGGTCGAGGCGCAAGTCGCGCTCACCTTGCGAACGTTGTGTGGTCTCACGACCGACGAGATCGCGCGGGCGTTTCTGGTCGAGCCGGCGACGATGGCGCAGCGGCTCGTTCGCGCGAAGAACAAGATCAAGATCGCGAAGATTCCGTATGTCGTGCCGGCGCGTGCCGAGCTGGATGAGCGGCTCGATGCGGCACTGTCGGTCGTGTACCTGGTGTTCGGGGAAGGCTATGCCGCTACGAGCGGCGGACAGCTCCTGCGGAACGACTTGTGTACCGAAGCGATTCGGCTCGGGCGGTTGCTCCTCCAGCTGATGCCGGAGCACGCGGAGCCGCTCGTCTTGCTGTCACTGATGTTGCTCCACGACAGTCGGAGCGCGGCTCGCGTCGATGCGCAGGGCGAGCTCGTGCTCCTCGAGGATCAAGATCGAACGCGCTGGAACCAAGCACAGATCAACGAAGGTGTCGGCTTGCTCCATCGCGCGCTCTTGGCGGGCGTGAAGTCGCCCTACGCGATTCAAGCCGCGATCGCGGCGCTGCACTCGCAAGCGGAGACCGCAACTGCCACGGATTGGCCGCAGATCGCAGGCTTGTACGCGGAGTTACTGCGGCGTGAAGGCACGCCGGTCATCGCGCTCAATCACGCGGCTGCAGTTGCGATGGCCGAAGGTCCCGCGCGAGGACTCGAGCTACTCGATGCGCTGGCTGCCGACGCGACGATGCGGAGCTACCACTTGTACTTCGCGGCGCGGGCCGATCTGCTGCGCCGCGCAGGGCGGCGAGACGAGGCGAGGGCGGCGTACCTCGAGGCACACCGGCTCGTCGGTAACGAGCCCGAGCGGCGCTACCTGGCAAAGCGGCTGGCCGAGCTTTGATTCCGCTCGAAGGTCACGCCTTTTCTTCGACCTCGCGCAGCTTCGACTCGTGGACCAGCTGGTCTTCCGAGATCTCGACCGCGATCGCGGCTGCGGCGGTCGCCGGTTGGCCTTCGCTGCGAGTCTCGTAGTCCCGCTCGGATCGCAGGTCGCGCGCGCGTTGTGCCGTGTCATCGACGTTCTCGCCCGGCAAGTCGACCCGTAGCTCCTCGACCAGCATGCGGATCGCAGCTGCGAGCGGCAGTGCCAAAAGCGCGCCGACGATGCCCATCAAAGTGCCGCCGACGAGGAGCGCGAGCAACACCATCGACGATGGCAAGCGCAAGGTATGGCCGTAAATGTGCGGCACTAGAACGCGGCTCTCGAGCTCTTCGTAGGCCAACATGACTGCGACTACGATCGCGGCAGTCACCAAACCTTGCGTCGCCGCGGCGAGCGCCATCGGACCTACCGAAAGGACGACGCCGATGTACGGCAATACGTCCGCGAGACCGGCGAACACGGCGAGTGCCAGTGCACTCGGCACGCTGCAAGCGGTCAGGAGAATGAATGCGAACACAGCCATCAGGCCGGACGTGAGCGCCTGACCGCGGATGTAGCCGCCGACGATCGTCTCGAGGTTCAGCAAGACGCGCGATAGGCGCAGGTGATGATCGCGCGGGACCAGAGCGAACAGTGCACCGCGCAAGCGATCTCGGTCGAGCATGATGTAGAGCGCGAGAAAGACCGCGCTCACGAAATAGCCGATGTACGCGGCTACGCTCGCCGAAGCGATCCAGACCGAACCGGCTGCTGCTTTCGCGATCGGGGCGTATTGAAAGTTGCGCACCGACTGGGCGTACGGCCGCAACACGCTCGTGTGAGCCATCCACGTGCTCAGCTTGCCTCGCAGCTCCGGCTCATGCTCGACGAGCTCACGCCCTTGGCTGAACAGCGACGGTAAAGTCAGCGCGCCAAGTGCCAGGCCAACTAACAGAAGCGCACCGAAGACGAGTGGAATGGCCCACCCGCGTCGGATCTGCTTCCGCTCGAGCCACTCGACGGCGGGATTGAGTGTGCCGACGAGAAAGAGCGCTACGACGAGCGCCAACACGACCGGCGCGAGGTGAATGAGGAGCCAACAGCCTGCCGCGATGACAACCACCCACAGCATGGACTTGGGCGAGATTTCGAGGGGGGCCCGGCGCCTGATTCGCGGTGTGTTAGTCAAGAACGCCACTCGCTTTGCGCACACGCAAAGAGTGAGCCACGTTCGCGAGCGCACTCGGAGGGTCGCGGAAGGGCCGTGCGCGCCGAAGCGCTACACAACCGTCAGGCTCGTGCAGCACTAGGGGCGGTTTGCAGCAGTCCGGCTTTCAGGATGCGCGCGTCCACTCCACGCTCCGGTCCCACAACTCGGCTGCCAACGCTCGATCCTGCGCCGGTTCGCTCGGTACTTTCTGGCGTTGGTCGTCGTAGTAGAGGCCGCTTTCGGCGGCTAGCTCGGGGGCGGTCGCACAGTAGATCGACGTCAGTGCACCTTGTTCCGGAGTGAGCATCCCTCGCGTGTAGAACCACCGTGCTGGTTGCGGCATGTGCCGCCAGGCATCGGACGCGACCACACCGGGATGCAGTGAATACGTCGTGATGCCTGTTCCGGCGAGGCGGCGCGCGAGCTCGGCACTAAACAGGACGTTCGCTAGCTTCGATGCCGAGTACTCGGCGAGGCCGGTGATCGTGCGCGTCTTCTTGGTCACGGCGTTCCAGTCGATGCCCGGTGCAGCGTAGTGGGCCTTGCTCGCGAGTGTCACCACGCGCGCACGCCCCGCCGCTCGCAGCTGCGGGAGCAAGAGTTGCGTGAGCAGGAAGTGGCCGAGGTGGTTGACGCCGAACGCGAGCTCGAAGCCGGACGCCGTTCTTGCGCGTTTACCCGCGACTCCAGCGTTGTTGATCAGCACGTGAAGAGGAATGGCGAGCCTGGCGAATTGTTCGGCGCAGCCACGGACAGACTCGAACCGCGCGAGATCCAGCGCGAACACTTCGAGCCGATAGCCGGATTCTTGCTGAATCCGCTCCGAAAGTGCCCGAGCACCCGCGTCGTCGCGGCAAGCGACGAAGACGCGGTCGCCGCGGCTGGCAAACACGCGAGCGGTCGCCAAGCCGATCCCGGTGTTAGCGCCGGTGATCAAGATGTTCTGTCCAGTCATGGCCCGAGTTTGCCAGAATCGCGGCGATCCCGTGGGCTGGCACGCACGAAGGCCAGCCGTGCTAAGACATCCTCCGCATGGGCAGCGAAAACGACGCGCTGGTGGCGAAGGTCGAAGCGTTCACGCAAACCGCGTTTGCGAGCGCGCGCGATCAGATGGCATGCCGGCGTGGTTGTGACAGTTGCTGTCTGGCGTGGCTGACCGTCGATCAAGTCGAAGCGGAGCAGGTGCGTTCAGCACTCGCGGCGCTGCCGGCGGATGTACGAGCGCAGGTGCAAGCGCGCGGAGTATTGCAGCTGTCGCGCGAGGCGGCGAACGAACCGGGGCCCCGCTGCGCGATGCTGCACGACGACGGCAGTTGCGCGGTCTACGGCGCTCGACCACTCGTGTGTCGCACGCAAGGGTACGCGCTACGTTATCCAGCAGGCTTTGTCCCAGTAGCGGCCGTGCGGCTGCGCATCGGCACTGGTGAGGTCACGCACTGTCCGTTGAACTTCACGACGCGAGCGCCTACTGCTGCCGAAGTGCTCGATGCCGAGCGCGTGGATCAGATCCTGGCCGTCGTGAACCAGCGTCATTCGCTCGCACACGGTCTCGATCCAGCGCAGCGCCACGGTCTGAGCGCACTCGCGGCTGGTGCGAGTCGGAGCTAGGCGTCACGTCCGCAGCTGTCAGCTGCGGCGCTGCGCTACTTGGCGGCGGCTCGAGCGGCTCGTAGGACCGACCGCAACTCGGTTTCGGTGGTTTGCACGGATGTCGAGCGTGCATGCTGCTCGACCAACCAGGGCGCGGCTGGTTCGATCGAGTCGAACACCTTGACGCGGTAGTGCTTCGGGGCGAGCAGTACCATGCCCGTGATGACGCTGCGCACGGCGACCCCGACGAAACCGCTGCGCTCGATCACGACCGCGGCGCAACCGACCGTGTGGCCCCACTGCAAGTGCATCGTGTTGAATGCATCGCGTGCGTCGGGGTCCGGAGGCCCGGCGATCGCCGTAACGATGTGCACCGTCGTCAGCTTTTCGGGGTGGGCCTGAGTACGCTCGAGATTCGTGCGGTCGAGTCGTGACACGGCGTCGAGCGTGGCCCCCTGTAGCCAAACCAACAGGTTGATGTTTCGCCACGCGCCGAACCAGAACGCGCCTGGCTCGGAATCCATGACTACGAGCTCTGGTTTGGCGGTGATCCGCGGAGCGACCGAAGCCGTCATCCCCGGAGTGTACGATGCGCATGCTGTGGGGCGGTGCTCGTTACCCGTAGCGTTGAAAGAATTACCTCGATGGTGTGCGGCTTCGGTTTCGGTAGCTGAATCGTCGAGGGGGAGGCACTCAGGCAACGCGCGCTGGACGTAACCGCGCTTGCTGAGGAGCTGCCATGCCCATGTCGATTCGATTGCAGTCATCGCTACTTATCGCGCTCGTCGCGCTCGGCCTGGGCTGCATCGGCTGTGGTGATTCCCCCAGCACCACGGAAAACCCCATGTCTGGAAGCGCGGCGGGCACGTTGGGGGCCGCCGGACGCGCGCCAGGTGGCAGCGGTAGCCCGGCTCTCACCGCCGGTACGACTGCGCCGAGCGTGGCCGGTTCGACCGCTACGGTGACGGCAGGCCGGGCGTCAGTCGCCGGAATGAGCGCGGCTGCAGGTGCCGGCGGCGCTGCGGCGGGTGCGAGCGGCAGCTCCGGTTCGAGCGGCGCGAGCGCAGGTGCGGGTGGCGCTGCAGGCATGAGTGTCGCCGGCACCAGCGCTACTGCCGGAATGAGTGGTGGCGGAGGCTCGGCGGC
>DASRXR010000980.1:0-4046 GCA_035687405.1 Polyangiales bacterium
CTGCAGGCCCGCGTGCTGCATCAGCGACCGCAGGTCCGCAACGACGCGCTCTGCGCCGACGGCGAGCCGCTCGCGCAGAGCGAGCGGGGCAGTCCGGTATGACACCCCGAAGACGAGAAGCTTGCTCGTCACTCAACTGCCTCCGACGTCCCGCAATACATAGCCGCCGACAGCTGCCATCGCACACACGAACCCGAGCACAGTACCGATCGCCGCGCGCCGGCCGCGCCAGCCACCGGCCGCACGCGAGAACAACACGCACGCGAAGAACACCCAAGCGAGTAGCGCAAAGCCTTGCCCCGTACTGAAGCCGAGCACGTTGCCGAGCCTGGCTGCCCAAATGCTGCCCGTCACTACGCCGAGCGTGAAGAGCGGAAAGCCGACCGTGACGAATCGAAAGCTGAGTGAATCGAGCACGTCGAGCGGTGGCAGCCGCTGGAACAAGCCGCCGACCTGACGGCGGCGTAGCAACTGCTCTTGGATCACGTACGCGAGCGCCAATGCAAACGCGAGGGCAAAGGCAGCGAGGCCGAGCACGTTCACGGCGATGTGAATGGGAAGAAGGATGGAACGCACCCCCTCCGGGACAACGGCATCTTGACGACCGAGCGACGCGGCGAGAAACAAAAGCAGCGAGACCGGCGTGATGAATGCGCCGAGTACGGGCAGCCGGTGGCGACGCATCGTCGCGAGGAACGAAACCGTGATCAGCAACGACAGCGCCGCGAGCGTCTCGTGTGTGGTCTCGAGCGGCGTGCGCCCGGCGATCCGATAGTCGACGACGAGGTAGGCGAGGTGCGCGAGGATGGCACCGCCGAGCGAGCCTGTCGCCCAACGCTCGACCCGCGCGCTGCCGGTGCGTAGGAACTCGAAGAACAGCAACGTCGCGACGGCGTAGGCCGCCACGGTCACCCCGAAGATTGGCGTTTCGTCCAACACGTGCTCACCCGACTCCTGCCAGCAGGCGGACCGCCGCCAGCGCCTCGCCGCCGTGAGCTGCATCGACCAGCTCCGCGAGAAACCCGTCCGTCACTTCGTAGGCGTGGTCGCCGATCAGCACCGAACCCGTCAGCAGCTCGCCGCTCAACGCGATGACCTCCTCGACGGTCTTTGCTTTCCCAACCAAACCCAGCCCGTCGTCACCCGACGCGACTTCCTGGCGGAACACTACGCCGCTCGTCAGCCTGAAACTCGGGCCGTTCGGGATGCCGAGCACGTCTCCGTCGAGATTGACCCGGCCGGCCTCGAGCCAGCCGTCCAGGGCCTCTTGGGGAAAGAACATGCGATTGGCACGCATAACCGGCGCTAGCCTCCGACTCCCGAGCAAGGACCATCGACTTTAGCACAGCGCTGAAAAGCCGGGGGAAACCACTGACCTGTGCTCATTGACAGTGTCCATTGGCGAAACTAGGTTCTATCGAGTGCGTAAAGCACACCCATCCATGAGGAGATGTCGGCAATGAGTGGTGAAAAGGTGATCCCGGTCAACGACTTGAACTTCGAGTCCGAAGTGCTGTCGTCGGATATCCCGGTCTTGGTCGACTTCTCGGCCACCTGGTGCCAGCCGTGCCGTGCCATCGCGCCGCTCGTGAACCAGCTCGCTGGGGAGTACGAAGGCCGCATCAAGGTTACGGCCGTCGACATCGACGAGAGCCCGGCAACCGCCCAGAAGTTTCAGATTCGTGGCGTGCCGACCCTGCTGATGATCAAGGGTGGGCAGGTCGTGGGGCAGCAGGTAGGTGCGGCGCCGAAAGCGCGCATCGCGGCGCTCATGGACGGCGCCCTCTGAGGCAGCCGATGGCGGCTGCGCGACGATCACGTTCACTGCAGTTCGAAGCGCCCCGCGTGTCTCACGTGTCTCACGTGTCTCACGTGTCTAAGGGTGTCTACGACGTCCATGACCGCGCGGGTTGGCGAGAACTTGCCCGCAGCGGTCTGTGGCGCTTGACTTGCGGTCGGACAATCTTAAGTTGCGCGGAACAGGGCTAACTATGCCGACCTACAGTTACTTCTGCGACGCATGCGGGAAATCTTTCGAAAAAGAACAACGCATCATTGAAGACCCGATCAAGGTTTGCGAGCTCTGCGGCAAGCCTCAAGCTCGGCGGCAAATCGTCAGCGGCAACTTCATTTTGAAGGGTGGCGGCTGGTATTCCGACGGGTACGGCAGCGCGAAGAGCAGCAGCTCCAGCTCGTCCGGCGGTAGCGGGGCGAACGCGAGCAGCACCACCTCGGCTCCTTCGACCAGCTCGGACAGCACGAAGAGCTCCGATACGAAGAGCTCGGACACGAAGAAGACGGAAACGAAGAGCTCCGACAGTGCAAAGAGCACGACGAAGCCTTCCGGTAAGGCCGACGCAGCCGAGTAAACGGGCTGCCCCAGAATTCAAAGCCTGCAGCCAGTGGCTGCGGGCTTTTCGCGTTTCGGCCGAGTGAGGTGCCGGGCCCGCCTACGCCGGCGTGAGGAAGCTACTCACGATCTGTCGCGGGCCGTCTTCGAATTGCACGGTCACGCGCGGCGGCATCCCGCCGCTCACACCGGTCACTTCACCGACGCCGAACTTGGTGTGCCGGACGCGCATCCCGGGGTGGATCTCTGAGACATCGTTCGCTTCCGAGCGATCGACGTACGGCCCGTCCCGGGGCTCCCGCGCGGGCGGCTTCGAAGGCGCCGAGTAAGACGAATACCCCGACGAGTAGCCGCTGCGATTCGTGCTGCGATTCGTGTACCCGCCGCCATAAGAGCTCTGCGCCGGAGCGCGTTTGACGCCCACCACGTGAAGCTCCTCGGGCGGCGCTTCATCGATGAAGCGCGATCGCCGCCGGATCTTCAGATCGCCGTACAACCGCCGCGTATTCGCGTAGCTCATGAACAACCGCTCGCGCGCACGCGTGAACGCGACGTAGGCGAGCCGCCGTTCTTCCTCGAGCTCTTCGTGCTCGTCCGCCGCGCCTTCGCGGATCCGCGGAAACATCTCTTCCTCGAGCCCACCGACGAACACCGCCGGAAACTCGAGCCCCTTCGCCGCGTGCACCGTCATCATCGTGATCGCGTTGTCCGCGTTCTTGCGATCTTGATCGGTCTCGAGCGTGATCGTCTCGAGGAACTCGGTGAGCGAAGGCTTCTCCGCATCCGCCGCGTACTGCTCCATCGAGCTCAGGACTTCGCCGATGTTTTCGAGGCGCGAATCTGCTTCCGGCGTGTCTTCCACGCGCAACACCTCGGCGTAGCCGGTGACGTCCAGCACGTGCCGCGAGATCTCGGCCGGCGAATCCTCGCGCGCCGCAAACGCCCGCAACGCAGCCATGAGTTGCACGAACCCTTCCAGCTTCTTGCGCGTCGCGCCGTTGTGAGCTGGGTCGTTCGCGACATCGAGTAGCGCGGTGTTCACGCTCGTCCCCGCGCGCGAGGCCGCGTCGATCAGCCGCTCGATCGTGGTCTTACCGATCCCGCGCGCCGGCACGTTGATCACGCGAAGCAAGCTCACGTCGTCTTCGGGATTTGCGATGATCCGCAGGTACCCGAGCAGGTCCTTGACCTCGGCGCGATCGTAAAACCGCAACCCGCCGAACACGCGATAGGGCGTGTTCGAACGCCGCAACACTTCTTCGAACGCGCGCGACTGCGCGTGGGTCCGATACAAAATCGCGATGTCGTTCAGCGCCAACCCCGACTCGAGCAGCATCCGAATCGCGTGCCCGACCAAGTTCGCTTCGTCGCGCTCGTCCTCACACGCCATCACCGTGATCGCTGCGCCAGGCTCGTTGCTCGTCCACAGCTCTTTCGGCTCGCGGTCGAGGTTTCGCCCCACGATCGAGTTCGCGACTCGCAAAATCCGCTGCGTCGAGCGGTAGTTCTGCTCGAGCTTGATGATGTGCGCGTCCGGAAAGTGATTCCGAAAATCGAGGATGTTGCGCCGATCCGCGCCGCGCCAGCGATAGATGCTCTGGTCGTCGTCGCCGACCACGCACAAGTTGTGGTGCACCTCGCACAGCATCTGCACGAACGCGAACTGCACGTGGTTCACGTCTTGAAACTCGTCGAC
>DASRXR010000981.1:0-3801 GCA_035687405.1 Polyangiales bacterium
GAACTCCCCCGACTTCGTGCTGAGCTCGTTCGTATCCGTCTACCGCATCCAGATTGGAATGCCTGCGCCGCAGATCATGCACTTGCTCGGCGTGAGCGAGCGGGTCGTGAGGCTCACCCGTGCCGATCAAAATTCGATTCTGCTCGAACCGGACGGAGGTTACCTGGCAGATCGAACGAGTATCCTTGCACGCACACCCGATGAACCTTTTACGCCCAACCAAACGTTCGCGCTATTGGGTGCGCTCGTGCAGGTCGACGCGCTGACCGGCGATGGTCGCCCGCGTCGCATTCGCGTAGCGACACTGGATGCCGACGATCCGAAGCTGCTATGGATGACCTGGGATGAACGCTCGATGCAGTACGCGCGCGTCAGGTTGCCGAAGATCGGGCAGTCGCTGATGTTGTTGCCGAAGTGAGCCCGGATCAGAAATCACTCGTGATGCGATCGGCGCTGTAGTAAAGAATTCGTTTCAGATGGAGCGCAACCAAAGCCCTCCGCGCTTCGCGGTAGTCGCGATCGCGCTCCTGGCCGGCTCGATGCTGATGCACGAGATCCTGCTAACGCGCGTCTGCGCACTGCGGCTGCACTTTCACTTCGCGTATCTGGTCATCAGCAACTGCTTGCTCGGGCTCGGCGCCGGCGGCAGCGTGCTTTCACTGAACGCGGAACGCCTTCGGAGCGAACCGCGCACCTGGCTCGGGCGGCTCACGCTCGCGTATGCGGTCGCACTGGCAGTCACGTTTCTCGCGCTGTCGTTTTGGCCGCTGCCGAAAGAGCTCGTGCTGACGCAGCCTTCGCACGTCGCTTCACTCCTGCTCTTCAATCTCGCGGGCGCAATACCATTCTTTTTCGGCGGCATCGCGATCGGTTTACTGCTCACGCTCGACGTGAGGCACACGAGTCGGCTGTACGCGGCGGATCTCGCAGGTGCCGGCGTGGGGTGTATCGTGTGCCCGGCGCTCTTGCGGTTCACCGGTGCGGGAGGCGTGTTCATGGCCGTCGTCGCGCTCGCGCTGATCGCGTGCGCGGTCGCGTACGAGCAGCCCCACCTCGGCCGCCGCCAGCTGCAGGCGCTGATCGCAGCGAGCGCCGTCTGTTTCACGCTGTTGCCGTTTTTCGATCAGTTGCTGCCGATTCCGAGTAAGGGCACGAAACTCGCGGAGTTAGTACCAGGCGCAGAGCAGCGTCCGCTCGAGCGGATGTGGACGAGCAACAGTCGCATCGACGTCGAGCTCGCACCTACCGGACTTCGCGCGTTCATTTTCATGCGCGGAACGGTGCCGAGCCCAGTCCCGTCGCCGCAGCGCTGGGCGCACATCTCGCAAGATGCGTCGGCGGGGACGGCGATCATCGACTTCTCACGCGAGCCGGAGGGTTTGTCGCTGCTGGAGCAGTCGATGTACTCGACGGCGTATCGGTTGAAGTCGAAGCCCAAGGTGCTCGTGATCGGGCTCGGGGGTGGCAACGACGTTTGGGCGGCGCATATTCAAGGCGCTACGTCGGTGCGCGCGATCGAGTTGAACGAGCCGGTGGTCGACACCCACTTGCATTTATTGCGGCGGTATTCGCGGACGCTCGTCGACGACAAGACGATCGAATTCGTGGTCGGCGAGGGTCGCAGCGAGTTGATGCGCGACTCGCGGCGCTACGACGTGATTCAGATGTCGGGCATCGACACTTGGACTGCGCTCGCTTCGGGTGCCTACGTGCTCGCGGAAAACTACCTGTACACGCGGGAAGCGATCGCTGCGATGTACCAGCGACTCGAGCCGGACGGGTTCATTCAGATCGCGCGTTTCGCGGCGGAGATGGAGGCATTGCGCCTGATGTCGAACATCAGCGCGGCGCTCGCGGACTGCGGCGTGAAGCAGATCGATGGATCGGTGATGGCGCTCGCGACGCCGGACAGGATGCTCGCAGTGCTCGTCAAGCGCGGCCGGCTCACCGATGCGGAGCAGGAGAGTACGCGGAAGTTTGCGGTCGATAACGGCATCGAGCTCGTGTACTTGCCCAAACGGCCGGTCGACAGTCGGATCGATGCATTCGTTCGCGCGCCGGACAAGCAGAAGTTGATCGCAGCGTTTCCGCAGAACATCGAGCCGACGGAGGACGACAAGCCGTACTTCTTCAACTTCGCGCGCTGGCAACATCCGCTCGCGTCGATGGCGAGCGTCCACGAGATTCCGGCGGTATCGCAGGGCAATCCGCTCTTCATCCTGGCGCAGCTGATCACGAGCCTCGCGCTGAGCGCAGCGTTCATCTTGGTGCCGCTCGCAATCGGCCGGCGCCGGCTGGATGCCGCTCACGGCGGCGTAGGCTTCGTCGCGGTCAGGTTCATGCTGTTCTTTGCGGCGCTCGGCGTGGGTTTCATGCTGATCGAGATCGCGATCATTCAGAAGCTCACGCTGTTTTTGGGAGAGCCGATCTATTCGCTGACGGTCACGTTGTTTGCGTTGCTCGTGTTCACCGGGATCGGAAGTTTGGCGTTTGCGGAGCGCTTACACGGCGCCGGTGCAAAGCTTTGGCTCGTGCCACTGGGGATCGTCGCGTACCTGGCGCTGTTTACGTCGCTGGCAACGCCACTGTTTGGCGTGTTGATCGGGTTGCCGGTGGCTGCGCGCATCTTGCTCGCGGTGGCGATACTTGCCCCGCTCGGTTTGTTGTTGGGAATCCCATTTGCGTACGGATTGCGCGCCGCGAGTGAGCGAGATGTTTGGTTGGGTCCGTGGGCCTGGGCGATCAACGGTTGTGCGAGCGTGGTCGGATCCATTCTCAGCGTGGTGTTGTCGATGAACTTCGGGTTCACGCTCGTGTTGTGGACGGCGGCGATCGTGTACGTACTCGGCTTCGTGGCATTGCCGAAGTTGCGCGCGTCGAGCCGCTAACCTTCTGCACGAGGGCCGACGTACAAGGCGTGCCACGGAAACTGCGTCGGCGACTCGTACTCTTCGAGCGCATGCGCAATCCACCCGGCGACGCGCGCGATCGCCATGATCGCTTCGCTCGCTCCGTGGAGCATGCCTGCTGCGCGCACGAAGACGGCCAAGGCCCAATCGATGTTGGGCGCCGGCAGACCTCGCGTCTGCATCACAGTCACGATTTCGTGCGCAGCCGCGACCGCTCGTTTCGACTCGAAGCTCTCACGCACGAGCTCGAGTAGCGCTGGCGCGCGCGGATCGGCCGTTTGGTGCAACCTGTGCCCGAAGCCTGGAATCCGCTCGCCTCGGCGCAGCCGAGCACCGATCACGTGCGCAGGATCGGCGCCGGCCTCGACCTCCGCGATCAACTCTTCCGCAGACAGCGACGCTGCACCGTGCAGCGCTCCACTGAGCGCACCGAGACCTGTCTGCACCACACCGTACGGATCCGCGCGCTGAGATGCAGCGATGCGCACCGCGAGCGTCGAGGGGCTGAGCGCGTGGTCGGCACACAAGCCCATTGCCGCATCCAACACGCGCACACGCGCGGCGGTCGGCCGCGTCGCCGTCAGCTGCGTGAAGAGCCGATGGGCCAGCCGTTCCGGCTGCTGCGGCGCGCCATGCGAAGCCTGCGCCGCGCCAGTCGGCCGAACACCCAGCCGCGGCAAGCTCTCGACCAAGCCGGCGATCAACGCGCGCGCGGTCGCCACGACGGGACCGCGGCTCGTGTCGTATCGCAAAGGGTCGGTACTGCCGAGCACGCTCGCGATCACACGCAGGCGTTCGAGCGGCGCTGCGTCTTCCGGCAGCGAAGCGGACAACGACCTCGCGAGTGTGACGGCTGCCTTGGGCGCAATGAACGGCTGCGCAGCTTCCAGCG
>DASRXR010000982.1:0-20312 GCA_035687405.1 Polyangiales bacterium
TTGAAGCCAGGCGAGCCGTCGCTCGTCTGCAGTTGCGCTAACTGCATGTTGGACTTCGCGAGTCCGAATGGATGGACATCGCTACTCGGCAAACTTGACCCGCGACAGACCGCTTACGTCACCAGTTTTCGAAGGTTCACAGCAGGATTAGCGCCGCTCATGCTCGTGCCCAAGCTCCGTTTCTGGAGCAACGTTGTCGTTCTCTGTGCCGTCGCTTGTTCGAACAAGCCGCCGGGTGCTGAGCTTCCAGCGCAAGGCGCCAGCGCTGGCTCGGGTGCCGGCGGCGCGCCCGGAAGCGCCGCAGGTGCCATCGCAGCGGGCACCGCAGGCTCCACTGCGGTCGCGCGCGCAGGCTCGGGTGTTGCGGGAAGCTCCACAGCCGGAGCCCCGGGAAGCACGGGAACCGCAGGGACCGCCGATGCGGCCGGGACCAACGCCGCTGGCAGCGGCACTCCGCCGGACGAAACCGCGTGCGACATGGGGACCTCGGAGACTCAATGGGCGACCGGTTGTAAGACGAGCCGCTCCGCCTGCATGCCGGGGACCTGGACCGCCCCGGGATCGACGACGAACGATCCCCTGGGCTTCGAGTCCGAACACTTCGCGTTCTATTGGCCCAGCGCGAACGATTATCGCCAAAATGCCCAAGCGGCCGCGGACGTGCTCGAAAAGACGATCTGGCCCGCGTTCATCGGCGCTCCAGTGCTGTTTCCCGAGCCGTATTGCAACACGGACAAGAAGTTCAAAGTCAGCATCGTGTTGCACTCCGACTACGGACTGACCGGTGGCGGATGGGGCAACGGCTACATGGGCATGTGGATCGGGCCCGGCGCGACGTCGGACCACTGGGGGCTCGCGCACGAGTTCACGCACGCGCTTCAATCGTCGACCGGCGGGCTCGCGAGCTCGCAGTACACGGGCTGGATCTGGGAGAGCCACGCGAACTGGCACGCGCATCAGCTCCCGGAGTACCACCAGAGCAACGCGCACTGTTCGGAGATGCTGCCGAACTTTCCGCACCTGTATCTGGGGTCCACCCGCGACCGCTACTGCAACTGGCAGTTTCTGGAGTACCTCAAGGACAAGCACTGCTACAGCGCGGTGTCTGACCTTTGGGAGAAAGCGCCGAAGTCAGGGGACGCGCAGCGCGATGCGGATCCGTTCAGCTTGATCCAAACGAACCTGGGCTGGAGCGTGAGCCAGCTCAATGATTTTTTCGGCGAGTGGGCGCTGCACAACGTCACTTGGGATTACAAAAATCCCGACGGGTCCGATCAGGGCGCGTTCTACCGGAAGAGCTACGGGCCGGTGACGGACGTCGTGGGCGGCAACCCTGCCGGCTTTCGTCGGTTGCGTTTGACGCGCCTCGAGCCGCTCGATCTCGCGGCGAAGCGTTTCGCCACGCCGCACGCGTGGGCGCCGCAGCGCTGGGGCTACAACGTCGTGCGTTTATTTCCCGAAGCCGGCGCGACCTCGGTGACCGTGAAGTTCCGAGGTGTCCTGCAGCCCGCAGCTGCCAACACGAGTTTTGGCAACTTCGCGAACCAACCGCCTTCGATTCCCGCACCCGACTCGGACTGGCGCTGGGGTTTGGTTGCGACCGACGCGAACGGAAGCAAACCTCGCTACAGCGCGCTCCAACGCGGAAGCGACGCTGAAGTACGGTTTTGCCTCGGAGAGTCCGATGCGCAGCTGTACTTGGTCGTGATGGCGACGCCGCAGAACGTGCAGAAGATCCTCTGGGACCAGATCTACTACTCGATCTATCGCTACCCGTGGATGATCGAAGTCACCGGCGCTGCGCCGTCCGGCTACCAGCAAGATGCGCCGCCACCCGCTGCCGGCGCGCAGCGCTGGGAGAACGGCGGTGGTTGGGTCGCGAGTGGAGCGACCGTTGCGACGAGCGCGTTCGTCGGACCCAACGCGCAAGTGTTGGGTGGCACGGTGAGCGACAACGCTCGCATCGAAGACAACGCCGTGATCTTGAACGGTACGATCGGCGGGAACTCCGTCGTCAAAGCCTTGAGCGTGATCGCGGGCGGTTTGAGCGTGAGCGACAGAGCGGTCGTCGCAACGGTCTTTCAAGCGCCGGGAACCTTCGAGCGCGGGCAGAAAGTCAGCGGCACAGGGCAGATCATCGGCGACATCGAGCTGCGCGGCGCGAACATCGACATCTCGAAGGGCGTGTTCTACGGGATGCTGGACTCGAACGCCGTGAGTGCGACGAACCCGTCGCAAGGCGCGGATCGCACTGCACCGGTGATGGAAGTGACAGCACCGCCGCCGTACGTTTGGCGTTGAGCTATTCGATCGGCTCGCACGGCTGCTCGCGAAGCAGCTCCTGGGCCGAATCGCCGAGAAGATCGCGCTGCAAGCGTTTTCGATCCCCGAAAAACGCAGCTGCGACGGCGTGATCCAACCGCCGTGTACCGACCAACTCGAAGGCTTCCTTTTCGTCGGTCACGCCTTCTGCGTACGCGACGCGCTCTTCGGAGTCCTCGGGCTCGCGCAAGCGCTGCTTGAAGTACTGCATGGCGAGGCTGCGCGCCCGCGCTTGATGATCGCCGGTCACGACGACCTGCAGGCTCGCGCGGTCTTCTCGCGACATCGGGGCGAGCGCTCGTTCCACGCACTCGTGCAGCGAATCGAGCTGAAGGCGCGTCGCCTCGTGCATGAGGCGCTGCAGCACCGGGCCGATGTCGTGCGCAAACTGTTCGAGCAACTCGCGCGTGGTGCCGCCGGCGGCAGTCTCGAGCATCGTCTCGCAACTGTGTAAAATCGCGCGAACGTCGCGCGACGCGTCTTCGGTGAGTCCAACGCGTGCTGCATCTTCCTGCAGCCGCTTCCGGGTCTGCAGCACGAGCTCTCGCAGCTTCTCGAGCCGCTGGCGGGTCGCTGGCGAGACATTCGCAGGGTCTCCGCGTTGAAGCTCCGCGTACAGCGAGACCGGCGCGTGTGAGATCGACTTCAAGAGCACGAACGCATCGGGCGTGTAGCGCAACTCGGTGCGAACTCCGCGGCAGCAGACGACGAGCGTATCGGCGAGCAGCACGAATACCGGACTCTCGTATTCGGCTTCCGTCTTCGCCCCGTCGTACGTCTCGTGGAACTGCTCGTTCACCGCCTCGAGTGCAGCTTCGAGCGGGCCCGAGCCATTCGAGTCATTACCAGGACGCCTCAGCGCTGTTGGATCTGCCACGCTATTTTGAGCCTTGCCTGGCAGCGAGGATACTCGCGCTGCTCAGGCCGACTCAGTGCAAACGCCGGACCAAGAGTCACTTCTTCGGCGGCGACGGAGGAACACCGTAGGCTGGCGACGCGCCGTACACGGGGGTTACCATGCCGCGTCCTGCCGCACCGCCGGCACCCGCGCTCGCTCCCGCACTGCCCGCCGTTCCAGCACTACCTGCGGCGCCGGCAGCACCACTGCCGCCCTTGCCCGCGGCACTACCCGCACCGCCTGAACCCGCAGGCGGGGGCACTGGCGCACCGTACACGGGCACCGCGATCGGTGGCGAACCCGCCGCACCGCGACCGGCCGTGCCGCCACTAGCTGCAGCCCCGCCGCCCGCTGCACCGGTTCCTGCCGTTGCGCCCGCGACGCCCGCACCCGCGCGCGGAACTGGCGCGCCGTACACCGGCACCCCAACCGCATCGTCGCCGCACGCGGCGAGCATCGAACCGCCCGCGACCGCCGCCACGAGCGCGATCCGTTGCGCCCGACTCAACTGCGCCGGCGCGCGAGGTACCTGAAGGAGCACCGCTTGAGCGAGCGCGGAACCACAAAACGGGCACTTCGCTTCGGCCGCGCGCACGTGGCGCGAACACTCGTCACAAGTCCTGAAACGTTCCATCACTCACTCCTTCGGCTCGGCCGGCGTGCCGGGCGAAAAATCTTCCACGATCAACTCGAAGTGACCGTGATCGAACGGTTGTCCCGTCGCGGGCGCACTGCGAACGAGCCGCTCGCGCTGGCCACGACTTTTGAACTCGAGCGCACGGTGGTGACAATACGGGTTGTTCCCGGGCTTGCCGAAGAACACGTCCGCAGTCCACGTGCATCCCGCCCGGCAGCTGTCGGCGTAGTAACACTGCCGGCAGTACCCCCAGAGATCTTCGACAGTGCGATCGCGCGTATAGCGAAGCGGCGCTGCGCGCTCCCAGATCTCTGCCAGCTTTGCATCGCGAATGTTGCCGCCGGCCCATGCCGCCGTCGGCAGCGAAGGACAACCCTTGATCGTGCCGTCGGCCTCGATGCCCATCGTGAGTTGACCGGCCTGACACGACACCGAGTGCTTGTCGATCATGTAGTGACGCAGGGCCGCTTCGTGCGGCCCGAAGTAGCCGACGTTGTTGCCCGGCAACAGCCGCACGTTGAGCTCGCCACAGCGAGCCGCAAGCGTCTTCAGCAGCGGAAACAGCTGGAGCAACTCGTACGGCTGAAGCAGCACTTCAGGCTCGTCCGCAGCGCGGCCCATCGGTACCGTGAGCTGGATCTGCCAGCTGTGGCCGCCGTGCGCTGCGAACAGCTCGAGCACTTCCGGTAGCTCCGGCATGCTCAACCGATTGATCTGCGTGTTGACCGACACTGGAATGCCGGCCGCGCGTAAGTGACCCATCGCCGCGATCGCGGCCGCATGTGAACCCTTCACGCCGCGGAGCCGATCGTGCGTCGCGGCGAGACCGTCGATCGAAACACTCGCTCCCGACAGCCCTGCGGCCGCAGCCGCTTCTGCCAGCTTGCGATCGATCCCGCGACCCCCAGTCGTGATCGTCGCGATCATGTCGTGCGCGCGGATCGCTCGTACGATGTCGAGCCAGTCTTCTCGCAGGTACGCTTCGCCACCGATCAACGTGACCTCGCGAACGCCGAGCGCAGCGATTTGAGCCACGAGGTCGAGACAGGCTTCGGTCGACAGCTCGTCGGGGCGTGCGCGACCCGCGCGAGATCCGCAGTGCCGGCACGCGAGATCGCACGCGAGCGTGACTTCCCAGACGACGTAGATCGGACGCGCGAGGTGATCGACCTCGCGGGAAGCCGATGCGAGCGGCAAGTGCCGGCGCGGCGCAGCGGCAAGCGGCGCCAGCGGCAACGTCCGCGGCCGCGGGGCTCGCATCAGTTGGTCGCGCTGTTCCGGACTCAGAGGATCGTTGCCCATGCATCTCCCAGCTGCGACCACGTGCACGCACACGCGCATGCCTGTGCCAGACTGTGCCGCGAGCGCGGTCAGACAGGCCAGACATCGCAAGGGATATGCCACGGACTTGCTGGCAGCTGCGAGCGGCGCCCGCAAACCAGCGCGATCCTTACCGGTTTAGCCGTGAAGCCGATCGCGACTCAAGGCTTCGGAGCCGCCGCTCGAGCCCGCCGGAGCCGCAAAAAACGCAGAGCGAGCAACGCCACCGCGACTCCCGGCAGCCCGACCCAGAGCGCGAGTTGCTTCGCACCGACCGGCACCGGCGCCAGGTTCAGCACGACCAGAAGCGGGTCGTGGTCCGACATTCGAAAGGGTTCATCCGAGCGATACAGATCGTCGGTGCGGACCTCGAGGTTGTAGTCGACCGCAGACGGCTCATCCGCGTTGATGTGCCATTCGACGACGCCGGCAACCTGCGGAACGAGCGACGGACTCGCAAACGCGTGATCGAGATACCCAGACTGACTGTCGAACTGAAACGAATACGCCGTTTCGCCGAGCATCGCCGCAATCAGAGATTTGAAACCACCTGCTTCGAGCGCGAGGATCGGATCTTCCTTCGCGTACGAGTTCAGATCCCCGATCACCAAAAAGTCGGGGTCTTCGCTCTTCGTCGGGTCGCTCTTCAGCCAGCCCACGAGCGCGTTTGCCGCGTCTGTCCGCGTCTTGTTGCAGTTGCCCTGACCGTCTTTCAAATCTTTGTCGCCGACGTCCTCACAATCCGAACCCTTCGACTTCCAGTGATTGAGCGCGACCGTGAAGCGCGCGTTCGTCGCCTTCTCGTCGAAGCTCTGCGCGAGCACCGGACGGTTCTTGGTATCCGAGAATGACTTGTCGACGCTCGTGTCGAGCAGCGCGAACTTACCCTGCAGCGCGACTCTCCCCGGCTTGTAGACCAACGCAACCATGATCGCGTCGGTTCCGAGCGTGCCGGTGTCGACGTACGCGTACGTGCCTTCGCCAAGCGCGCTGTTCAAACCCGCGACGATGTCAGCGACCGGCGCAGACGCCGCGTTTTCGATCTCGAGGAGGCCGAGCACGTCGGGGTCGAGCTGCACGAGCGCAGTCAGCAGCTTCGCGCGCTGGCGCTGGAACTCGTTGTCGTTGTTCGCGCCGCGACAATCTAGAGTGCCCTTCGGACCGCAGTGCGGCCTGCGATCATCGAGAGTCGTGAAGTAATTCAGAACGTTCACGGAAGCGACACGCAGGTGGGCGGAGCTTTCCGGCGCGTACGGCCGCGGATTTTCGACTTGGAACTTCACCTCGCCGATCGGTTGAATGCGATACGTGCCGAAGTGCTGATCGAAGATGCCCGTCAACGAGGGCAGCGTGTCACCCAAGCGCCGTGTGTTCGCTTCGGACTTGTACGGCACGGGTTTCGGTGACTGTCGCCCGTCGCCGTCGTCGAGCGTAATCTTCCGCGCGTCGTTCGCGTGCTGCTGCTGGTTGGCAGGCTCGCCCTTCCGTGCGAGTTGCGTCGGTTGCATCAGCCGCCCGCCGACTGACAACTCGAGTGTGCCGTAGCGCGCGAGCTCGTAGTTCCCGGTGACGGTGAGCGGCTGATCGATCGTCACCAGCATGCCTTCGTAGCTCTCGAGCACAGCCGGGTCGCTGATCGGCAGCTTCAAGACCTTCGGCGTGACCTGAGCTTTTTGCGGGCACACTTTCAGCTGAACCGGGCCCGTGAGCTCGGTCAGCTCCTCGAACTCGAACACCGTTCCCATCACGCGAACGACATCACCGGCTGCCACTGGAGCGGCGTTCGCGCCCTTGAAGACGAAGATGCCTTCCGACGTGTTCGGATTCGAGTCTTGCTGGGCGTCTTCCTCTTCGACGTAAAAGCCGTTGAACGAAGTCTGTTGAAAGTCGCCGACCACGACGCCTTCGACAACGACCGTACCGCGCTCGGCAGACTTGCTCGCGTTCTCAGTCCCTTGAATGGTGCTGATGAGAGTCGCAGGCTCACCGCATTCGCCAAGCGAAGTAGAATCCGCGTGCGCGTGCGTCACGCAGAAGCTCGTGAGCAACACGAAAATGACTGCGAACGCAGGTTCGCGAACTTGACGTCTCGGCATCTGACTCATCCTCGCGGGTCGCGAAAACGGAAACAGCGTCGCATGGTTCGCGAGGCGCCACGCGAGGCGCCGCCGGGACCGAGGAGCGCGCGAAGCGTACGCTTTGGTACGTGAGCACGCACCGCAGGGCGCGGTGGCGGATCGCGCGGCGGATCGCGCGCCAGGCGGCACTGTTTAGCCTACCGGCGGCGATAGAGCCAGCTGCGGTGTACGCCTAGGAGCCGTGCAGCTGCCGACACGTTGCCTTGTGACGCTTCGAGCGCCCGGTCGATCAGCTGCGACTTGACCTGCTCCACGTTGAACGAGTCGGGCGATGCGGGCTGCGACCCGCGCGTTCCGTCCACAATTTCGGTGAGTGCAATTCGCATCGGCGCCATCCGTGGCTCGGGCAGCGCAAAGTGCCGCCGGTGAATGGGCGCGCCACCGCTCACGATGAGCGCCCGCTCCGCGATGTTGCGAAGCTCGCGCACGTTCCCTGGAAACGGATAGTCGACCAACACCTCGAGCGCGTCAGGCTCGATCGGTGGCGGCCTCAGCTTCATCTCCGCTGCAAACACACGCAGGAAGTGCATCGCGAGCACCGGAATGTCTTCGCGACGCTCGCGCAGCGGCGGCACGTGCACGGCGTACTGGGCCAGCCGAAAGAACAGATCTTGTCGAAACGCACCGCTCGCGGTCCGCGCATCCAGATCGGCGTGTGTCGCGCACAGCACGCGAACATCGACACGCCGCTCGTGTGTTGCGCCCACCGGCGTGAGCAACCCGTCCTCGAGCGTGCGCAACAGCTTCGCTTGCAGCGGCAGCGGGAGGTCTGCGATCTCGTCCAAAAACAGCGTGCCCCGATGGGCCTGCTCGAAGCAGCCCTTGCGATCCGAAGTTGCACCGGTGAACGCGCCGCGCACGTGCCCGAACAGCGTGCTCTCCGCGAGCTCGGCAGGAATGGCCGAGCAATTCACGGCGATGAACGGCTGACCCGCACGCGCACCACCGTAGTGAATCGCTCGCGCTACGAGCTCTTTACCCGAACCACTCTCGCCACGAATGAGCACGTTCGTCCGCGCGAACGCGTGGAGTCGCCGAACTTCCTCACACGTGGCCTGCCACGCCGGAGCAGCTCCGACAAATCCCGCGAGCCCCCAACGTTCGGCCTCGGCCGCGCTGATCGAAGACAAGCGCTCGTCCGCAGTGCGAAGCTCGGCCTCGGCGCGCTCGCGCCGTTCGATCTGTTCTTGCAAACGATGGTTCGTATCTTCGAGCGCGCGATTGTGTTGTTCGAGCTCGCGCTGCAACCGGCTCAGCCGCAGGTGCGCCGTCACGCGCGCCACGACTTCGCGCTCTTGAATCGGCTTCGTCAGATAGTCGACCGCACCGGCATCGAACGCCGCGACGACCGTGTCCGCGTCCTCGCGACCCGAGACGAAGATGATCGGCATACGCATAGACCCGCGTGCGGCAAGCAGCTTACACAGGTGCAAGCCGTCGATCCCGGGCATGTTTACGTCGAGGATCGCGAGGTCGAGCGGCAAACGTTCG
Source organism: Polyangiales bacterium (assembly GCA_035687405.1). Lineage (GTDB taxonomy): Bacteria > Myxococcota_A > Polyangia > Polyangiales > JAFGIB01 > JADGRF01. The sequence goes on from DASRXR010000982.1 coordinate 8,807, forward strand.
ACGAGCTTGAGCGCAACCTCGGCCGAGGGCGCGCCGACGACTTCCATGCCTTCCCGCTCCAAGATCGCCGTGAGCAGGTTCAAGTTCTCGATCACGTCGTCGACCACCAACACGCGAGACGTTTCGGTCATGCCGCATATCCTCCATCGCGCGTGGCTTGTCCGAGTTGTTCGAGCAAGCTCGACATGTCGTAGCGCGCGGCACTGGCACGCAAACGTTCCGCGAACGCGGCGTGGGCCGAACCTCCGCGCTCGAGCTGCTCGAACAGCTGGCGGAGCTTCGTCACCTGATACGACTCGGCGGCGTCACGCAGTTGATCGAGAAGCTCCGGCGGCAGCTCGATCGAGCTCGGATCCGGCACCACCTCCGCGACCTCCTCCGCGACGAACGTGACGCCGAGCAGCTCGGCCAAACACTCGTTGATCCGCTCGATCCGAAACGGCTTGGGCATGAACGCATCGAAGCCGCTCTCGAGGTACTGCGCGCGTTGCGTCTCGAACGCCGAGGCCGAAAACGCGACCAGCTTGAGCGTGCCGCCCGCAGCCGTCTGTCGCATCTCGCGGGCGGTCTCGATGCCGCCTTTGCCGGGCATCAGCACGTCGAGGAACACGAGCGCGGGGCCAAACTCGGGGAGCTGCGCGAGCGCCTCATCGCCGGAGCTCGCGCTCGCGACCTCACAGCCGATCGCAGTCAGCATGTGACACAACACGTTGCGATTTTGCTCGAGGTCGTCGACGACCATCACTCGACACGGCGTGCCCTCCGCCAACCGAATCCGCGGATGCTGCGCGTTCGCTTGCGAAGCGACGACCGCGAGCGGCCGCGCGAACGACAGCGTGAAGTGAAAGTCGCTGCCCCAGCCCGGAGTCGAGCGCAACTCGAGCGTACCGCCGAGCAACGCGACGAGGCGCCGCGAGATCGCAAGCCCAAGCCCTGCCCCTTCCGCCGCGCGACTCGTCTCGGCTTGATAAAATTCTCCGAACACTTGCGCTTGATCCTCTTCCGCGATTCCGATGCCGGTATCGATCACTTCGAAGCGAAACGTCTCGTCGCCGAGCGGCACGACACGCAACCGGAGCTCACCCTGCTCGGTGAACTTGAGCGCGTTGCCGAGCAAGTTGATCAGGACTTGCCGCAGCTTCCCCTCGTCGCCGCGAACCCAGTGCGGGCTCGCCCCGAGCCCTTCGACCCGCAGTCCGAGCCCCTTCCGGTCGGACTTGTTGCGGAACAGGTACGAAAGCCCCGAGATCAGCGCCCCGAGGTCGAAGTCCGCCGCTTGCAGCTGCAGGTGCCCACTCTCGATCTTCGACAGGTCGATCACCTCGTCGACGAGCGACAACAGGTGGTGGCCGCCTTGCACGATCGCGAGCAGTGCCTCGCGGTGCAACGCCGCGTGAATGTCGTAGCGCTGCAAGATCTGCGAGTAGCCGATGATCGCGTTCAGCGGCGTGCGGATCTCGTGGCTGAGGTTCGCTAAGAATTGCGTCTGCGCATCGCGCGCCTGGGCCGCGTCCTCTTGCGCGCGCTTGCGGATCCCAACCTCGTCCGACAAGCGTTGATTGGTTTCGGCGAGCTCCTTCGTCCGCGCGTGGACGCGATCCTCGAGCCACTCGAACGAACGTTTTTGCGACTCCTCGGCCAGCACCCGCGCCGTGACGTCCTGCACGCTCCCCTCGTAGTACAGCAGCGCGCCGCTCGCGGAGCGGACCGCGAGCGCTGTCTCCGAGATCCAGATCGTCGAGCCGTCTTTGCGGCGCACCTCGGCGACGAAGTCCGAGACGTGGCCATACTCGCGGAGCTGCGCCGTGAAGCGGTCGCGCTGACTCGGATCGACGTACAACTGCTGGCCGATGTCGCGAACCGAAGCGATCAGCTCGGCGGGTGAGTCGTAGCCGTAGATGTTCGCGAGCGCGGGGTTCGCATCCAGGTATTGCCCGTCTTGGGTGCTTTGAAAGATGCCGAGAAGCGCGTTCTCGAACAGGGTGCGGTACTTCGCTTCGGCGACGCGGAGCGCGACCTCGGTCGTCCGGCGCACCGCGATCTCGTGACTCAGCGCTTGCGTGCGCTCGTCGACGCGACGTTCGATCACGCGTCGTCGCCGCATCCCGCGCGCGGTGTACGCCGCGATCAACAGCGTGAGCGCGAGCGCGCAGGCGGGATACAAGATCGGCTCGAGGCTCGAGTGCCGATTCACGAAGCTCGGCATCGCGACGAACCCGAGCTCCCAGACCCGGCCGGCCAACTCGAGCTCGCTCGCCTGTTCGAGCCGCGGCTCGCTCGAGAGCGCGCCGCCCTCCGTGGCAGACGCGAACAACACCAGCTCCGGGTGCGCACGATCGCGGATGACGATGCGCAAACCTTCACTTGCGAGCGTCGCAAACGCGGGGCGGACGAAGTCGGCGATGCGCAGTGCCACGAGCGCGAAGCCACGAAGCTCCGCGTCGCCCGCCGCTCCGCGCTGCTGCACCGGTGCGAACACCAAGAGGCCCAGCTCACCCGCACGCGTCTCCTGGGCGAGCCGCACCGGCGCAGTTGCGGCCGCTCGCAGCTGCGTGCGTGCGCGTTCGAGCGCACTGCGTCGCAGCGGATGCGCGCCCAGGTCGAGGCCGAGCGCCGGCAGGTTTCGGTCCGGCGGTTCCGCGTAATACACGGGAAAGTACTCGTCTCGATCGGCCGCGACTTGCAGGCGCCCCTCCGGACCGAGCTCGTTGAAGCGATAGCCGACGTACCCGTCCGCGACCGCAGCGGATTCGTAGCGGGCACGCTGACTGCGCATCACGCGCGGGATCCACTCGACTGCTTGGAGCTCCGGCAGTCGAGCGAGCGGCGCGCCCACGAATTGCCGAAACGCGGTGCGGCTCGGATCCGGCGTGACTTCCAGGTAGTCGACCGTCGCGTGCAGCGCTTCCAAGCTCCGCAGCCAAGAGCTGCGTAACAACTCGGTGCGCGCTTGGACTGCCAGTGCCAACTCGGCCGCAGTGGCGCGCGCGTGCAGCTGCTTCAAGTGAAGCTGGAGCACCCAGCTCAGGCCAAGTCCGCACGCCACGATCAGCGCGAGTGATGCCGCTTGAAACGCGGTGAGTCCGATCCGCGCCAGCAGCGACTGCACGCGCCGCTGATTGCGCCGTGTGAGAAGGGGCTTCGGCGTGCGCGAATTGGGCATCGCGGTCTCACTCACCTTGGTCCGAAACCTCGAGCGCAGGGTTCTGCGCGAAGAAGCCGCGCGGCTGCAACTTGAACCCGATCGACTCGGTCGGCATCACGGGATAGTCCTCTGGCTTCGCGAGATGCGTGAAGCCAGTCGTGTACCAGACCACGATGTCATCGCCGTGAATCGGTTCCGCCGGTGTCGTGTACACGCCGACTCCGTCCGGGCTCGCGCCTTGGTTCGGATAGTTTCCCGCCGCGTAGACTTCGCCTTCCTTGTAGCGCGTGTACCAAAACGCGTGCCGCGCGAACTCCGCGCGCAGTAGCCCCGGAAAATCCGGCGCCGAATAGGGGAACGCAAACGTCGAAGGCTCGAGCGCGTAGCTCGTGAACTTGCCGTACGCGTTCTTGTTCGTCGCGCTCTCGACGTGCCAGTGCCGACTCCCGTACGGATTTACGTCGCGATAACCTTCGCTCTCGAGGTGCGCCATCGTCGCGCCAAACGAGTTCTTGAAGCCTGTGTTCGGCAGATTTGCGGCTTCCATCTCCATCAGCGTGTTGGTCGGGCCGTCGACGTCGAGGTCCAGCCGGAAGTTCAAGAAGTGCTGGTGGTTCGGCGCCGACACGATCGTGCCGTTCGCGTCTTTACCGACCTTCGCCGCTGAAGCCTCCGCCGTCGCATCGGTGCCACGGTTCAGCGTCGTGCCGGTGAGGTTCACCTTCACTTCGATGCTGCCGTCGAGCTTGAAGATCCAATCGAAGCCGTAGATGTAGTTGCCGATCCAGCAGTTCCAAGTCGCGACGAGCTCGCGCGCATAACGCGTGTCGCGGTCGTAGGCGGAGGGATCGGTGCGCGTCCACAACAATCCCGCATCGCGTTCGTAGAGCGCGATCGTCGCGGGAAAGTCGACGCTGCCGGTCGGATTGTCCGCGCTCGTTCCGACATCGGAAAAGAACGTCGCGTCGATCAGCTGTGCGTTCTCGGGAACGTCACGGTTGGCTTCGAGCGACTGCGCGAGCGTGCCCGCGTTGTACTCGCCGACGTCGAACGCACTTCGCCAAACCCAGTTCGAATCGCCGAGGCCGTACGGCACGTAGATCTCGGAGAGCGACATTCGATACGCGATCGGACGCCACACGCCTTTGTCTTGAAAACGCACGTCGTACAGCACGAGGCCCTCGCGCGGATGGAGAACGACGTAGAACTGCCAGCGATGCCAACGCACGAGTCGCCCTTCGAGATGAATGTCCGAGCCCTCTGGCTGTTGCACGACGAGCGGCTTCAGCTTCCGCGACGTCGACGCATTGCCGGTCTCGTTGATCACGGGCCGCGTCACCGTGTCGGTCATCTCGATCACGGTTCGGGTATTCATGTCGACCGTGAGCACGATCCCTTCGATCGGGCGGTCGTACGGGTTTTGCGGTGCCTTTGGATTCTCGTCCTCGACCTTCGCGCCCCGATAAAACAACAAACAACGCACCAGGCGTGTGCGCTGCCCATTCGGCAACTTCGCCGCGATGTCCTCCGGCAGCTCCGCATCACCGGGTGCCCAGACGTCGACGTAGACGTAGTCCGGGTTCAAGCCGCGCGCTTGCATCGCCTTTGTGAACGGCTCGTATGCGCGAATCGCTTCCTCTGCGGCCACGAACTCTTCGCTCGTCACGGCAGGCTGCGTACCCATCGGGCGTTGTTCGACCTTCGTGACTTTCTTCTTCTTGAGATCGAGCTCGACGACCCAAAAACGATTGCTCGGGTAGTGGAGCACTTGAACGCTCGCTTTGCGCGCGAACGGCTTACCCGGCGACCACGACAACACGAACGACTTGGGTGGCTCGACCAGCGCGACCATCGAGTAGCGCAACGCTTCGTCGGGCAAAGTTTCATCCGCTTTGAAGCGAGCGAGTGTCGTCGTGAACGCGGTCTGAATTTCGCTCTTGCTCAAAGGCTCCAGCGGGTGGTCCGCCGCGGACGCGAGGTTCGCGCAAACTGACGCGACGACGCAGACACACGCGTAGACAAGAACTGCGGTCTTCATCGGCTACTCCCTGGCGCGCACCGGCACCCGGCGTGCCGCGCGAGCACCGTCTAGACGGAGAGCGGTATCGCGTCAGGCCGCTAGAAGCGCGTCCGGGAGATTTCCAGAGAGTTTAAGCGGGATAGAAGCCGTGTTTGGCGGGAGCGCCGGACGCGACTTCGCGCGTATTTACCGGGAAGCGCGTTCGCGGACCCAGTCGAAACCGCGCTTGCCGAGATCGGTCATGCCCACGCGCGCTTTACCCGCCCAGCTAAACTCGCCTTCGAGCAGCATCAGGCTGAGCGCGACGACCGGCAGTCCGGGCCCCGGCAACACGAGCAGAGCAACCCCGACCGGCAACAGTGCAAAACCCACCGTAACCTTCGCGACGCGGACGACGCCGCGGGCGCCATTCGGGCCCTCAGGAACGATCTTCTCGGGGTTTGCCACTCGGATTAACCCAGTGTGGCCCACGTTCGAGGTGCTGCCCAGAGTGACTCGAAAGTCGGTGTGCCGGCGGTGCAGCCGTGCCTACGTCATCACCATGTACGGAGCGTGAATCGGTGACCACGTACTTGGATGGAATCTGGATTGTGCGGCTGCTCTTTCAGCGCGGGCTCGCCGCGATCTACCTGATCGCGTTCGTCTCCGCGCTCAACCAGTTCCGGCCACTTCTCGGAGAACACGGCCTGCTGCCGGTGCCGCAGCTGCTCCGGCGCACCCGGTTTCACCACTCGCCCAGCCTCTTTCACTTTCACTACTCGGATCGGCTGTTCGCGGTGGTCGCGTGGGGCGGGATTGCGCTCTCGCTTGCAGCGCTGAGCGGCATCTCCGAGCTCGGCCCGGTCTGGTTGTCCTTTGTGGTGTGGCTCGTGCTCTGGGCGCTCTACCAGTCGATCGTGAACGTCGGGCAGACGTTCTACGGCTTCGGCTGGGAGTCGATGCTGCTCGAAGCCGGCTTCTTCGCGTGCTTTCTCGGGCCGGCCGACAGTGCGCCCTCCCCGATTCCGATCCTCGCGCTGCGCTGGATGCTGTTTCGCACCGAGCTCGGAGCCGGCTTGATCAAGCTTCGCCACGACACGTGCTGGCGCGACCTCACCTGCCTCTACTACCACTACGAAACTCAGCCGCTGCCAAACTCGCTGAGCTGGTACTTCCATCATTTCCCGAAGCGTGTGCACCGGCTGGGTGTGTTGTTCAGCCACTTCGTGCAGATCCTCGTACCGTTCGGCTTGTTTGCGCCGCAGCCGATAGCTGCATTCGCCGGCTTGCTGATCATCGCCCATCAGCTGCTGCTGATCGTCAGCGGGAACTACGCGTGGCTGAACTGGCTGACGGTGGTGCTCGGCATCAGCGCGCTCGACGACTCGATGCTGAGCGCTGTGCTCGGGCTCGTTCCGCCCGGGCTGGACGAACGGTCGCTCGCACATGATCTGGTGCTGTATGCACTCGGTCTCGCGACGCTCGCGCTGAGTGTGCAGCCAGCGCTGAACCTGTTCGACAAGCATCAGCGTATGAACTTCAACTACAACCCGTGGCATATCGTGAACGCCTACGGTGCGTTCGGCAGCGTGACGCGCGAGCGCTTCGAAATCGTGCTCGAGGGATCGGCAGAACCAAACGGCGACGATTGGCGCGAATACGAGTTTCGCGCGAAACCGGGAACGACGACTCGCCGGCCGCCGCAGATCGCGCCGTACCATCTGCGACTCGATTGGTTGATGTGGTTTCTACCGCTGCGCGGGTTTCATTCGGTTCCGATCTGGTTCGCACGGCTGTGCGACAAGTTGCTGAAAGGCGACCGCGCGCTCTCGAAGCTTCTGTGGCGCGATCCGTTCCCCGACCGGCCGCCGGTGCGGATTCGCGCAGTCGTGTACCTGTATCAGTTCACGGATGCGAAGGAGAAAGCAGCGACGGGTGCGTGGTGGCGGCGCGAGCGCGTCGGCGACTTCCACAGCGCCTCACTGGCAGAACGCGAGCGCGAGCTGGAACACGAAGAGCTCTGACCGCGACGGTTGCGCTACAGTGCGCCCCGATGAAAAAAGCCGAGAAGGCCGAGCGCATTCGGGTGCAGCTCGCCGAGCTGTATCCCCAGCCGCCGATTCCGCTCGATCACGCAGACCCGTTCACGTTGCTGGTCGCGGTGATGTTGTCGGCGCAGACGACTGACCTACGCGTGAATCAAGTCACGCCGGCCCTGTTTGCGCGTGCACCGACCCCGGCCGCGATGCGCGAGCTCTCGGAAGCCGAGATCCTCGCGTTCATCCGCACCTGCGGGCTCGCGCCGACGAAGGCCAAGAACTTGGCCAAGCTCTCGCAGCTGCTCGGTGAACGGCACGGCGACGTCGTGCCGCAAGACATGGAAGCGCTCGAAGCGCTGCCGGGTATCGGTCACAAGACCGCGAGCGTGGTGCTGTCGCAGGCGTTCGGCGTCGCGACATTCCCGGTCGATACGCACATTCATCGGCTGGCGGAGCGCTGGGGGTTGTCGACCGGTAAAACGGTCGAGCACACCGAAGCCGATCTGAAGAGCCTCTACGCGTCGGAGCATTGGCGCTCGCTGCACTTGCAGATCATCTACTTCGGGCGCGAGCACTGCCCCGCACTTAGGCACGAGTCGAAGGGCTGTCCGATCTGCAGCTGGGCAGGTGGCCGGCGGCCAGCGCCGCTGGCGACTGCGAAGCCTAGATCGCCGAAGCGCTCCGCGAGCAAACTCGCGGTTAGACCGTGGATAAGACTTCGCTAGCTCGAGTACACCTGTTTGGCGACACGAGTCGCGCGAAACACCGCGAACGAGCCGCGCGCAGAGTGCACGCCGGCGAGGCAGCGCATGCGTCCCTCGTCGGGGAGACTCACCTCGTGCTTCGAGTCAGGGAACTGCGTGTATCTGCGTGGGCCACCGACCGCGGCCTAAGGCCGGCGGCGAAGCGTCAAAAGTCACAATCGTGAAAGGATCCCCGTGCGCCAAAGGGGCACATCGGATCCGTATGCAACCGATGTCGTGTTCTGGGCGTTTCGTTCTGCCGTTCCTGAAGGTGTTGGCGCGCTATCCCGAGCTGGGCGACAAGCTCGAGCGCTTGAAAACACGACCCATCGACCGGCGAATCGATGTGGACCAGGCGCACGAGCAGGTCGCCAGCTGGGTCACGTTCAGCGGCGATCCTGACCTCGGGCTTCGCGCCGGGCAAATGACGTGCCTCGGCGGAAGCGGGCCGCTCGACTACGCGCTGCACTCGGCGCAGTCCTTGCGGGAGAGCATGACGGTCGCTCGCCGTTACGCGCGGCTGTACAGCGACGCGCTCGAGCTGACAGTGACGGTCGCGGGCGACCGCGCGCTGGTCCAGCTCGAGAGCAAGCTGCCGTGGCCGCGCGCGGTCGCAGACTTCGCGCTGAGCTCGTTCTTCCGAAACCATTTGCGGCCGCATCTCGATCCTGCCGCAGAGGTCGAATGCTCTTTCAGCTACGAGCTACCGGATTCGACCGCGTTGCATCAGCGAGTCTTCGGCAAAGCGAAACTCAATTTCGGGCAGGGCAGTGACGGAATCTCGTTCGACATTCGGCGGCTCGATCGCACGCTCGCAAGTTCGGACCCGTTGCTCCATGCGGTGCACTGCGAGCACCTCGAGTCGCTCTACACCGCGATGCCCGAGGCGATGTCGATCTCGCTTCGCGTTCGGCAGCTGATAGCGACGGAGCTGCGGCACGGCCGCCCCTCGTCGGTCTCGGTCGCGCGCAAGCTGCATATGAGCCGGCGTACGCTCGTTCGGCGGCTCGAGGCGGAAGGCACGAGCTTCACGGATCAGCTCGAGGAATTGCGACGCCAGCTCGCGCTGCGGTTCGTGACGATGCGTACTCTGCCGCTCGGCGAGATCACGGCGCTACTCGGTTTTTCTCACGTGCAGGGCTTTCACCGAGCATTCAAGCGTTGGACAGGTCAGACGCCGTTGCGTTATCGCGAGACGGTCGAGAGTGATGCATCGATCAACTGACGCAGGCCGCTCCTCGAGCAGTTACCGAGCCCCCCACGGCAGCGACGCCGCGACTACCAGTTCTTGACCTGCGACTTGTAGATGCCCATCTGGAACTGACCCGTCGGTTCGATGAACTCTTTCTTCCACTGGTCTTCTTGATCGGCCAAGTGCCAGAGCATCCACGCGATGACCGCGGCCCAACCCAAGCGCCCTGACGTCAGGTGCGAGCTGCCCTGAATCTTCGTGTAGAACGTGGGGACCTTGGAGTTGGCAAAGTCGGTTTCGCACTGGGGCTCTGCGACGTCGGCACTGCCGTCAGGGCCGCACAAGAACATCGTGTCTTTCGATAGATGTGAGGGGCCCATCCCGTCAAACGAACCGCCGGAGATGTGAATCGTCGTGGTCACGCGATCATCCGGCATGAAGTCGAACGTCGTGACCGATCCTTGCGAGTGACCGGCCGCGCAGACCTTCGTCACGTCGAGCTTCTGATAGAGCGGGCTCGCCATCTCGTCGTTCTGTTTGATCAACCAGTCGAGGCCGGCCTTCATCGCAGCGCCATCACCGGTCGACATCGGCAACACGTAGATCACGAATCCGTACGAGCCGTAGCGATCCCAGTGTTTCCCCATCGACTCGTACGTATCGGGCGTCGTTCCACCGCCGGGCCCGAAGATGAACAGCGGGTGTTTGATCCCATCCTTGCCGATGTCTTTGGGATAGATCATCCAACCACCCGGAGGCGTGTTCTTGACCTTCACGACTTCGGCGAACGGACCGGGCCCATCGGTCGTCGTGACACGCGGCAGCTTGCCTGCAGTCGACGGCGGCATCGCTCCCATGCCTGCGGTCGCGCCGCTACCAGCTGCAGGACCGCCCGCCGCTCCACTCCCGGCGACCGCTGGCGCGCCCGCAGCCGGTGCCCCTGCCGCGCTCGATCCGCTCGCACCGGCCGTCACACCTGCCGGAGCGCCTGCGGTTGCAGTCGGAGGCTTCGTCGCCCCGCCCGCACCGCCACTCGCGAGACTGCCCGAAACAGCGGCGCTGCCGCTGACGGCTGCAGCACCGGCGGTGGCACCGGCGGTGGCCGTCAAGCCGCCCGCACCTGACGTGCCCACAGCGGCTGGAGTTTCAGTCGTGCCGTCCGAGCAACCCGCGAGAACGAGCGCAGCGATGAGCGTGAGATGGCGGGAATGCCTGCTAACTTTTTTCACTTGGAATCTCCATCACGAGGCGTGTTCACGAGCCGCGGCCGCGTGACTGCGTCGTCGCCCGCAGCGGCTCACGCTCGCGAGTAGTGCACGGCTAGCCGATGGAGATCGTTACAGGATTGCTACAGCGTTCTTCTGGAATGCTCACAGATGCGGACGTCGCGACAAGTCGACAGAAAGTCGTTGGGATCCCGAAAGGATCGGAGAGTCGCGAGCGCGCTCAACTCACGAGCCGCAACGTAGAGGTCGCTTCCAGCATCAGCCGGCGCGCTCCGATCCGTTCGGCCGTGGACTGCACTTCGCGCGCGAGCGTCTTCACGCGCGGTGACCGCGCGCCCGCAGTGTCCGCAGCCAAGCAGCGTGCGAGCTCGAGATGGCCATCGGCAGCGGACATCGAGAAACCCGCACGTTCGGCCATCGCGATGCCGCGTTCGAGGTGCGCGATGCCTTCTGCGCGACGACCGAGCACGTGGGCGACCATACCGAGCAACTGCGAGATCGAACCCTCGCAGACGACCGAAACGTGGACCGCAAACGCGTTTGGAAAGCGCGCGAGCAACGGATACAGCGCAGCCAAGTATTCGCGCGCACCCAACGCGAGCGCCGCCCGTGTGAGATGACCGAGCGTTCCGAGATAGTGCGTGTCGCACGGCAACTCGGCCAATGCCTCGGGCGGCACGGCGCGAAGCGCTGCGTATGCCTCGTCGTTGAAGCCTGCGGCAGCGAGCGCCCTCACCTTCATCGACCAGATGCTGGGCGGCTCCGTCTTGTCATACGCGAGCGCGGCACGGAGCGCAGTTTCGTTGGAGACTTCGCCGTCGAGCTCGCGTGCGATCACAGCGCGATCGAACGCCCAAAACGGCGCGGCGCCGAAGATCGAATACGTCCGCGCTTTGCGGTGAAGTGCCGCGAGCTCTTCGAGCACACCGGCGCATTGCCCGCTGTTCATTCGCATGATCACGCGCGCGCGTTCGATGTGCCAGCCGAGCTCACCCTTCCCAAACCAACGCGCTCGGGACGCGCCGTGCTCGAACGCGGTCGTCGCACGGATCTGATCGCCTTGCTGTAGCGCTGCGAATCCACGATACATCGCGAGATCGAGCGGGAGCAGCGGCATCTTCTTCGGATGATCGCGGGCGAGGAGCTCGAGCTCTCGCAACAG
>DASRXR010000983.1:0-22452 GCA_035687405.1 Polyangiales bacterium
CAATACTTTGCGCTCGCGCGGGTAGTTCGGGAACCGCTCGCGGTACCAGCGCTGCGTCGCAAACGCGCGCGGCACCAGGTTGGCGATGCTGATCAGCAGGATGAACACGCCTGCCAGCGACCAGGTGCAGAGTGCGAAGCCGGCCCATGCCGTCAGCTCGGTCAAGTAGCTGGGGTTCGTGACCCAGCGAAATAGCCCGCCCTCGGGAATGCGATACGTCTTGGTGCCCGCCTCGATCTCGGCCCGCGGGCGCAGGTCGCGGATGATCGCGTCCGAATGCAGGTTCAGCACGTAGCTTACGTAGTAGATCGCGAACCCGACTATGAAGCGCGGATCGCGCAGCCAGTCCAGCGTGTACACGTGTAACCGCGTGAAGTACGTCGCGTGGAAGTATCCGTGCAGGCTCGTCACAATCCAGCCGACTGCGATCACCATGAAGCTGAAGCTCGCCTTCTGCCCCTTCGCCGCGCGGATGCTGAACGGAAAGTAGAACCCTCGGTTGCCGTAGTGGATCAGCCACATCGCGAGAAACAGCAGCGGCACTGCCTCGGCGCGCCGTGGGCCCTGAAGGTAGAAGTACAGGAAGCTCAGCGTCGACGGCAGCTCCATTAGAAACCACCCGAGTCGCGGCCCCACACTCACGCCGTATTTCGACGACGAAAATCGCCCGTAAGGCGAAGGCAGGACCCACGAGATCACGAACACTGCTGCCGCAAACACGAGCGCCCAGCCGAGCAAACTGTCGTACGTCGCATCCCCAGTGTACGAGCCCAACCACGTCATGACGCGCATCCTCGCCGTGGCCCGGGTCGAGCGCAAGGTCCGCGATGCGGTCGACGTGCCGGACGCCCGCGAGCGCGAAGCTCGGCCTGTGAGCCCTTCCCTTCCTAGCGCCCTGCTCTATCCCACTGCAGCCAACAGCGGCAGTCTGCGAATGCTCTCGGGCTGAAAGAACGCCGGATACAGCGCAATGCAACCCCAGGGAAAGATACCCAGCTGAAGAGTGAGCGCCAACCCGAGGTGGAACGTGATCCCGAGCGCAACCCAGATCTCGAGGAGGTGCGTGCGGTTCACGACGGCCCGCAAACGTCCGGGGCGATCGCGTGTCGCGCGCAGCCACATGAGCCACGGTACGAAGATCGAAAGCCGTTCGAACCAGACTGATACGAACGTCGATATCCGTAGCACAGGACTGAACGTCACCAACCATTCGTGCGGCAGTGAGAACGCAGCATAGTGTGGTTGATGCAGAACAAGGTAGAGCGCGGAATAGCCACCCAGTGATGTCCAGGCCTGCGACTGCTTCTGCATGCCGGCGCTGAAGTACATGACGATCAGTTGCACCACGATCAAATAGCGGGGCCAGGCGACAACACGGGCATCACTGATCCAGCGGCCCGTGCGGAGGCGAGCGTCTGCGGAGAGTGTTGCCCCTGACGGTGCGAACACCAGGATGATGAGGACGTTACGCAGCAAGGTGTCGATCCCGCGATCCGACGCGGGCGACAGCTGCGCGAGCTGACTGTACGCGAGCAGCAATGCCAGTGCGCTCGAGCGCGTGCACCAGCCGATGCAGAGGCTCGCTGTAGCAACGCAGGCCAATGTGAACAAGAGGCCGGCGTTGAATGCGGAAGCGCCGAACACTTCATAAAACCAACAGGAGGGTGCAGCGTAAGCGGCCGGCCCGATGCCTCCATCCTCGATGGGCGCCCAGAGTGGTGCCACCAAGCCGAACCGCCCGACCGCAGCGAAGTCGCATAGGACGACTAACGCGAGCCCAATGCGTAGCACCGCCAGCGAATCGGCCGGTTCACGCAGATCCCAGAACTGCACCCAGCGCGCAAGCAGTGCACGCATCAGGGCGCACCCGCGCGCGTTCGAATGCGAGCGAACTCGAAACCAAGGCTCTCCACCGGCTCGCCTGCATGGCCGAGTTGAAAGCGCTCCATCTGAACGCGGACCTGGCGCGCGTCGCGCTGCATCGCAAACAACTCGTTCGCCAACCAGCTGACGAATCCGGAGTACTGGCGTCTGGGCCCAACTCGAGCCGACGGATTGTAGAGACCGCGGACCCGACGGTATCGAAGCATCGGGCCGAGGCCGAGCTCATCGAAACTCCCAGCTCGGTAGATCGTGTGCCACTCGCCGTCGTCGCGAAGCAGATCGATCTGCATCCGGAAGTACTGACTTCGCGAGATGAGAAACAGTCCCCATTGCTGATCAGAGGCCAATCCGGACGTGAGCATGCGGAAGGGCCTCAGCAGCGTTCGGCGAAAACGCGCGACGTCCAGGCTGCGGTCGACAAGAGCTTGCTTGATCTGCTCGCGATCGCGTTCGACTCCGAGCAGTCCGAGAGTTCGCTCGAGCACGCTCACCAAGCGCTCTCCCTCCGGCCGCGTCAGTTGGTCGAGCGTCAGCGTTTGAGCGGGCCAAGCACTGATGATCTGTTGGAGCAGCACGAGCGTGATCAAGAACGCGCGGACCCGACGCCAGACTCGCCTTGCGTATTCTGCCCGCGGACCCTCCAGCGCCCCCAGCGTCACACTCCCGCTTTATCGCGAAGCTTCCCCCGAATGCAACGAATCGACTCATACGACACAAAACAATGTTGGCCGAGTGTTTTCGGAGCACTCAATCTCGGGACTCTCGCCTCTCCCGCGCGCCTCAGGCCTCGAAGTCCACCGCTACTGAGACTTCCCTCAGCTCGAGCATCACCTTCTTCACTTGCGCGTGCACCGGATGGACCTGGTACTCCTCCAACGCTTCTCGACTGTCGTGCCTCGTTATCAACACCAAGTCGTATGAACGTTCAGAGCGCAGATAGTCGACTCCGACCTCCAACTCGCGCATCCCCGGGATTCGGTCCTTCATCTCCAACAGCATCGCTCGCACTCGATCGGCGTTCTCGGGCGTTCGATCCTTCAGCCTCCACATCACGACATGCGTCACCATGGGCGCAAGCTTACGCCAAAGGGTCGCGCGCTGTCCTCATCACGAGCGCGCGCAACGTGCTCATGATCGGCGCAGGCGAGGCCTACTCAGAGCCGACGTGTTGCTCGGGTTCGTGTGTGGCGCGCCAGACACGGCTAAAGGGATGTTTGTGTCTTGAATTTGCCACAGCGCCTAACACAGCCCGCGAGATGATTCGGCGATTCTCGCTGGTATGCGCCTTGCGATGCGACGGCGCATGGTCGAACGATTGGGGGAAATCGCGGCGCACTGGCTGCGCTATCGGTACATCACTCGCGCGTTCGATGCCGCGCGGACAATCGCAGATGTCATACCGAGCGGGGCGCATGTCCTCGATGTGGGTTGTGGGACGGGGTTCATCGCCTATCACTTGAATGCGATGGACCGCCGTGCGACCGGTGTCGATCTAACCGATGCGACCGAAGCGCCGATTCCTTATTCGATGTTCGATGGACGCGAATTGCCTTTCGACGACGCGAGCTTCGACGCCGTGATCTTCAGCTTCGTGTTGCATCACTCGCAGAATATCGCGGGCTTGCTCAGCGAAGCGCGGCGGGTGTTACGGACGAATGGTCGGATCGTCGTCTACGAAGACATTCCCGAGCTGTGGCATGATCGCGTGTTGTGTGTGTGGCACGATCATCGCTGGAAGGACCGCACAGGGCCGTGCACGTTTTTGCGGATCGACAGTTGGATCGATCTGTTTCAAGCGCTCGGTTTGCGTGTCGTGCAACGCTGGAGGCTGTCGCGCCTTCGCAATCCGGTCCATCCGGTGCTTGGTGCGCGGTTCGTTCTCGAGCATGCCTAGACCCACGGGCGAACCACTCTCGAACCCGATGTCGCAGGTTTCGTCGGCCGAAAAGATGATCGGGCCTGGTCCTGGTCAGCCACCCTGTCGTTGCATGAGGGACGGTCGCTGACACGCGCATCCCATTCGCCGCTGCGCCCGCTGCGATTTGTTCCGCCCCCAATCCACTCAGGCTACCGTTCAACGGTCGTCACCTGTAGTCACCCGAGGGGACCCTCTGACGTACACACCCCGTATTCGTCTGTTCATCGTCAGCGCACTCGCGCTGTTCATCGAGCTGGCACTGATCCGGTACCTCGGCAGCGAGATCCGGATCTTCGCCTACTACAAGAACCTAGTGCTGATCGCCTGCTTCTTGGGCTTCGGCGTCGGGTTCTACCGCGCCGCCGCACGAGCTCGCCTCGGCGTATCGCTGGCCACACTCGTCGCAACAGTCGCCGTGGTGAGCGTCGGCGTTCGCGAACACTGGAGCTACGGGCCCGTCTCGGCGACACACGCACTCAGTAACTTTGCCGGCAGCCTGACGATGGGCGAGGAGAACGTCGTAAGCAATTTAGACGGCGTTCTGCTGAGCGGCTTTGCCTGGGCATTTGCGCTCTTCCTCGCTTGTCTCGTGATCATGTTCGGCTTCGCGCAACAGATCGGCGCGGACATCGAGCGGTTCCCCGCAACGCGGCGGCTCGAAGCCTATTCGTGGAACGTAGCCGGGAGCCTGCTCGGGATCGCGGTCTTTTCGCTGATCTCGTGGCTCGCAATCGGGCCGGTTTGCTGGTTCGTCCCGGCAGTGCTGCTCACGATTCCGTGGCTCGGGCTCGGCCTCGAAGGCAGACCGTTGCTGATCCGGCGTGGCCTGGCGCTCGCGAGCGCACCGCTGCTCGCATTCGCGCTGCAACCTTCTGCGACGACGATCTGGTCACCGTATCAGAAGCTCGACCTAGTGCAGCTCGGTTCCGGCAAGACGTTGGTGCTGGTCAACGGTACCGGCTACATGGGTCTCGACACCTTCAAACGACACGATCCGCGCTCACTCGATCGCTGGCGCTTGCCCCATACGATCATGCCGAGCGCGCGCAACGTGCTCGTGATCGGCGCGGGCGGAGGCAATGACGTCTCGGCCGCGCTCGAAGCTGGAGCGAGCAAGGTGGTCGCAGTCGAGATCGACCCCGAGATTTTGAAACTCGGCCGCGCGCACCACCCGGACTCTCCTTACTCCGACCCCCGCGTGCACGTCGTGATCGACGACGCCCGGCACTACGGCGAGACCTCGTCCGAGCGCTTCGACTTGATCGTGTTCAGCCACCTCGACTCGCACACGGCGCTGTCCGGCTTCACCAACGTGCGATTGGACAACTATATCTACACCGTCGAGAGCTTTCGCACGTTCCAACGCTTGCTCGCGCCCGACGGCGCGCTCTACGTCTCATTCTTCTCGACGCGACGCTGGGTCGCCGAGCGCCTGAAGGAGAACTTGCACCTGGCGTTCGACCGCGAGCCCGTCGCGCTCTACGCCCGCGTGTCGATGGTCGATCCGGCGCAGAAGCTACCTCGGGCCGACGTGCTCAACGCACACTTCTGGGCCACATCGAGCGTCGCGCTGCGCGAGCGCGCGGAGCTTCTTCAGCGCGCGTCGTTCTTGAGCATGCCTCCGGCGCCGGTGCCGCCGCCGTCCACCGACGACTGGCCGTACTTGTTCGTCGAGGACCGACACGTGCCAGTCCCGATGTTTCTTTTGGCGCTGATGCTGGGGATGGTGAGCACCGGTTTCATTGCGATGCACGTCCGGCGCGAGCTTCGCGCCGGCGGTGGCTGGCCGATCGATCGACACTTCTTTTGCCTCGGCGCCGGGTTCCTGCTGGTCGAGGTGCACAACGTCGGCAAACTTGCGCGCGTGTTCGGGACGACGTGGTCGGTGAATGCCTGGGTGATCGCAGCAGTGTTGAGCGTGATCTTAGCCGCGAACGCACTAGTGAGCCGCCGCCCAACCACGTTCGACCCGCGAACCGCATACGCCGGACTGATCACTTGTCTGCTCGCCTGCGCACTGGTGCCAGTAGAAACCTTACTCGCGCTGCCGTTAGCCTGGTTGGTGATCACACTGTTCTACACGCTGCCGCTATTTTTCGCCGGCATCATCTTCGCGCACTCCTTTCGCAACACCGAGCTCCCGCTCCGCGCTCTCGGCTCCAACTTACTCGGCTCGCTGCTCGGTGGGTTCCTGGAGCTAGCGTCGTTTTCGATCGGCTTGTCCGCGCTGATGTTCGTCGCGGCACTGGTGTACGCGCTCTCCTATCCGCTACCTGCCCGCAGCTCCAAGACGACGCACGTACCCACTACGGCTTGATCGCATCTCGGCATTTGGCCGCGCGGGCTTACGACGCTTCACCCGGTGCATCGGGCAGCGGCATGACCGAGCGTAACGCAAGATCGGCGCCATGCATCAGCATCGCAGTCGTCGCCGTCATTCGTCGGAACGCCGCGCCCGCGAGCCACCCACTGACTCGGACACACGTCTCGACTTCAGTCACCGCACACTTCAAACAAGCCCCCTTGCTCCTCTCACACACGTGTCTAGGTTCGCTAACAGCCGAGGAGCCCAACCATGAAGCGCTCGCCGCGACCCGCTTCGCAAACTTTTCCTTCCCGCATCGCACGCAACCGCAAACGCTCGCTGGGACGCACCGCGCCCGCGGCTACACCACTTCACGTACGCGCTACCGGAACCGAACTCGACGAATCCACCCGACGCTGGATCCAAGAGCGCGCGGCACGGCGACTCGCGAAATACGCTCTCCACATCGAGCGGCTCAGCTTTCGCTTCGAAGACGTCAACGGACCTCGCGGCGGCAAAGACATCGTCTGCCGCGGCAAAGCCGTTCTCAGCGGGCTTCCGAGCACAATCGTCCAGAAACGCGCTCACACACCGCGACAAGCATTCGACCTCACGAGTCGCCAACTCGCACGCGGTGTCGACAAAGCGGTGCGTCGGGTCGGGCGTGTCAAAGCCACGCAGCCATCCGCGGCAGAGGTGGCGCCGCGACGTACGAGCAAAACCAGCGCTGCAACCACCCAAGGCAGCCTGATCGGCCGCCGGGTCGGCCGCTCCTGGAATAACCTGCTCGAAGCCGCGAGTCGGCCCGAGAAGCTGCGGGGCGATGCCATCGTCGACACCTCGCTCGAAGGTGTGAGCGCAACCGATCGAAAAGTCGGCGCACGCGCCACCGCGAAACGTAACACGTTGTTGAACACTCGCCGCGCCACCGCGACGCTCGAAGACTCCGCGACCGGAACACCATCCCGAAAATCCACTCGGCGCAGCGCCAACCGCGCTAAATCGGGCTCGAAGCTGGCGCGCAAGACAAAACGCGCACTGCACAGTCCGAAAGCACGTGCACGGCGTGCGATCCGGAAAGCGAAGCGCTGAGACCGCCCCGCCCCGAGAACAACACATCATGGAATCTGTGCCATCACCTCACGCATGCGGGCCCGCGAGTCGCACACACGTCATCCTGATCCCCGGCTTCGCAGGCTTCGATGCGCTCGGTCAAGTCCACTACTACGCAGGTACGAGCGGCGTATTCCGAAAGTGGCTCAGCACTCAACAAGGAACGACGCGGCGCACCGTCCTACATTATTTCGACAGTCTCCCCAGCGGCGCAGTGGCGACGCGCGCGGAGCGCCTGCACAGATACCTATCGAAGCGCATCGCACGCAACGAATTCCAGCCTGACGATCGAATCGTGTTGGTCGGCCACTCGACTGGCGGCCTCGATATTCGCCACCTACTCATGGATCTCGCAAAGCCCGGCGCGAGCTCGGTCGATGGCTCCGCACAGGACTCGATCCGGATCACGAACGAGCAGATACTCGGCATGATTCGGCGCGTAGTGTTCGTGTCGACGCCACACTACGGCTCGAACATCGTCGACGACTGGCTCGAACACACGACATACGTGAAGCGGTGCATCTCACTGGCGCTCTTCGGACTTCACATGTCCGTGTTCATTCCAGCGCGTACGTTGCAACGCTTCCTCGGATCCAAGCCCGAGCTCGACGCGTGGTACGCCGTTCAAGATACGCTGCTCGAGCTACGCAGCGCGGGAAAGACGGACGCCGCGACATCTGCAGACGTTCGCGAAGCGTTTGCTCAGGTCACACTCTGGCTGAGGCAGATGGCGTCGGACTTCAGTGTCCTAACCGACCTCCGCACAGACCAAAACGCGGTGAAAGCCGAGGATGATTGGCCCGCAGGCGTCATTACGCGGTCGTACGCTACCGTCAGCCCGCCACCACGCGGCGATCGAGTCGGAATCATCACGTGGCTACGCACGTTCGTGATGAACGCGTCGACGGCCAGCCGCGTCGCGCAGGACGCCTTGTATCGAACCGCCTACGAGATGACTGCCAAAGGTGGACTCGAGCGCCAGATCGAGACGCCGCCCGAGTGGTTCGAGTCGCCGCACGCCGACAGGCGCGTCTGCCAGGTCGACGACAGTTCGAACGACGGAATCGTCAACACGGCTTCGATGCTCTGGAAGCACGGCGGCTGGACGCGCCTGGTGCTCGCCGACCATGGCGACATCATCGGCCACTATCGACGCGATCCGCAGGTTCATCCCGGGCGAGGCGTCTCGGGCAGGCGCTTTGAATCGTACGATTTCTTCAAGTCCGGTTCCGAGTTCGATCGCGCTACGTTCGAGGCGGTCTGGAAGGACATTTTCACGTTTAGCAGTCAGTGCTTGGAGGACACGCGCGATGTCGTTCCGCCACCACACACGCTACGGCGCGACGGCCTGGTGCGCGAAGTAATAGCCACACCAAAACACTAACGCCCAACTCGCGCCCAGTAGAAACACATACACGAACCAACGCCGGAGCACGCCGTCTTGTAGCGTACGAAGACTATCTGTGAGTGTCTCCGGTACGCAGAGCCGCACGTGTAGTCTCAACAGAAACGGCAGCCGGTGCGACAAGAACAGCGCTCGTTCCGCGAGCAGCATCGCTTGATCCGCTTTCTGCGTGGCGGACTTCACGCTGCCCAACAATCCTCGAGCGCGTTTCGCACGCGCTGATTCGATGTCACTCGCGATCCTCACGAAGTCTTGAAAGCGGACCCACTCGACACTGACTCGTCCGGGATTTTCCGCTAGCCAGTCTCGGATCAGCTCATTCAGCTCTTGCTGCTGAGACGCACTCATGAACGTGTCCGAGATCTCGCGGAGCTCATGTTCCGCGCTCACGAACGCATTGAGAAGCGCCCTGCCGTCGCCTCCAAACACGTTCGGCATCCAATGCGTTTCGATCGCGGTTCTGCTCAGCGTGAGGAACACGGCCATGTCGACGGTGTTGACTTCGGGGATCGGGCCCGTCGCGATGTCGAGCGCCGACGAGCAGTACAGCAACAGTCGGTTCACGCTCGCCCGAAACACCTTCGTCTTGTCGGACTGAAGCTCGTCGTGGAGCGCATCCGTGACGCTGTCGATGAAGTGTCCCGTGAAGCGCTCGATCGACTGTTGAAGCTCGAAGGATGTCATGTCTGCTGCCACGGATGCGATATTTAGGCCCGGGTCGCGTGCGCTCGCGAGCTGGAGCGTGCGCATGAACATGTCGCGCCCCGCTCGAAGTGACTCACGTGCGGTCGCTCATCAGACGACGATCCGTTCGAGCCCGAGTCAAATGTTGCCGCGTGACGCTCACCTCACAGCTCTCCAGGTCGAGCACGAGCCGCGAGCGCACACGAGCGCCGTCGAGGCCCCGAAAACCGGCCCTTACCCATCCTGGCAAACAACTTGCTCTTACGGAGCGCGGGCCTAACAGGTTTAGCCCGTACGCCTTGGAGGCAGCATGTTTGAACAATTATTTGAAGGTTTTCGCAAAGCTTCGGAGTCGTCGATTCTTGCACAGCAAGAGATGTTGAAGCAGTGGATCCAACAGTGGCCGACGGCATCGCTCGGTGCTGCGAGCAGCGCGATCGAACGCAACAGCTCGTTCCAAAAGCGCTGGGTCGAATCGGCTGTCGAGACTTGGGCGCGCCACCGAGAATTGCTCGACTCGACCGCTCGCGCCGGCTTGCAATTCATCGAGCAAGCCGCGCGCATTTCTGACGCAAAGTCTCCGGACGACTATCGCCGGATGCTCGAAGAGCTCTATCGAAAGACGTTCGACGTCCTAAAGATTCAGTCCGAAGCGCAGTTCGTCGAGCTCAGGAAGGCGTCGCAAAGCTTCCTTGAAATGGCGCAAGTGGCGCAAGGTCCGGTGAAGGCGGCGACGGCAACTGCACAAAGAGCAGCGGCAGGAGCAGGCGCCTGATGTCGAGCGTTCGATGGTTGTCGAACCTCGCCAACCTACTCGACTCCGTCATGCGGAGTCGGACGTTTCTCGCCTGCCTTCGTCTCTGCTTGGCCATCCAGAACGCGCAGCTGTTCTGGTTGCGTTACCTCGGATTGTACCCATCGTCACTACAACCCGCGCATAGCGATTTCGCGTCCCGAAGGAGAACGAACTGATGACTACCGAGTTTGCCGACTCTCGCCTCGCACACGACCTGGTCCAAATCCCGGCGTTTAGTCTGCGTGGCAAGAACGTGTTGATCACAGGGGGGTCGCGCGGCATCGGTCGCGCGTGTGCGTTGACGCTCGCGGCGGCTGGTGCCGATGTCGCGTTGAGCTCGAGCCCTGCGGGGTTCGATGATGCGCAGGCCGTGTGTCGTGAGGTTCGCGCGCTCGGGCGACGCGCGGAAGCCTATGCGTTCGATATCAGCGTGCGCGACGCTGTGATTTCAGCCTGTAACGTCGTGACGCGTGACTTCGAGCGGATCGACATCCTGATCAACAACGCCGGCGCGACGCGCGACGGTAGCTTTCGCAAGATGGATCGCGCGGCGTGGGATGACGCGATCAGCACCAACCTCACGAGCGTGTTCGACGTGACGCGACTGTTCATCGATCCGATGGCGGAGCGCGGTTGGGGCCGCGTGATCAACTTGTCCAGCATCGTCGGTCGCGTCGGCAACTTCGGACAGGCAAACTACGCCGCCGCGAAAGCAGGCCTCATCGGATTCACGAAGACGCTGGCGCGCGAGTACGCGAAGAAAGGAGTCACTGTGAACGCGGTTGCACCGGGCTTCATCAAGACGCGGATGATGGATGGGGTTTCGGAAAAGGTCTTGAAGTCGATCTTGGACGGCACGCCGATGGGGCGGCTCGGAGATCCGATGGAGATCGGGGCGAGCGTTCTGTACCTCGCGTCTCCCGCGGCGAGTTTCATCACCGGCCACGTGCTCGACGTCAACGGTGGAGCGGCGATGTGACCTCATGGAGCTCATCCAACGTGGCGTTCAGCTGAGGTCTCTCGTCCGACGACGCAGTGCCGTGCTCGCGGAGCTTCCGCGGGCATGGGAGCGTCTTCGCCGTATCCCGCGAGTCTTAGAGTTGGCTCGAGAAACCGAAGTGGGCACGACACCTCACGATGTCGTGTTTGCTCGCGGAGGCTGGCGCCTGCTCCGCTATCGACGGGATACGCCCGCGCGGCACGCGGAGCCGATGTTGCTCTGCTACGCGTTGGTCAACCGGCCTTACATTCTCGATCTTCAACCGACTAAAAGCGTAGTCCGGCAGTATTTGGAACAAGGCCTCGACGTCTACATGATCGATTGGGGCATTCCCAGCGCGGCCGACAATCACTTGACCATTCAAGACTACGTGTGCAGCTTCTTGAGAGACGCGGTCGAGCTAGTTTTGGATCTGAGCGCGAGCGATCGGCTTCACTTGCTCGGGTATTGCATGGGGGGAACGTTCGCCGCCCTGTTTACTGCGCTCTATCCCGAACGGATCCGAACCCTGACGCTCTTGGCTTCGCCGATCGACTTCGCAGGCAAGGAGTCGCTCCTGAACGTGTGGACGGGGCGCGAGTGGTTCGACGTGGACGCCTTCATCGACGCCCGCGGCAACTGCCCCGCGCTGTTCTTGCAGTTGTGCTTTCTGTTGGTCAAACCGGTGCAGAACTTGATCGAGAAGAAATGGAGCTTCTATCAGCACATGCCGGACGAGAATTTCCTCATCAACTACTTCGCGATGGAGCGTTGGGTCAACGACAACATCCCCGTGGCGGGCGAAACGTTTCGCGGGTTCGTCAAGAATCTGTATCAACGCAATGAGCTCGTGAGGGGCGAGCTTCGTGTCGGCGGCCAGGTCATCGATCTGAAAAAGATCGAATGTCCGCTGCTGCTTCTGACTGCGAAAAACGATCACCTCGTGCCACCGCGCTCCACTGAGGGGATCATCCCGCACGTGGGTTCGCGTGACATCACGACCCTCACGATCGAGAACGGCCACGTGGGGTTGGTCGTGAGCACCAAAGCGCAAAAGACGATTTGGCCCGAGGCGACGCGCTGGGTCGCCGTTCGAAGCTCCTCGGTAAGCGTCGCTAGCCCCACCGCAAGCGTCGCTAGTGCCGCGGTTAGCGTCGATGCTTGAACCAAAACCAGAACTGTCGTCAGCCCGAGGAGTCACTCACGATGGGAACGATCGCACGCAAACGTGTCGCCGTCGCATGCCAAGGTGGAGGTAGTCATACCGCATTTACTGCGGGCGTATTGCAGGGCTTATTGTTGGATACTCCACCGGACGTCGACATCATTGCGTTGAGTGGAACTTCGGGCGGCGCAATCTGTGCGGCTCTCGCTTGGGACGGTCTACTGCGAGGCGACCCTCGTCGCGCCTGCGTTCAACTCGAAGCGTTTTGGGAGTCCATGTCGGCCGGTGAGCCTTGGGACCAGCTCGCGAATCAGGCACTGGCCAGCATCACGCGCTTGCGCGAGCTTTCGATTCTGCCCGAGGTCAGCCCGTATCACATGCCGACCTGGGGCGAAGATCGCTTCCGGGAAGCACTTCTGCAGTTTCTCGACTTCGAAGAGTTGCGGAGACTCGCGAGCAACCCGGATGCACCGGTTTTCAAGGTGGGTGCGGTCGAAGTGCTGAGTGGCCGCTTCGAGGTGTTCCAGGGGGAAGACTTGTGTGTCGAGTGTCTCATGGCCTCGGCGGCCATTCCCGAGCTGTTTCGCGCGATCACCGTTCCGGGTCGCGGTGTGTACTGGGATGGGTTGTTCTCGCAGAACCCGCCCGTGCGCGATCTACTGGTGCACGACCCGGACGAGATTTGGGTGATTCAGATCAACTCGATGACGTGCGCCAAGGTTCCAACTGAGACTCACGAGATCCTGGATCGCCGCAATGAGCTCGCCGGCAATCTCTCGCTGATGCAAGAGCTCGCGATCATCGACGCGATCAACCGAGCGATCGAACGCGGTGCGATGACCGACCCACGATACAAGCTCGTGCAAGTGGAACGCATCTATCTCGATCGCGCGTTGCACTATCGAACGAAGTTGGATCGCAGGCCGGAGTTCATTCGTGAGCTCATGCAGTACGGTCAGAACAAGTGGCGAACATTCGCCCGTGAACGCGCCCGCGTAGCGACCGGTGAACGCCGGGTCGACAGATGAGGCCGCTCGGAGCTGTGTGAGGCAGTTTAGAGCATGGCTGTGGGATGCCGGCGCGGCCTGGTACAAGGACAACGCGATGCGGATGTCCTCGTCGCTCGCGTATTACACGTTGCTGTCACTCGCTCCGATTCTCCTTCTCATGGTTTCGATCGCGGGGTTGTTTCTCGGGGGTGCAGCGGCGCGAACGCACTTCGCGAGTCTCGCTTCGCAGCGTTTTGGCGACGAGGCTGGAGCGATCATCGAAGCGATCGTGCTGTCGACGAGCGACAAAGAAGAGAACCTCGTTGGCACTCAGGCTGGCTTGGTCATGATCGTGATCGGCGCGTCGGGAATGTTCAGCGAGCTTCAGTCCGCGATGAATACGATCTGGGAGGTCGCGCCGCGACGTGGGCGGGGGTTCAAGGGCTTGATGCGCGATCGCTTCGTGTGTTTTGCGATGGTCGGAAGCGTCGCTGTGTTGCTGGTGATTCTGCTCGCGGTAGGCGCACTGCTCGCAATCCTCGGCAGTCGTATCGGCACGTTGCCGGGCGGGATCGTGCTCTGGCGAATCGTGGATTTCGCGCTCTCGGTCGTGGCTGTCACGGTGCTATTCGCACTCAGTTACAAGGCCGTTCCGGATGTGATCATCCCGCTCTCCGAGGTGTGGCCCGGCGCGCTCTTGACCGCGTTTCTGTTCGTCCTGAGTGAGCTCGCGTTTGCGGCGTACTTGCAATACTCGATGGTTCCCAAACCTACCGGTGTTGCTGGATCGGTCGTGGTGCTCGTCACGTGGGTTTACTACACCGGTCAGATCTTCTTTTACGGAGCGGAGTTCACGAAGGTCCGTGCAGCTGCGCGCGGCGTTCTGATCGTACCGAGGCGCCACGCTGTCCGAGTCCAGGCGCCGGCCCCTGCAGTCGAGCCGCCGTGAGCGATACATCGCAGAGTAACGTTGCAAGATCACGCGCAGCCGAGCATCGATGACCTCGAGCCGCCATGCGCGGCTGTTGCTTGCTCGAAAAGCGACACGACGCGGCTGGATCGGCGAATCGACGAATTTGAAGAAATGCTCGTGGTTGCGCGGGCACACGCGTGTGCCGACATCGCAATGCGTGCACGAACTCTCGTGCTTGGCCGCCTAGGACAATCGCCAGTCGCACGTGCCGTCGTCGATCGCGACAACCATTATCCCTCGACGACTTTGCGCGGTTGGTCGACAGATGCGACCGTGATCGTGAAGATGTTAGCTCGGTTGACCGCGCACGAGTCAGCAGCCTAGTTTCTCCATGCTCGGTGCGAATGTTAGTCGCGATGAGCGACTAACCCGCAACTATCCTCGAGGAGTCGGAATGAAACGCAAGAACACGACACGATGGTTGGTACCCCTGTTTATGCTCGGCAATGCCTGCGCGTCCGACGAGTCGAACCCGACTGCTCTACCCCTCGCTGGTACGGGCGCAACACCAGGGGCGACAACCGGTGCCGCTGCGAGCGGCGCAACCGTGCAGCCACCCGCTGCAGTGCCGACCACGCCCACCACCGGCACGACGACGCCGCCAGCCACCGGAACGGCAGGCACCGCCGCGCCGGTGAGCACCGCCGGAAGCGGAGTCACTCCAACTCCCAGCATGAACACCGCTGGCACCGCTGCTCCGGGGGCCAATGGCGGCACCACCCCGGCGAATGACTGTGAGGGCTTCAAGCTCGAAGGCTTGATGTACAGCCCCGGCGGCACCGTGTTGCCGAACAAGTGCATGCCGTTCAACCCCACCACGAACAATCCGTACGCGGTGCGCTGTGTCGATGCGTGGCCCTGGTACAAGACGACGTTCCCCGGCGACAACTTCTGCATCTTGCCGCCGCCGCCGGACAAAGGCGTGCAGTACGGCGTCCATCCGCAAGGAACCAAGTGGTTCGCCCAGGTCTCCACCGGTGACATGAGCGGCTACGAGAAGCTCAACGATGAGTGGTTGATGGCCGACGGTGAGGAAGAGTCTGCGAACTACGAGACGATGGCGACAAATGCCGCCGAGTCGAACTTCTATCGCAGCTACGCGCGCATGCGCCCCGGCTCGCACCACATGATCATCAACAGTGATCCTACGAAGCCTGGCAACGAGACATGGATTCCGGTGTCCCCCGGCGGCCTGCTCGAGGGCGCAGCGGGTCTGGCTGGAGCGCTCGGCTTGCCCGGTGCGCAGCGTCCGGATGAGAACCGGCCGCCGTCGCTCGAGAAGCCTGCCGAAGACGCCGGGCTGTACCGCGTGCTGCCGGCGATGGCGAAGGTCACGTTCAACATGCACCACTTCAACGCTTCGGGAAAACAGATCCTGAAGGAAGCGTGGACGAACCTGTGGTGGGAGCAGGACGCAAAAGTGAAGATGCAAGGCATGCGCGGTTTGGAGATCGGTCAGGTTCTGACCATGAACATCCCCGCGGGTGGCACGCAGGACCTTCACTATTCGTGGAACATCACGACGCCCGTGCGGTTGGTCGAAGCGTTCGGACATCGTCACGCTTGGACGACTAACTTCTCCGCGTGGGTCGAGATGCCCGACGGTAAGACTGACATCGTGTACCAGTCGTTCAAGTGGTTGGACGAGCCGACTTATCGTTACGATAGCGTCACGCAAAACCCGAAGCCTTCGCCCGACCTGCGGACCGACGGCGCTTCGTCCGGCGTTCGGACGTTGATGCCGGGCCAGAAGCTGCACTTCAACTGCCACATCGAGTTTACGCAGGAGCGTGCCACCAGCGAGAAGGCGCCTGCCCCGTCTTCCATCGGTGCACTGCGGTTCGCGAACGAGGCGTTCACGGGCGAGATGTGCATCCTGTTCGGCTCGACGGCCGCGGTCGAAATGCCGGCACCGCTCGTCGATTCGACGCCGCTTCCGAGCTTCGCGACGATCGACTGAACGAGTGAGGGGCCCCGAACGTTCGTCCCAAGGTTGGGTGAACGTTCGGGCGTCCTCGTTTGCGGGCTTTTGTTGCGGTCCGTCTCGCTGCCGGCCGTCACAGGTGCAGCACACGCGCGTGAATCATCGTAGCCTGTGCCCGTCGCGGGGCATCGAATGCGCACGAAGCGGTACGCTGGCCCAAGGTCTCGTTCGGTATGCAACTGGCTCGCGATCGCGATCGCCGCTCTCAGCTGCGCCTGCACTCAGTCGGTCGCGCGTGTCGATGATGCTGCGGTCGAGGCTGAGCCGCGGCCGCTCGACTCGCCATCGCCCGATACGCCGTGCAGCTTCGGATGGGCTCAGGTTCGCGGCGCGCAGATCGGAAGGGCCCAGGCGCGCACGAAGGGTGTCGAATCCGATCTGCCCATAACGGTCGTCGAGAGCTCCGGCTTGGAGGTCGGACGAGCATTCGAGGTACGCCGCGCAGAGGCTCCTGACACGATAGTTCTACTGCTCGAGATCACGAATCCGGACCTCCCCTTGAGTGTCGTCATCGCGCGTCCAGCGCTCGGCATCACGTCGAGTGGTGAGAGCTACAACTTTGCGACCGGCTGGGAAGACCCAGCCCTCGGCCTGTCGGGCTCGGCGTGTGCCCTGACTAGTTCTCCAGATGCATTCCCGGACGCGTGCCTCGACACCGGAGAGACGGGATATCTGATCCTCGAGGGCGGTCCGCGTGACTTGAGCGAAGTCATGCTGAGACTCGTCGCGCGTACTCCCGACGGGATCAGACGGCCCACAGCCTGTTTGACGCCGTGGAACTATCACTTCGAAGCGGGGAAGCTCACGCTCGACTTCGTCGCCCTCGGCGAAGGTCCGGTTCCACAGGGGTTTTACAGCTTGCGCGCGAGGTACCTCGTGTTGGACGACAAAGGCGACCCCGTGCTGTGGGGTTACACGGTGCCGCTCGGTCGATCGGTCGAACACGGCGAATCCGTCGCTGTCGAAGCAGCAGTTTCGTTCGACGGCGCGAGCCATCGCGTGCTGACAACATTCGAATATTTCTAAGCGCGACGCTAGTTGCCCGCGTCTAGAACGCCTACACGATCCTACGCTCGAGTTGCACCGGCTGAGCGTCGGTCAGCGCGCTGCACTCAATGCTCGAACGCTGAACGAAACAGTCCGCCTCGACGCGCGAATCGAGTGGCACATCGGTTGCTCACGATCTCGCCAGCTTCGGCAAACTAGATTCTTCAGGTTGGGCCGCACGTGAGTAGACCTGGGCCGCGAATGAACGTTCTGCACATGCTCGCGTTCATCACGCGCAGCAGGGAGTCGCTCGAACAGCACGGCCTAGGCGAAGTGTCGCGAGCCGACAGCCAACGTTTGCTCACGGTATTTGCGGAATGTGAGCGTCATTTGCTGACGATCACAGACCGAATGACGAGCGATACGCAGCAGCAAGTCCTCGTCCGTTCGCCATTGAGCAGGTGGCTCCAAAACGGGGCCTGGCGGCGGTTCGCAGCGAATGCAGGTTTGCTCCTCGCCATTGCGGCATCCTGCTTTTGGGGAGGCTACTATCTCGCGCAGCGCGTCGATGTACGGACGGCAGCCGAAGCGCCGGCGAAGCCAGAGGTTCGACCAGCCGTTGTTACGCGCCGATGGTGATGACGGCCGCGACTAAGGTTCTGCACGCCCGCCCGGTAGCGTGACAGTAAAGGTTGCACCCTCGCCGACCGCGCTGGTCACGGTGACCTCCCCACCGTGAGCTCGTGCGATCGCGCGCACCAGCCACAAGCCGAGCCCCGAGCCTCGGACTCGCGCGTTGGCACGTTCGAAGCGGCCGAAGATGCGTTCCTTGTCTTCGACGCGTAGGCCTACGCCGTGATCTGTAACCCGGACGAATGCAGAGCTCTCGCGGCATCCGACATCGATCTCGACCGGTTTGCCGGGCCCGAACTTGATCGCGTTACCGAGCAGATTGCTGATCGCCACGCGAAGTTGAACGGCATCCCAGTAGCCGGCTATCGCGACTGGGGCTTGCAGCGACCACGTGCACCGCGCGGCGCGCAGGCTCTCACAGTCCGACTGAAGGATGTCGAGGACGAGCGCACGGAGGTCGACCCGTTGCAGGGCACACACCTCTGAAGAGTGTTCCGCGACTTGAAGATCGAGCAGCCGTTCCATCAGCTCGAGCGTGGAACGCAACACCTTCGCTTGATGGCCCAATCGGTCGGAAAGCCAACCTCGGCACAAGCTGAAGTCCGTGTCGCGCGTTCCGTCGAGCATGACGTCGGTGTTCAACATCAAGATTTGCAGGCGGCCGCGGAGCTCATGCGCGAGCGTGCTCAGCCGATCTTCCGGCGATGTAATCGGCCAGAAGGAACTGTTCGATTGCGTTCTTGAGAGTTCCTCTGTATCGGGCATGACCATAAGGCACCTCGAGCCGGTGAGTGTGGAAGGTAATTGCGACGTTCGCAGCAAGGCATTCACGTGAACGCCCACCGCCCGCCGCAAACCGCAAGCTAGAAGCCGAGTATCAGCACTTCGACCAGGTGGTTGAGCACCTCACTGATCGAAAGCTTCGACGCTAAAAGTGGCACCGACAACATCGGTAGGACGATCGCTATGAACACGGCGAGTAGGTGTTCGCGCCCGAAGGGCACGACTCGCAACCGCTGGAGAGACTCGTAGCTCGAAATGAGGTCTGCAAGGCCAGAGATGTCCGCCGTGCCGAGCAGCCCGTTTTGGTCACGGGTCGTCACCCAGCGCAGCTCGAAGAGGCGCGTGTACGTCGCCGCGAAGCCGCTGTAGGGGTCACTTCCCTCTAGTCGCGCACTCAAGAGAAGGCCCGTAAATGGGATCAGCGGACCGAGTGCAACGAGCTCGCCGAGCAAAATCAGCGTGATGAGACGTACTGCAAACGCGGCGGGCTCGACTTGCCCGTGGACTACGGCGCTGCCCCAACTTGCAGCGACCACGCAGCTCATCGCGGCAAGCATCAGCGCGATGCCGTGCGTAGGTTCTGCCAAGTGACCGATGCCACCGGATCGATCCGGGTGGGTTGGGATGAGTCGGGTGGGAAGGCGCGATAGGCGCCACAACAACTGCGTCCAGATAAACCAGTGCCGCAGGCCGCGCAGCAGAATGAAGTTGAACAGCGGTAAACTGATGAGTGCGTACCAAGCGATGCCGAACGTAGGTACACCTGGCATGGGATAGTCGTGTACGAGCGCCGCCCGTCCAGTGAAATACCAAATCGATGCGTGAATCGCGAGCACCGCCGCGAGCAAAACCAGTTCCGCCGTCGGTGAGCTGCGCGAACGTTCCGCGGCGCGGGCAAGCCCAACGATGGTTTCGCGCGTGCTTCGTATGAAGACGCCTTCGCCAATGCATGTGAGAGCGCTCTTGCATGTTCGCTCGAGCAGCTGTTGCGCGAGAAAGAACAGCGGGATGGCGACTAGGTAACGAACATGGACCGATATCACCGTCCAGAACAAGAACCTCGGCGCTCCGGGTTCGCGAAACTCCAACAGCGTAAACAGCTCGAGTGGGACCCAGCCAATCGCGATCATGAGGAGCGACTGCCTGACGAAATCGTACTGATCGCAGCGGACGAGGCCGAGCTTTCTCATTAGCTCGTGGAAGGGTCCGCCGTGCGTCAAAGAAAAATCGATTGTGTTGTGATTGGCAGGCCCTATGTTCGGCTGTTGCATCTTCAAACGCCTCTCCACCGACTCCGCAACCGTGAGGCCGGTTCACCAGCGTTAGTGTTTTCAATGCAACCTGCGATCCAATCGTTTCCTGCGAGGCGATGACGGAGTTCGCTCGCTGGCCAACCCAGACGCCACGTGTTTCGTCTGTTCCGCAGCCAGTCGGACGTATTACGGACGAGCGTCGAACACTTTAACGCCACTGTGCTCGACGCTGGGCGTGGCACATGCGTTGCCTACCTGTGGCGCGCGTCCACACGCAGGCGCGGCTGTCGCAACCTTCCACAGGAGATTCGATGATGCGAACGGTGTTCTCGATGAAACACAAACAGTTTGCAGCAGCGGTAGTCGACATGTGCAGGCCGCTGTCATGGCTCGCTATTCTAAGCTCTGTTGCGTTTGCGGCGCCGAGGTCCGGACTCGCGGCGCCGAGCGAAGAGAAGTCCGAGGCGGATCCGAAAGCACTCAAAGCGCTGGCACGGTCTACCGCATATCTTCGTGGCCTGCCCGCGTTCAGCGTGCAGGCTTACGTTACGCGCGATGAAGTCATCTACAGTGGTTACAAGCTCGAACGTAGTAGCAACGTTCGAATGTCCGTAAGGCGGCCGGATCGGCTGCGGGCAGAAGTCTCGGGCGACCAAGGAGCACGCTTGTTCGTCTACGATGGTAAGTACCTAAGCGTATTTCTCAAGGACGAAAATTACTTCGGCAGCATCCTCGCACCCGCGACGCTGCTTGGAACGCTCGAATCCATCGAGCGGCACGGTATCGAGCTGCCACTTTTGGATCTTGTGTACATCGCGATGGGCGGACAACTGGAGCCGAACATCACGGACGCAGGGTTGATCGGGGTGTCCAATGTCGACGGAGTAAGCTGCCTCCAGCTCGCTTTCCGCGGTCACGCGGTCGACTGGCAGCTGTGGATCGAGCAAGGCGACAAGCCCTTGTTACGAAAGCTCGTCATCACGACGACGGACGACCCCGCCCGCCCGCAGTACAGCGCAGTTTTCCACTGGGATCTGACTACGCCCATCGTGGAGACGGATTTCGCGTTCGCGCCGCCGAAAAACGTCTCACGGCTGACTTTCGGCAGCGGGGAGCGCAGGAGTGCTGAGCTGAGTCCGCCTGCCGATCGGGCGACCCCTTGAGTCGAAGAGAAGGCTCAATGACCCACCGCAAACGCCGCATCATCGCCGCCCTCGCCGCCTTACTCGCGACGGCATTCATTCCATCCCACTCGCCCACCGAAGCTCAAGCACGCGGCGTCAGCCGCAGCTACGCACGCAGCAGCGTCCACGCATCGCGTAACGTCAACGTCAACCGCAACGTGAACGTCAACGTTCACAACGATTATCACTACGACCACTGGGGACATCCGATTGCAGCCGCCGTTGCAGTCACCGCGACGGCAGTCGCCGTGGGCACGATGGTCGCAGCACTGCCCCCGCACTGCAGTGTGCTCGCAGTTGGATCCGTCACGTATCAAAACTGTGGAGGTGTTTACTATCAACCGGTGTATCGGGCGGATACGGTGCAATACGTAGTCGTCAACCACCCATGAACCGGCTAAGCCGTTCAATGCAAGACGGGTGACCGCGCGCCGGCGGTCACCCGTTTTTGCTTTCTGGAAGGCCTGCGGCGCGCTCGACCCAGTCATCAGGCATCGATCGCCGAGCCTCAAGGCTGCAGCGTGAGTCCCAGCAGCAAGCTGCTGTAGGACAGAACGTCGCGGTCGCCCGGCGATGCCGTGGTGAAGTTGAACGTGTAGGACAAGCAGGCCATCACCGACTTACTGAGGTGCCCGAGTATTCCAGCCTCCGGCGCGAGCAGGAACCCGAGCGAGGAATCCTCGAACGTGCGATCGGTCACGAGCGTAGTGGTGTTGATCCAAGCCATCCCCATGCGGAGTCCGACGTAGGGGCGCACCACGGATTGGCGCTGCATGAAGACGTAGCGGCCGAGTAACGCGAGTGGCCACGCATCCGCGTAGCGATAGAGCTTGCCGGTGACCGCTGCGGATTGGAGCTGGAACGTCTGCCGACCCGAAGTTTCGTAGAAGCCGTTGTAACCGAACGCCAGCCCGGCGAAGAACGAGCGGACTGCCGGCCACAACAACGTGATCTCGAACCCGCGGAAACTCGGGCTGCCGATGTAGTCGTTCAGGTCGCCTACGCCCAGCGACATGCTGTATCCGATCGTCCACATGGGTAACTCGCGGGCGTAAGCGCGTTCGTTCATTTCCGCGGCCTCTGCATCCGTGAGCGGATCGGACTGCTCGTAGTACAGCCGTTGTGCTTGCGCCGCAGGCGCGACGGCAGCGCACGCCAAAACAGCGGCCGACATTGTTGCGCACCATAAACGCGTTCGCGTCGCGTCCCGCTTCGATACTGAGCTTCGCATGATCACTTTCTCGTCAGGTAAGGAGACTGGTCGAACGCTTGATCGATCGCTTGTGTCGCGCTGTCGACGCGCGCGCTCTTACTGTCGTCGACGTATGCCTTGTAGCCAATCATCGTCCAAACGACCGCTAGCCCGCGTGGTCGTATGTCGTCTGGCGCGTAGTAAGGGTCGGGGGCCGGCTTCTCG
>DASRXR010000984.1:0-2002 GCA_035687405.1 Polyangiales bacterium
GGCTCGTCGTGCTCGCGGTCGCGTTCGGGTTCGGCGTCGCCATGTCGGCGCTCGATGGCCACCAGCGCATCGATGTGCTCGCGTTCCCGCTGCTCAGCCTGATCGCCTGGAACCTGCTCGTCTACCTCGTGGCCCTGGTGGCTGCGTTCCGGCCGGCGCGCCCCGATCAAGGGTCCGGGTCGATCCTGTCGAGCTCGTACGCGCGCTGGATTCGGAATCGCGCCCACGCGCTACTGCGTCGCTCGTCGCATTTCAATGCGCCGCTCGCAGCGGCGATGCAACGCTTCGCCCAGGAGTGGGCGTCGATCGCACGGCCGCTCTTGTCGCTTCGCGCGCAGCGGCTCTTTCACCTCGGTGCTGCGCTGCTCGCACTCGGCCTGGTCGTGGGGCTGTACGTTCGAGGCTTGGTCTTGCGGTACGACGCGGGTTGGGACAGCACGTTCCTCGACGCCGCTTCCGTTCGCGCGGTGCTCGGCGTGCTGTACGGACCGGCGTCGAAGTTGAGTGGGATCGCGCTGCCGGACGCAAACGAGCTCGAAGCACTGCGTTGGGGCGCAGCCGGTGGCGGCGCCCCGGCGGGTCCGTTCATTCACCTGATCGCACTCACGGCCGTGTTGTACATCGTCGTGCCGCGGCTCTTACTCGTGCTGATCACGACCCTGCGCTTTTGGAAGATGCGTCTTCGCCCGCCGCTGCCGGCGTCTTTCATGCCGTACGCGCGTGCGCTGCTCCGCGAGACTGGAAGTGTGACCGGATTGTTGGCGTCGGTCGTCACGTACGCGTACTCCCCTTCACGCGAAGCGCTCGCGGGGCTCTCGGCCCTGCTCGCGGATGCCCTTGGCGGCGAGGTCAAAGTCGATGTGCGTGCCTCGGTTGCGTACGGCGAAGAAGACACGTTTGCGGAACGCTTGCGACTCGAACCGCTCCCAGCGGCCGACTGCCACTTGCTCGTGATGAGCCTCGCTGCAACGCCCGAGTCCGAAAACCACGGTGCGATGCTCGAGGCGATGCAGCGCACGCTCAGCCGGCGGAAGGCGAGTTTCTTGCTCGTCGTCGACGAGTCCAGCTATGCCGCGCGCATGAACGCGGAAGCTTCGCTCGCGACCCGCGTGGCGCAGCGCGCACGCACGTGGCGCGAGTTTGCGACCGCTCGCAATCAAACCGCCTGCATCGTGGACCTCACGCGCGTGCGCACTGGAACGGCCGAAACCGAAGCTCAAAAGACGCTGCGCGACGCACTCCAGCGGACCGCCAACGCATGAGCGGTGCCGCGAACATCGGCGTCGGGCTGTTGTCGCACACGAACGCGGGCAAGACGACCTTGGCGCGGACGTTGTTGCGCAAGGACATCGGTGAGATCGGCGATCGCGCGCACGTGACCGAAGACGCGGAGCGACACCTGCTGATCGCGTCCGGGCGCGGCGACACGCTGTCGCTCTGGGATACGCCCGGTTTCGGCGACAGCATGCGGCTGTATTCGCGCTTGAACAAGAGTGAGAACCCGATGGGCTGGGCGCTGTCGCAAGTCTGGGATCGCTTCACCGATCGGCCATTCTGGTCGGGGCAACAAGCGATGCGCAGCGCGCGAGAGCAGTGCGACGTCGTGCTGTACGTGATCAACGCGGCCGAGTTGCCGGAGGAAGCACGCTACATCGACGTCGAGATGCGGATCCTCGAATGGATCGGGAAGCCGGTGGTGCTCGTCTTGAATCAGCTCGGCCCGCCGCGGACGCAAGCGCAGACGTCTGCCGACATGGCGCTGTGGCGGACACATCTCGCCGCCCACAGCTGCATTCGCGGAGTGCTGTCACTCGACGCGTTCGCGCGCTGTTGGGTCCAGGAAGACACGCTGCTCGCGCAGATCACCGCCGTGGTCGCACCCGAACTGCGCGACGCGGGCGAGCGTCTCGGCGCGGCATGGCACGCGCGCAACTACGACGTGTTTCAGGCTTCGATGCGCGTGCTCGCAAAACAGCTTGCGAAGGTTGCAGTCGACGAAGAA
>DASRXR010000985.1:0-7325 GCA_035687405.1 Polyangiales bacterium
TCGAGCACGTGCTCGCGCAACGCACCGCCGAGCGGATACAGGCCGATCTTATTGATCAGTAACGGCGTCCACTTGTACGCCTCGTCACGCGCGATCAAGCGGTCGTTCACCGTCACCGCTTCGTCAGTTCGAACCCATGACACCGCGCGCAGCGTCTCGAAGTCGGGCGGGTGCAGATCAGCGTTGTGGAAGATCACGCCCGAGTCGCTTCGGATATGCTCGCGGAAGAACGCGGCGTACTCGGTCGCGTCCATGGTTTCGGTGACGCGCTTGACCTTTTCATTGGGCACCAACTCGAGTGTCGCCTCGGCGATTACTCCGAGCCCGCCGTAGCCGCCGATCGCGCCCCAAAACAACTCCGTGTTCTCGTCGCGCGAGGCGTTGACCACTTCGCCGCTGGCGAGCACCAGCTTGATCGAGCGTACCGATTGCACGACGGGGCCACGACCCATGTACCGGCCGTGCGCGTTGACGCTCAGCGTTCCGCCGACCGTGAACGTCGAGTATGTCTGCATGATCATCACCGCGAGGCCGTGCGGATCGATCTGCTCTTGGAGGTCGCGCCAGCGCATGCCGGCCTGCACCGTGGCAATGCGCTCTTCCTTCGACAGCGAGACCAGCTTGTTCATCTGGCGCATATCGAGGTGCAGGCTGCCGGGTGCAGCAGTCTGCCCGCCCATGCTGCAGCGGGCGCCGCCGATCGATACCGGACCTTCACTGGTTCGCAGAAGCTCCGAAATCTGCTCCACACTCGTCGGCGCCACGACCCGAGCGACTTGGATCGGATTGAGCTGGGTGATGTCGTTGACGGTGCGGCTCTTGAGATTCGTCTCGAGCGAGTCGTCCGCCTTCCAATACAAAAACGCGCCGCACGCTGCGATCAGCAACGCGACGAACAGCATGCGGCGGAGCAGCCGCCAGCGAAATTTCTTACGCTGTTGGGGTTTCTCCACGAGCTACGCCTTCGCGAACGCAAGCAGTGTGTTCAGCGTCGGGTCGCCGTCTTGCAGGAGCCGCGCGGGCTTGGCGATGAAGCCGTGCCGCTCCAAGAACCCGACGATGAAGTCGAGTGGATAAAAGTTACGAAGCTCCTGCGCGTTGGCACTCCATGGTTGCTCGGTGCCGACGTTGAACACGTCGTGCGCGAGCGCGACCAAGTGCTGCATCTTCGGTGAGCTCACGTCATGGTCGCGCAGGATCAGCGTCGCGCCCGGGGCCATCGCGTCGCGGATCGAAGCGACGTACGGCTCGCGAAGCGCAAGCGGAACGTGGTGGAGGCCGACGTAGATGGTCACGAGCTGCAATGACTTGGGCGGCAGAGCCTTGGCCGAGATCGGCGCGTAGCCGTTCATCGGTAGGTGCGTGCCGATTGGAGCGAGCCGCCCGCGGTCGATGATCTCGTCCGGGCCGTAGCCCGGTGTGTTGGGCGACGAGGTGAAGATCGGGCCTTCGATCTCGAACTTGTCGTCGAGCGCGCTCAGGTAGCGGCCGTCGGAGCCGATCTCGAGGTAACCCTCGAAGCGAGTCTTGCCCTCGAGCAGCTGCACGGTTTGCTCGGCCATCACGGATTGCTGCTTGCGCAACGCTGGCAGCGCGTAGCGAAACGCGCCGAGCAGCGGCGCGATCTCCGGCAGCTCGCGCTCGACGCGCTGGTACACCGCGCGGTCGTCCTTGGAGTCGCTCGCAGCGCTGCTGATCAGCGCGTGCATTCGATCTTCGGGGTACAGGTGGAAGACGTTGGTCAGAAACGACAGGAATCGTTCACGGAGCGCCGGGTCGCTGTAGATGGCCGCGAAGTTCCCGCGCTCGATCGACGCCAGCTCCGGCCCGAGCGCGCCGCCGCCGCCCATGCCGATGTCGCCCATCGCGCCTCCGCGGCCGCGCGCGAGTGTGAAGGCACCGAGAGCCCCGGCCGCGCCAAAGGCTGCGACCGAGCCGAGAAGGCGCCTACGCGTGGTGCGCTCCATCGCCTCCAGTATGCCCGGTTTTTACGACGCTTAAGCATGCGGGCATTGTCTTCCGATGCGTCTGGCGCGAGCTCCGCGACGCTGCAGTTGCGCGGTGACAAGCGCGTTTTCAACATAGGCTGCGGCGTGGATCTGACGACGCTTGCCGATGCACGCAGACACGCAACGACACGTCCTACGCTCGCGACCTGGCCACAAGCACCCCGCTGCCCCAGCAAACACGGACCAATCTCAGGGTACGACGCTCACGCCTTGACGAACGCTGTTCGTGACGTACGATGTTCGTTAATGGGCGAACACAATCCGTTCGAACCACGCAAAGTGGTCAGTCGCCGCGGCGGTCGTGTGAAAGAACCGCTGAGTCACGCTGCGATCGTCGACAAGGCATTCGAACTTTTGACCGAACACGGGCTTGAGGGGATGAGCTTGCGCAGCGTCGCAAAAGCGCTCGATACCGGCCCCGCATCGCTCTACGTCTACGTCGACGATCTCTCTCAACTGCACGCACTCGTGCTCGATCGCGCGCTCGCAAAAGTGTCGACGAAGGCCGCGCGGCACAAGTCGTGGGAAGAGCGCCTGCACGCCGTGCTCGGGTCTTATTACCAGGTACTCACGCAGCACCGCGGGCTCGCGCAACTCGCAATGAGCACGATCGCGGCCGGCCCCAACGCACTTCGATTCCTCGAAACGCTACTCGAGATCCTGGCGGAGGCTGGCGTCGATGAGCCCACTGCCGCTTGGGCCGTCGACTTGCTCATGCTCTACGTCACGGCGCTCGCGTTCGAGCACAGCCAGCGCGCGAAAGATCTCGATCCGCTCGCTCACGTCGCAGGCGCGATCGGCGCGGTGTCAGAAGCAGAGTACCCGCGCATTCACCGCGTTCGCGCGGCGATCATGTCCGGTGGCAAAGCCCGCTTCGCGTGGACGTTGCGCGCGATCGTCGAAGGCATCCTGCGCGTCCCGATCGATCAAGAGGCGCTCACGCGCAAGCTACGTCGAAAGTCCTGAGCCGGATCCGGAGTCACAACCATGCAACGCGAATCGACCTACGTTTTGATCGTCGGAGGCAGCCTCGTCGGCTCTTCGGCCGCTTTGTTCCTCGCGCACCACGGCGTGCCCGCCATCCTCGTCGAGCGGCATCCAGGTTCGTCCGCCCACCCGCGCGCGATCGGTTACACGCCGCGCACGATGGAGCTTCTTGCGAGCGTTGGGTTGGGCTCGCGCATTCCGGAAGCGCCGAGAAACTTTCGGCTCGCGCGCGCTCGCGTCGAAAGTTTGGCCGGCGAGTGGTTCGAACACTCGCATTGGACGCCGAGCAAACCAGAACACTTCGTGAAGAAGGAGTTCTCGCCGTCGGCAGGTGCTGCGATCGCGCAAGACCGGATGGAGCCGATCCTGCGCGAACGCGCGAACGAGCTCGGCGCCGACATTCGCATGAGCACCGAGCTCGTCGATTTCACATCAGACGCGGACGGAGTGACCGCGCGCGTGCGAACGCGTCAGGGCAGCGAGTACACGATCCACGCGGCGTACATGATCGCAGCGGACGGCGGCAAGAGCCCAGTCCGCGAACAGCTCGGCATCGGGCACAAGGGCCGCGGCCACATGCGCACGGTGCGCAGCGTCTTGTTCCGCGCGCCGCTCGACTCGTACCTCGAGCGTGGCGTCCATCAGTTCGAGATCGATCAGCCCGACTTCAAAGCCTTCCTCACGACGTATACCGACGGCCGCTGGATCTTGATGTTCTCGGATGACCAGCAGCGCTGCGAAGCCGCGCTGCGAAACTCGATCGTGAAGGCGATCGGTCGAACGGATCTGGACATCGAAATCATTACGACGGGTCGTTGGGAGCTCGGTGCGCTGGTCGCTGAGCAGTTCAGCAAAGGCCGAGTCTTCTTGGCGGGCGATGCCGCGCACTGCCTGCCGCCGACCCGAGGCGGCTACGGAGCAAACACGGGCATTCACGACGCGCACAACCTCGCATGGAAACTCGCGGCAGTCTTCGCGGGCACTTCGACGCCGGCCCTCCTCGAAACCTACGACGCAGAACGTCGCCCGGTCGCGTGGACGCGTCACCAGCAAATCTTCGCCCGGCCCGACTACAAAGAGCACTTGCAGCCGGGAACGACCGCCGACCCGATCATCGACGACGAGGCGATGGAGCTCGGTCAGCTGTATCGCTCGTCCGCAGTGTCGGGTGCAGGCTCCGACCTGCCCGAGGCCAAGTGCCCAGATGAGTGGCAAGGCCAACCCGGAACGAGAGCGCAACACCTGGCGTTGGAACAGAGCGGGACGCCGCGCTCGACGCTCGATCTGTTCGGTCACGATTGGGTGCTCTTGAGCGAAGACGCGCGTTGGTCGGCGCCGGCGGCGAACGTCAGCAAGCAGCTGGGCATCGCGATCCAGTTCATCCATGTTGGCAAAGCGATCCAGCTCGAAGACCCGCAAGCGTTCCAAACCGCGTTTGGCGTCAGTGCTAGCGGAGCTTCGCTCGTCCGGCCCGACGGCCACGTAGCATGGCGAGCCGCGGAACGTCCTACGGCAGCAGAGACGCCGGAGACGGCGCTCCTCGACGTCATGAAGGGCATCACTCACGCAGCGATCAGGATCGCCGTAGACGCGGTACCATGAGTTCCGACACGAAAAGGGCGAAAATCGAGTCAGGGGGGTACGTGGCTGAGTCACTGGTGCGTGTGGCTCGATCGCGTTTCTCACTCACTCGTTGGCGCGTAAGCTTTCATCGCGCGGGA
Organism: Polyangiales bacterium; assembly: GCA_035687405.1. GTDB lineage: Bacteria > Myxococcota_A > Polyangia > Polyangiales > JAFGIB01 > JADGRF01. The sequence goes on from DASRXR010000985.1 coordinate 4,718, forward strand.
GCTCTGCTTTGCCCGCGTCTGACAGCTGCGATGCGCCTATCCAAAGCTCTTGAACGTCTGCGGTTCAGACAGTTGCGCAAGCTCAGAGCGCGCGCCGCCAGACCATGAAGTGGTATTCGATCAGTCGTTCTGCCGCGGCGACGTGCAGTGCATTGCCGCCGAGCAGACTTCGCCAGCGGTAGTTGCGCACAGGCAGATACCTGGCGAACGACATCAGCGCGCGCAAGAGAACGTCGCGGGGCCGATGGAGTTCCACCCACGGAGTAAGGTCTACAGACTTTACTCGACTAAAACCGTGGTTGACGGCTATCTGCGACATAGTCGCGTCGCTGGATATGGATGGCGCCACCCAACCATAACGAAACTCACTCAACAGCCGCTGTTCGCGGCGAGAAATACCTTCGAGCGCGCGCTCAGACAGGACATCGTCACAGATGATGAGTAATCCGCCCGGTGCAACACACTGTGAGGCCGCTCGAAAAATGCCTCAGGTTCGGAGCTATGTACGAACGCTTCGATGGAGAGCACCACGTGCGCGGCGTCGATGTTCGGGGCTGCGGACAGGAAGTCCCCTTCGATGCAGCGCAAGCGTTCGCCGAAGCCGCTTTGTCGGAAGCGGTCGTTGCTGGTGCGCGCCTGAAGTGGACTGATCGTCACTCCGGTGCCGTCGATCGGCATACGCGACGCTAAAAACAGGAGGCTGGTGCCCACGCCGCAGCCGAAGTCACAGACTCGCAGTGGATCGCCGAACTTCGAGCGCAGCGACTCAGCTTCTTCAGCGATCAGGCTGTCTACGTACTGAAACGCCTCGAGTCTCGTGTTGACACTTGGCCCCCAGACGGCGCGCCGAATCGCCAAACCAGAGCCGCTTTGGCTGTAGCGTTCGAACGCTGGCGTGTTGGCTTCGTAGTAGCTGCGAACTTCTGTTACCTGATCGACCAAGCCTTGTCCCCTTTCAGCCTGCTTTGTACGCTGCCTGGCCAGTCTTTTGCTGTCGTCTTGCAGAGCCGCGTCTCTTCCACATAGCATGACTAACGGTACTCAACGATACCGCTTTCGCATCGAGAGTGCGCCTAGCGCGATCAGCGCATGTTTGATTCAGGCGTCTTCGTCCTCGGTGTGGTCGCTCGAGTTTGGGAGCTCGGTAAGCGCAGCCTCTGGTACGACGAGCTATTCTGCGTGGTCGGTGCAGCAACCTCGCGCAGCCTAGAGGAGCTGGCGCGACAGTGGATGGACATCGATGGCCATCCGCCAGGCTACATGATCTTTCTCTATGGCTGGTTTCAAGTCGTTCCGGCGACTGAAACCTGGGCACGTGTACCGTGCACTGCGGTGAGCGTGGCACTGTTATTGTATCTCGCGCTGTGTCGGCTCAAGCAGCTTTCGCGAAGCGAGCGCCTTTACCTCATCGCTCTCTACGCCGTCAGCTACGAGGCCATCTACTACGCTCAGACCAGCCGTCAGTACGGGATACTGATGGCTTGCAGCATTGGCGCATTGCTCGAGTGGGTCGCAATCTACGACACGGACGAACCGAAACATCGGAACTGGCTGCGTTTAGTGGCATGGCTGATCGTCGCGGCATACATACACTACTTTTCGCTGCTGCTCTGCGCCACGATTTTCGGTTGCGCTCTCGTTCGGACGCGCGGACGTCAGCGCGAGCTCAAGATCGTATTCGCATACGCAGCGCTATTTTCTTTGGCGTATGCGCCCGGCTTCCTCACGCTACTGCACAAAGTACAGTTGCGTATTGCGGGCTGGCAAACGAATCAACCACTAACAGAACTGATTGAACAGCTGGTCTTACACAGTTTCTTCGGTACGAAAAGGCTCATGGCGAGCTTTGCGCTCGTGGTGCTCGCGACCGCGCTCGTCGCGCACGGTCGCCACCCGAAGGCGCTGGCGACTAGATTGGTCCAACGACCTCTGAGAGCAGTGTTCGCAGTCCTGGTGCTCATGAGTGCGGCACTGGTTGCGCTGAGCTTCGTCGGACCTTTTCTGCAGCTCAGATACGCACTGATCCTATATGCGCCGCTACTTCTAACGACTGCCTTCACACTTGCAAGGTTGGCCCCACTCAAGCACTGGTCAGGTACCATCGTAGCAGGCGCGATCCTTGTGCTAGGACTCGGGGCGTATGCTGAGTATCGCCAGACCCAGAAGCAAGACTGGCGGCGCAGCGCAGAATACGTCATTGAACACTCACACGTCACCGATGCGATCTATGTCGTGGGTACCGATCCGAATCGGGCTGCGATCGATTACCTTAGAGATGACGATGTCAACGGCTACTTCTATTGCCGGACCATCCCATTTTACGCCTACTACTTTAAACGACTCGGGCGAGCGGAGTTTGCCGCGCGGCTCGTGCAACTGCCGCTGGCCGCCGATGCGCAGCGCGCCACGCTAGATGCGAGCACCGCATCAACGCTCTTCGTGCTCGCACCGCACCACACGAGGATCGAGCCCGCGGCGTTGTCGGAGCTGGAAGCGCGCGGATTCCGAATCGAGGAGCTTCAATTCTTCAGTACTCGGGTCTACCGCTTGGATCGCGCGCGCTAGCCACAGCGGGCGGTACCACGATCAGCAACGCTACGATGAGACA
>DASRXR010000986.1:0-3072 GCA_035687405.1 Polyangiales bacterium
TTCCCGGGCGCAGCTTGTAGTCGAACCGCATCTCGCCATCGATGACCACGTCCGTGAAGTGGACATTCTCGATGCGGGCGGGCTCGGTGTCACCTAATGCGGCGAGCTCGACGTCGTGCGTCGCGCATAGGCCCATCGCACCCCGGTCGAGGAGGTGCAGCAGCACGGCTTTGGCGCCGACGTGGCGCGCGCGGGCGTTCGTGCCGCGCAGCAGCTCGTCGAGCAGGAAGAACACCGGCGGGCCAACCTCGGCCTGTTCGATCACGCGGGTCAGCTTCGTCAGCTCCGCATGGAAGTAGCTCGCACCGCTCTCGAGCGAGTCGTCCGCGCGCATGCTCGCGCGCAACCGCACCGAAGGTACGCGCATGTGCTCTGCGATGACGGGCCCACCCGCGAGCGCGAGCGCGATGTTTTGCCCGACCGCGCGCAGTAGGGTGCTCTTTCCAGCCATGTTCGAGCCGGTCACGACCAGCGCGGTGCCCGGTCCTCGGAGTCGCACGTCGTTTGCGACGCGGGTTTCCGGGGTGAGCAGCGGGTGCGCGATCGCGGTCGCTTCGAAGGGCCGTTCGTCGCCGAGCTCGGGCCGGGTCGCGCCTTCATCGAGGTGTGCAAGTGCCGCGAGCGCCGCGATGGCTTCGAGCTCCCCGAGCGCTTCGAACCACTCGGTCATGCGCATACCGGCTTCACGCACGAAGCGTTCGAGCCCGTGAAGCACGTGCAGGTCCCACAGCGTGAGCGCGTTCACGAAGATGTAGAACAGCGCGTTCTGCCGGAGCTCGGCGAAGCCAGCCCACCGCGCGAGCCGGCGGATGTGCGTCGACGGCGGCTGGTCCGCGAACGTGACGCGCTTCTGCAACTCGAGCAGCCAGGGGCTCTTGAACGGGGTGCGCTCGAGCAACAGCAGCATCGATTCGAATGCAGTCAGGAGCGGCGCCCGTGCGCTGACGATGTTGAGCGTGTTCTGGATCGTGCGGCCGAACGAGAACAGGAACAGCACCTGAATCGCGACGGGGATGAGCCACCAACCGTTCGCGATCACATCGAGCAAACCCAAAATGTAGGTGACGAGCGTGCACATCGGCAGCAGCACGATCACGACCTGCAGCCACGGGAGGCGCTCGAACAATCGATCGACTTTGCCGAGCGCTTCGAGCCCGCGCGGATCGAGCCGCTCGCCATTTTCGGTGGAAGCTGCGGCCTCGATCTCGCGTCGCAGCTCGACTTGTGGTGCGAGCTCCCAGACTGCTTCTTGGCGCGCGCGAATCGTCGCGAGGTCCGCTGGGCTCGCCAGCCAGCCGGCGAGCGTGCGTTCGCCGTGATGCGTGTGCGTCACGTCGATGCGCTGAAACAGCGAACCTTGACCGACGATGTCGATGTCCCAGGCGTAGGCGTGGCTGCGCGGCAAGAGATCGGCGCCCTTACTCGCGAACTGAACCCACTCGTGGCCGATGCGAGCGAGAGCCCGCGCGTGAATGTCGCGGCGAATCCGCGCACGCGTCTCGGCGGTGATCGTGCGCGCGTGCAAGACGACCGCGACTCCAAACAACACCAGACACACCGTGCCGAGGCCTAGCTCGATCGCCGACTTCTGAATGAAGCCGGTGACGAGTAGCGCGGCCGCGACCAAGAACGTGGCTAGGCGGACCAGCGACAGGCGGTTGCCAGTTCGCGATAGGACCTCCATCTCGGCTTCGAAGCTCCGCCGCAGCCGAGCGTGGAGGGTGGCAGGGGGGTCCTCGGCTGGACGGGTGGCGATGGGGCTCTCTGGCTGCACCTTGGCGTTCTTCGTTTCGGGGGATGAGTCTGGCAAGATCGAGCGATCGTGCGGCTTTCCGCAACACCTGCGGTTGAACCGCGGGGGAGGCCGGCTACTTCCCTCGGAAGCAGGCAAAAACGATAACAGCTACTGCGCGCAGATTGACTGACCTATCCACTCAGGGTACAGACTTGCCAGCGCGCTGGAGGCAGTAGCCCCGGGGACGCGTACCTTCTTAGCGGGAGATTTTCATGGGTGTTGCAACGGTGGCTGTGGTCGGCTGCGGCATGATGGGTCGCGGTATCATGGAAGTCGCGGCTGTTGCTGGTTACCAGGTCAAGGGAATCAAGCTGACCCCCGGTGACTTGGCAGCCCCCAAGAGCAAGATCCAGCAGTCGCTCGAGCGGCGCGTGAAGAAGGGCAAGCTGACGGCGGAAGAGTGCGCTGCTGCCCTCGGTCGGATCGAGCTGTCGTCGGGTCTGGCGGCGGTTGCCAGCGCGGACGTCGTGATCGAGTCGGCCGTCGAGGACGAGGCCACGAAGGTCAAGCTCCTCAAGGACATCGAAGCCAAGCTCCACCCCGAAGCCGTGCTCGGCACGAACACTTCGTCGCTGCGGTTGGACACGTTGGCGAAGTCGCTCGCCCATCCGGAGCGCTTCTTGGGCGTCCACTTCTTCAGCCCAGTGCCGGCGATGGACCTGGTCGAGGTCGGCGCGATCGAAAAGACCGCGCCGTGGGCGATCGCCAAGACCGAAGAGTTCTGTAAGCAGATCGGTAAGACGCCAGTCGCGATTTCGGCTTCGCCCGGCTACGTCGTGAATCGTCTGCTCGTGCCTTACATCTTGCACGCCATCTCCACGCTCGAGAGCGGCATCGCCTCGGCGGACGGCATCGACACGGCGATGAAGCTCGGTTGCGGCCATCCGATGGGCCCGCTCGCGCTCGCGGATTTGATCGGTCTCGACATCGTTCGCGCGATGGCGGAGACGCTGCATCGCGAGCTCGGCGATCGCGCCCGCTACGAGATGCCGAAGACACTCGTGCAGCTGACGGATGCAGGTCAGCTCGGTCGTAAGACCGGGTCGGGCATCTACGACTACAGCGGCGAGCAACCGAAGCTGAACGCGGCCATCAAGCTCGGCTGAGCTCGTGACGCGGGCTCCTTCGAGCCGCACGCGCACGCGGCGCTACCGGACTGAATACGTGCGCCTGCCGGTTACGTCGTAGTCGGCATGTACGCGCGGGTGAGCCGCTGGGCCGAGAGCTCCTGGGATGCTACCATCTTGGGAGTGGATAGTGCTTCGCCTGGTGCATCG
>DASRXR010000987.1:0-5221 GCA_035687405.1 Polyangiales bacterium
CGCGTCATCGCGGCCTGGTTAAACGGTAAACAGGTGCGCAAAAACTAAGCGCGTCGCTCGTAATCTCCCGTAGTTGCGCGCGCGTAACTCGGAGAAAGCAAGGAATGACATACTGCGTAGGCGTCCTGCTCAAGGACGGCATCATCTTCGCATCGGACTCGCGCACCCACGCTGGCGTCGATAACTTCGCGAAGTTCTGCAAGATGACAGTGATCGAGAAGCCCGGAGACCGGGTGCTCGTCTTGTTGAGTTCTGGCAGCTTGGCTGGCACGCAAGCGGTCGTGACCTTGCTCAAGCAGCGTAGCGAGGCCGAGGGCGGCAAGCCGAACTTGTTGACTGCAAAGACAATGTTCGACGTCGCGAACCTGGTCTCCGATGCGATGCGGGACATCGATAGTCGCGACGGGCCTTATCTGGCCAAGAGTGATTTGTCCTTCAATGCGTCGTTCATCCTAGGAGGCCAACTCGCGGGTGAGCCGATGCGCCTCTTTCGGATCTATGCCGAAGGCAATTTCATCGAGGCTGGCGGTGAGACCCTGTTTCTACAGACGGGTGAGGCCAAGTATGGCAAGCCGATCATAGATCGCGTGATCTCGAGCTCGACGACTCTCCCTGATGCGACGAAATGCGTATTGGTTTCGTTCGATTCCACGATCCGCAGCAACTTGTCCGTCGGCATGCCGATCGATTTTCTCTGCTACGCCAAAGACAGCCTCGCCGTGCAGCAGCGTCGCCGATTCGATCAAGGCGACGCGTATTTCACTGCATTGAGTCAGAACTGGAGTGAGGGCGTTCGTAAGGTGTTTAGCCAGTTGCCAGACCTCCAATGGTGACAAAGTTCGTAACATCCTCGTTCGGATGAAGAGTCGGGCCGGCGTTAGTGATACGCTGCGGCGCATGCTATCGAGAACGATCAAAGTCAAGGACCTAAAGCCGGGTGACGGCTTCTTGGGAGAAGAGCGTCGTCCAGGTCGGAAGCCAGAGGTTATTCCGTACATGGAGAAGGTTGTCAGTGTGACTGCCTGCTACAACGGCGCGAGCACCGAGTATGTCTGCACGAGTGGGCGCTTGTACTTCGGTCGCAGCGATAGCGACATTCAGGTCTGGCGTTAGTCCGAAGTCCGGACACCTCCCCCAGAGCACTTCACTCGGAGCAACGGATACACGCAGTAACGTCGACGCGCGCGAGCCGCGCCTCGACAGCGTGTTCTGTTCTCGCCCGAGCCAGCCGCTATAGTTCGCGGCGCGGATGTTGATCGGACGCACGCAGGAACTCGCAGGCGTCGACGCTCTCGTCGCAGGTGCTGCTGCGGGACGCGGTGGGATCGCCGTGATCTGCGGAGAAGCCGGGATCGGCAAGACTCGCCTCGCCGACGAAGTTGCAGCGCGCGCGAGTGAACGCGGGTTTCGCGTGTTGTGGGGGCGGGCTTGGGAGAGTGGTGGCGCGCCCGCGTACTACCCGTGGATCGAGATGCTGCAAGAGCTGCGAGCACTCGAACCCGAGCTTCCTCCACGTCTGCACGCGCTCCTGCAAGATCGCAGCGTCGCTCCGGGCGAGAGCACCATCGCCGACGTCGAGCGCGAACGCTTCGAGTTGTTCGACAGCGTGACCAGCTATTTGCGCGCCGCAGCTCGCAGCTGCGCTTTGCTTCTGGTGTTCGATGATCTGCATGCAGCCGACTTGGCGTCGCTCGAGCTGTTGTCGTTCGTGGCTCATGCGCTGCGCGGCACTCGGATTGCCGCGATCGCGACCTATCGCGACGTCGAAGCACGCCTGCCACCGCGCGCCGATGCGATCGCACGCATCGGTCGCGAAGGTGAAGTGATCGTGCTGCGGCCGCTTTCGGCTGAGGAGGTCGGCGAGCTCGTCCGGCACGCGCTCGGGCGCTTCGACGCCGCGCTCTCAGCGCAGCTGCACGAGTTGACCGAAGGCAATCCACTGTTTCTGCGCGAGACGCTGTACACGGTCGCGGCGAAGGACGCGAGTCAGGTCGACCTGCGCGAGCTGGCCGTGACCGACGGGCTCTTGTCGCTGCTCGCAGACCGGCTGAGGAGAACGCGGCCCGAAACGCGCACGCAGCTCGAGGTCGCGGCAGTCGTCGGTCGCGAAGTCGAAGTCGCGCTCTGCGCCGAGGTGACCGGAGTCGCGCCTGCAGCGGTCGCGAATGCGCTTGAAGAGGCAGTGGTGCGAGGCCTTCTAGCGCGGTTTGGCGAACATCGGTTTCGGTTCACCCACGTCTTGGTCCGAGAAGCCGTCTATCGAGCGCTCGCGGCCGATCGCCGCCGTGAGCTGCATGCGCGCGTGGCGGAGCGACTGCACGAACGCGTTCGCGCGGGCCGGGAGGCGTTTCTCGCGCCCCAAGCACACCACGCGCTCGCAGCGCTACCGGTCGGCGATCCAGAAGCAGCGATGCGAGCCGCTCGATTGGCCGCGGATCAAGCGCGCTCGCGGCTCGCGTACGAAGAGGCGACCGAGCTATTGGAGCGCGCACTCTCGACCTGTGACGCCCTAGACCTGCCGGCGCAATCGCGCGTCGAAGTGCTGCTCGCGCTCGGCTGGACGCGTACCGAAGCAGGGCGGCTCGAGCAGGGTCGCGACGTGTTTCGCGAAGCCACGCGCATCGCGCGCGGGTTGGGCGATGCTTCGCTGTTGGCGCGCGCCGCGCTCGGCCAGGGTGGCGAATACGTATTGTCCGAAATCCGCGGCGAGCTGGTGGGCGTTCTGCGCGAAGCGCTCGACCAGCTCCGGCCCGACCGCGAAGAACACGCTCGGCTTCGCGCTCGCGTGCTCGCGCGCCTCGCAGCGGCGATCACACCTTCTGCGTCGCCGGAGGAGCCGCTCGCGCTCGCTCGTGAAGCTCTCGCGATGACGCGCGATGAATCGGACACCCGTGTTCGAATCGACGTGGACGTCGGCGTGGGCGCAGCATTTGCGGACTTCGCACCGCCGCAGGAACGAATTCCAGTGAACGAACGCTTGCTCAGCGACGCGACGGCGCTGCACGATCGAGTCCTCATGTTGCGCGCGCTCACGCGGCTTGCGTGCGATCATCTCGAGCGCGCGGACGTGGTTCGAGCAGACAGTGTGATCGCTGCGCGAGCGAGCCTCGCCAAGCAGGTCGGACGGCCGCGATACCAATGGCAGGGGCCGCTTCTGAGCTCGATGCGCTGGATGGCGGAAGGGCGTTTTGCCGACTGCGAAGCGGCGATCGCCGAGGCTCGTGAGTACGCAGCGTCGTCACTCGACCCGAACGCGCAGCGCTGTATCGAGGTGCATCGCATCAGCCTGTTGATGCTCGCTGGCCGGATCGAAGGTCGAGCGGAGCAGGAGCAAGCTGCACTACGTACGTTTGCACCGTTGCCGCATGCGTCGCCGATGAGCGGCTGGCTCGTATCGCTCGGCTATGCGCGCGCAGGAGAACTCGAGCGCGCGAGGCAAGCGCTTGCCCCGAGCGCAACTTTCAGCGACTCACACGTCATGACGGCGCGCATGGCCCGCGTGTGGTCGTCGCTCACTGCGGTCGCCGTCGGCGATCGCGAGCTCTGCGAGCGGCTGTACGCGTCGTTCGATCCGAACGAAGATTCGAACGCGTGTTGGGGTCCGTTCGGCATGGTGTGCTGGCCGCCGATCTCGCACTACCTGGGCCTCTTGGCAGGCGCGCTCGGTCGAAGTGAGCTCGCGATCGCCCACGCCGAGCGCGCCCTTCGCGTGTGCGAACGCATGCCCGCACCGGCGCATCAGGCGTGGGTGGAGTTGGGGTTCGCCGAAGCGCTCGGCTGCATTCCAGCAGCGCGGGCACACTACGAACGCGCGCTCTCGCTTGCTCAGGCGCTCGACATGCCGGAGGTGTTGTCGGCCGCGGAGCGCGGCTTGAATGCACTTCCAGCAGCGGACGGCGGCGGCTCGACACGCCCCGCACTCGAGCCGTCCGCGATCCCCGAGTTCAGCCTGCGCGAGGATGGCAATCACTGGTCGATCACGCACGCAGGTCGGAGCTTTCAGCTCAAGCCGATGCGCGGCTTGAAGATGCTGGCGCGGCTGTGTGAACGGCCCGGCACTGAAGTGCACGCGCTCGATCTCGTTGCGGACTTCATCGGCGCGGGCGGTGCAGGCGGCGAGGGTGGCGCGGCGGCGGATCGCGGCGATTCGGGAGACGCTCTCGATCCGCAAGCGCGCGCAGCCTACAAGCGTCGAATCGATGCGCTGCGTGGTGAAGTCGACGAGGCCGAACGCTTTCATGATCCGACGCGCGCGAACCGAGCCCGCGAGGAGCTCGACGCGTTGACCCAGCAGCTGTCAGCGGCATTCGGTCTCGGGGGTCGCGCGCGACATACCGGATCCGCCGCAGAGCGCGCTCGTGTCAGCGTGCAGCGCCGACTGCGCGAGGCCATCCGCAAGATCGCCGAGCAGGATCCCGAACTCGGTCGCCACCTCGACTGGACGATCCGGACCGGCTTGTTTTGCGCGTACGAGCCGGCCGGTCGGGTCGGCTGAAACCCGCGGTTCGACGGCCGACGGAACATTGTGACGCCCGGACTGCACGCCTTTCTTTCGTACTCGAAAGGAGCGTGGCAGGTGACCGTGAACGAAACAAAACTCAATGAATTCGTAGGCAAGATCGTCGGTGATCTCGGCTCGACTCTCAGCTCGATTCTGGTCGTACTCGGCGACCGGTTGGGTTTGTGGAAGGCGCTGGCCGGGACGAACGGCCTGACCGCCGAAGCGCTTGCGCAGCGCACCGAAACGGCTGTGCGCTACGTGCGCGAGTGGTGCAACGCGCAGGCTGCGGCGGGCTACCTCGACTACGACAGCAAGTCCGAGAGCTACAGCATCTCTCCCGAGCATGCGGCCGTGCTCGCCGACGAGTCGAGCCCAGCGTTTTTTCCCGGCGCGTTCGAGGTCGCTGCCGCAGCGTGGGCCGCGCTGGATAAGACCACGCAGAACTTCAGAACCGGCGAAGGCATCGCCTGGGGCGCGCAGCATCCGTGTCTGTTCCAGGGTACCGAGCGCTTCTTTCGATCCGCATACATCGGCAACCTGATCTCGAGCTGGATTCCCGCGCTCGAGGGAGTGCAGTCCAAGCTGGAGCGCGGTGCGAAGGTGGCAGACGTGGGTTGTGGCGTCGGCGCGTCGACGATCCTGATGGCGCGTGCATTTCCGAAGTCACGCTTCTACGGCTTCGACTCGCATGCGGGTTCGGTCGAGCTCGCGCAAAAGCGC
>DASRXR010000988.1:0-5457 GCA_035687405.1 Polyangiales bacterium
ATCGCGACGTACCGGCCCGATCGTCACGATTCGGTCGTGTACATGGCCGTGACGCGCGCGCGTCAGGCGCTCGGGGGATGCCGCGATTGGCTCGAGAATGAGCACGGCGCGTACCGACTCACTGGGACTGAGTGTCGAATCCTTCCCTGGCGGGATGAGATTCACGGCTTCGATGCGCGCGCCGCGCCGCTTGCAGCTGCCAGCGTCAGGCCTACCCGCGCCGCGGAAACCCTCTCCCCGAGTCTGAACGATGGCTCCACTGCTGCGCTCGCGTTCGTTCAAGAGCACGGGCAGGCGACGACGGGACGGCTGGCGAAAGCTTTGCAAGTGTCGGAGATGACCGCGTTGCGTGAGCTCCAAAAGCTCGTGGCCAACGGCGTGTTGCGTCGCATCGGCCGCGGTCGTGCCACGCGTTATGAAATGCAGGAGAGCTAGCGATGTCGCGATGCACGTTCACCGCTCGAGCCCTCATCACTGCGCCGGCATTCGGGTGCATCGCGTTGCTTGCAGGCGTGGCGCTCGCGAGCTGCGCCGATACGTCGACGACGGATGCGCTCAGTGCAGCTGATCACGGCGTGCATGAACCGCACTCAGTCGCGAAGGGCCCCGCCGATGGAGACGACAGGCTGATGGAGGGTGCAGCTGGAAGCGGCGAGACTCCGGAAGCTGTGGCTGGGAGTGAGCCGCAGAGTCCGGAGGATGCAGCTGGAAGCGGCGCCGCGCCCGAGTCGTCGGAGCAGGCACCGAGTGCCGGAGTTGCAGCTCTCGATCCGGGTTCGCCGAGCTATGAAGTTCCTGTGTCGGCCGAGTTGGCCGACTCTTCTCGCTATCAGGTCGCGTCGGTGCAGTGGCGCGAGCGAAACGGGGAGCGACGCTTGCAGTACGACTTGCCGGCAGACTTGATCGGTCACGCCCAGCGAGTCGAGTTTTCGGGTCCGGCGACTAATGACTCGAGTTGGTCGTTGCGAAGCGACAAGTTCGGTGAGGCCGAGTGCAAGCAAACCGGTGCGGAGGTCGTGTGTCACGAGACGTTGAGTGGCATTGAGATCGACGTCGAGGCCGTGGAAGCGCGAGTGAATGCGGGAGAGCTGGACCCCGGACGTCTCGGTGTGACGCGTGTGTTCGAGGCTGATCCCATCGGAATTCTGCGCTTCATGCTGCCGTGAGCTGCAGGCTCCTGATGAGCAGCGCTGATTCGTGGTGTCTCGGCTCGCGCGCCGCCTGGGGGTGCTAGGCTCAACGCCACTCATGGCTCCACGCGTTCACGACGACGTCCTACGCCGCATCTCCAGCGTTCGCGAACGAATGCACGACGAATCTCATTCGACGCTTCGCGTCGTCGAGCTCGCGCGACAAGCGTGCCTCTCCGAACAACACTTCGTTCGCACGTTCCGCGCGACGTACGGCGTCAGCCCCGGCCGCTACCTCTCCACACTTCGCATCGCACACGCAAAACGACTGCTTTCGCACGGCGTTCCAGTGACCGAAGTCTGCCTGTCAGTCGGATATACGAGCCTCGGTACGTTTAGTCGTCGGTTTACACTCGAAACGTCATGTTCCCCACGCGCGTTCCAACGCCAGATGCGCGCGTTCGGCAGCGTGCCCGAGCGACTCGCCGCCCTCTACATTCCCTCGTGCTTCTTCAACCGATTCGCTGTGAATGCAGAATGTTCGTTTTGAAGAAGTCGTGGCGCGAGGACTGCGATAGAGCCTGAGCTCCCGGCCGCTGCGGCCAAGCCAAGCGCCGAGCGCGCACACCGCGACAAAGCGCCGGTGGAGGAGGACACGATGATCGATCGACTCTCACACGCCACGATTTACGTGCTGGATCAAGATCGAGCGAAGGCGTTCTATATCGAGAAGCTCGGCTTCGAGCTGCGCGAAGACGTCCGTATGGGCAACTTCCGCTGGCTCACTGTCGGAACCAAAGGCCAACCCGACCTCGAGATCGTGCTGATGTCGATTCAAGGCGGGCCCGTGTCAGACGAGGCATCCGCGACACTTCGCACGCTCGTGCAATCCGGCAAGCTCGGGGTCGCAGTGTTCGCAACTCGCGACTGTCACAAGGAGTACGCGGAGCTCAAAGCAAAAGGCGTCGAGTTCAAGAGCGAACCCGCTGAGCGACCGTACGGAATCGAAGCCATGTTCGTGGACGACTCCGGCAACCTGTTCAGCCTGACGCAGCGCAAGTGAAGCGAACGCGAGCCGGCGTTACTGCACGTCGCCGGCTCGCGCATCCGCGTTAGTTGCTACATGTCTCCGTCCGACATGTCTCCGTCCGACATGTCTCCGTCCGGCATATCGCCAGACGGCATGTCTTCTGCAGGCATATCAGCCGGCTGCATCGTTCCGGGTGGCACGAAACGGCAGCGCATCGTGACTTGATCACCCGGAGTCGTGTCGATGCAGTCCATACCGCCCGGACACGACGCTCCATCGGCACAATCGAGCGAACACGCTTCCAGCGTCGTCGCGCACAGCGGCCGCGCAGTGGCACCCGATGGCGCACTACACTCGTCGTCCGTTGTGCACGGCGCTGAGCAGAAGCCCCGACGATTCTGTCCGTTACCGGACGCCACACACACATTCGGTGATTCACAATCCGCGTCGCCGTGAGCCGGGCTGCACTCGTCCCACAGCTTCTTCCTCGAACCCGCGGCTTTCGTACCGATCGGATACGCGCAGCGGAACGCCATTCGCATCTCGTTCGGGTCCGTGTCCCGGCACTCCATTCCCGCGGGGCACTTGCCGTCGCCACTGCCTCCACCGGTGCAGTCGATCCGACATTGGCCCTCGGGCGAACACGACGCCGCCTGATTCGCAATGTCGGGGCACAAGTTTCCGGACGCGAACGGATCCTCCGTTGGATCCGCGTTGCACGCATCCGTGCAGAACCCCGCGGTAGCCATCGTGGAACTAGTGATCGCGCCATAACAAACCAAGTCGTTCTTGCAATCCGCGCTCGCGAGACATCCCGCGAGTCGCGAGCCATCGAGCTTGATCGCTGACGACATCTCAGTGCTGGTGTCGTCATCGCCTCCGCAGCTCGCAACGACCATCCAACACAACCCAACGAAGCTCGAAACCTTGATCCAGCGCATCCTTCTCACCTGGTAAAGGCGGTGACTCACCGCGTCCCTCGGGCTGGATCATTCACTTCGGGTGAACATTCAATGGCTCAAGTTGGGATCTAGAGCGACCGCTCGCAACAAACCGGGTCCATATGGCCTTCTAGGCTGTCGTGGGTTTGCCGCTTGGCACGAACGGGTTGGATACGACGCGAATTAACATTCCGCCGGACGGTTCCACCTGATCGCCCCGGCAGCTCGCGAAGCGAGGAATGAGGTCGCGCGCGGGGCCCGGCACGGACGAGCAGACCCGTGCCGCTTGCAGCTAATGGCGGCGGATGGCCGAACTGGCGGCGTAGGTTTTGCCGCGCGACCGAGTCGAGGGCGCGCTTGGCCTACGACTGTCGCTTGCACATCGACAGTCAGATCTAACTACTTGAACCAGTCTTCATGGCCTCTCGGAACCCCAACAAATAGGGGGGTTGAGTAAAAGCGTGCGTAGCCGTTAGGGTCCACGCAACTTCAGACGCACTTCAGCGATGCGCGCCACCGACGGTCTGCGATTTATCTGCCGACCGCCGAGGCCGTGCGCGCATCGCACGATCTCGTTCGCGGAGGGATGACGGGATGCTTAGGCTTCGTTTTGTCTATTTGGTACTCGCCGGATCGATCGTCGCCAGTTGTGGCGATGACGGCGAGAGCGACCAAAGTGCTGCGACGAACTCCGACGGCGCCGTCGAGGCCGGGCAGGACGGGAGCACTCTCGAGTCTGACGCCGGCATCGACAGTGGCGTCGATGCGAGTCGCGGAAGCTCCAGCGGCGTGCCGATGTCCCGCCCCGAAACGCCTCCGCCTCGCATGCCGATGAGCAGAACGGACGCTGACGGCGACGGATACACTGCGCCCGAGGACTGCGACGACGCGGACTCGAAGGTTCACCCCGACGCCGCCGAGAGCTGCAACGGCAAAGACGAAGACTGCGACGGCGCGACCGATGAAGGCGCGACCGACACGAAGACGTTCTATCGCGACGCGGACAAAGACGGCTACGGAACATCGACCAAACAAACGGCATGCACCGCTCCCGAGGGTTATGCGGACAAGCCAGGCGACTGCGACGACGGCGCGGCGACGGTGCATCCCGGCGCGATTGAACACTGTGACTTTTCGATCGACGAAGATTGCGACGGCGAGATCGACGAAGACGCCGAAAACGCCAGTCAGTATTTCGCGGACACCGACGCAGACGGTTGGGGCAATCACGACGCCGTGCTGCGAACTTGCGAGTTCGATCCGCCGGCGGGCTATACGCGGGAAGACAAAGCGACCGACTGCAACGACAGTGACGGGACGCGGAACGGCGATGCCGTCGAGGCGTGCAACGAGCTCGATGACGATTGCGACGGCGAGATCGACGAAGACGTCGAAGGCGCCTACGACTACTTGGACGCCGACGGGGATGGTTACGGCGATCCCACCACGAAAGAGTCGTCGTGCAGGCGCGAGACACCGAGCGCGATGCGCGTTCCGAACGGCGACGATTGCAATGACAACAAAGACGATCCAGCGGCGCCCAGAATCCATCCGAACGCAGCCGATCTACCGGATGACGCCGGCCTCGATTCCAACTGCGATGGCATCGACGGTGATCGGGCAAATGCGGTGTTCGTCGGCGCGGATTGTGGCTGCTCGTTAGCCGGGCCTGGCACCGAGGCACGGCCTTATTGTCAGATCAACCGAGCGCTCCAACTCTCGACCAAAACCGTCTTCTTCGTCGCGACCGGCCCACAGTTCGGTGGCGTCATCACCCGGACAGGGGTCTCGATCTACGGCGGCTACAATTGCAAAAACGGTTGGACGCGCGAGACCCGAAGGCCGACTGACGCGGACGCAAGCAGTCATCTGGACCAGATCACGACGGTAAAACTCGCGCAAGCACCGTACGCGTTCACACTCGGATTCGATTTTTCGCAGGGTCCGGCGGCCAACCCCGTGTTGCTCGATAGCCTGGTGATCGAAGGACCGAACGTCGGTCCAAGCCAAGCTTCGACTGGACTCTTGATCATCGGGGGTCCGACTGCGCGCGAGGTCACTCTGCACGCGTCGGTGATTCGCGGTGGACCAGGCGGCGCAGGGGAGCCCGGGATCGCGGGATCGTTGCGCGCGTGCACGACCGATGTGTCCGAGCCGTCGACTGTCAGCGGCACGTGTCAGCCACGCGGCGTGGACGGCATTGGCGGAGTCGCAGCTGAATCCGCACCGGGCCGCACTGGCGCTCCAGGTGGCGCCGGCGGGCTCGGAGGTCAGAGCTTCTGCGGCGGGATCTGCGGTTTGCTGAATCAAGACGGTGTGACTACGGGCAACCCTGGCAGCAACGGTGCGGCTGGGC
>DASRXR010000989.1:0-5666 GCA_035687405.1 Polyangiales bacterium
CCCACAGAAACGCGACGACCATCGCTGCCGAAACGCACCCTGATCGCACTGCGAAGTAGCGCTGCCGATCGACGTTCTCGGTCAGCCCGCCCATCCACGCGCCCCACGCCGGCGCGATCATCATCCCGGAGATGAAGTACACGACGACGAGCGCGAGCAACGGCCCGAACGCCGGCGAGCCGCTCCACGCCGTCGCGATCAAGCCGAGGTGACTCAGCGCTTGCGTGAGCGCACCGGCGACCACGACGCGCTTGCGCGAGCCGAGAAACAATACCAACGGGCCGGTGAATGCTTGCGCGAGGGCCCCCGCTACGAGCGGCAACGTCGCGAGCATCGCGAGTGCGGCGTCGGTGTGCCCGAGCGCAACAGCGCACGCACCAAAGTAGCTCTCACTCGCACCGACCATCAACGCGAACAACACGCCATCGACGATCGAGAGCCCGAGGGCGCGGTTTACGTGCGGCCGCGCGCTACCGTGGGAGGAGCCGGAGACTGCCTTATTTCGAGAACGTCTGACTATCGCCAGAAGCGAGCCGGACAGCGGCCGCCGAAAAACAGCGCTCGTATTCAACTGAGCCTCTCCAAGAAATCGTTGCGCACCCAGGTCCGCAAGAGAAAAGCGCGGCGTTCGACTCAGCTGAGGCGAGCGGCTCTCTCATCAGTCTGGACGCCAAGCTATTACGTGCGAAGCGTTGCGAACTTTAGGTGTAACAAGCGGTATTGTTTGCGACTAGAGACGTCGCCGACCGGCGTGCAGCTGCACCGAAAATCGGTATGACGCCGCCGCTCAACGCGGCAGACGTGCGCAGGTGTTGCATCTGCGCGTGCCGTTCCGAAACGCACCGAGTCACGCATTCGAACCTAGACGCCGCGGCGTCAGGGGATCGCTGCGCCGAGCATCCGCGTGAGCACGACGCGGAGGATGATGTACGCTCCAGTCCAACCTCGTATGACGTGTCTGAATCGAGATCGACTCGCCTCATCGCTGCGCGCCCGCGCGGCCTACATCATCGCGCTCGGCGTGCTCAGCGCCGCCTGCACGGACGCCCCTGCGCGCCCCGCGAGCGCTCCGGCTCCGGCCAATGTGTCGAGCGACCGACCCGGCTCGAGCGCGGCGCCCAAAGCGCTGACGATGCCACCGAGCGGTGGCCGCCGGATCGGCGCTCCCCATTCCGACAACTACCAAATCAAGCCGATCGAAGGCTCGCCGGAGAGCGCCCGCCACGCAGAACGTTTCGTGCCATCGTCCGGTCGGGCGCCAGTGCGTGTCGTGGCCGCACCGACTGCGAAGCCCGCGGAGCCTCCGGCGAACGGCTTTCTCGGGAAGTCGGAGGCGGCGACGCTCGACGGCCTCCGCAGCGGACAGCTGCAAAGCGCGGAGAAGGGCACGAGTGGCCGAACGCTCGCGTTCAAGGTCTCACTCGACTCCGGTGTGCAAGGCTACTACAAGCCCGAGCAACGCCTCGCCGGCGCGAGTTGGTCTGCTGAAGTCGCCGCATTCTATCTCGACCGCGTGCTGCAGATCGATCGCGTGCCGCCGGTCGTCAGCAAGCGTCTCCCGTGGAAGGAGCTCGCGTCGATCGCAGCTGGGGATCCACGCGCGAAGACAGTCGTCGTCGCCAAAGACGGCAGCGTGCGCGGCGCGTTGATCGCGTGGTTGCCGGAAAAGCTCGAACCGGCGCAGACACCGAGCGGCTGGGAAGACTGGATCCGCAGCGCACCACTCGATGCGTTCGCGGTCTCTCCGTTCCAACCTGCAGCGGCGTACAAACGCGCGAGTGCCGAACAACGCCGGCATCGCAACGGTGGCTCGGCGAGCGCGGTAGGCACGCGCCCGGCTCCTACACCTGCACGGCCCGAGTTGCCGGCTGAGCTCTCGGATCTCATCCTGTTCGACTATCTGACAGGCAACGCCGAGCGCTTCGCTGCCGACAACTCGAACTTGCTCACGCTCGGTGATCAGGGTCCGCTGATCTTCCTCGACAACGGCAGCGCGTTCGCAATCACACCCGCGCAGCGCAGCTTGGTCGGCGCACAGCTCGCGACCGTCTCGAAGTTTCGACGTCGCACGATCGATGCCCTGCGTGCGCTCGACATCGAAGCGTTGAAAGCTACGCTGGCGGCCGATCCACTGGGCCCGATCTTGGATGCGGCCGCGTGGCGCGGGCTCGAAGCGCGACGCACTGCGGTCCTCGATCACGTCGCGCGACAAGCAAAGCAGTTTGGAGATGCGGTGTACGCATGGTGACGAACAATCCAACCCAGCTCGGATACGCGATGCCAGCCGAATGGGCGAAACACGACGCGTGTTACACGGCTTGGCCCGCACACGAGTACGCCTGGGGTGCGCAGCTGGCGGCGGCGCAACGCGAGTTCGTCGCGTTCGCGCACGCGTTTGCCGGGGCTCCCGGTCAAGAGCCGCTGCTCGTGTTGTGCGACCCGGCGTTTCTCACGGGCGCCGAAGCGGCATTGCGACCCGATGGCGAACGACTCGTGCTGGTGCCGCACGCGTACGGCGACGTGTGGCTCCGTGACACGAGCGCGATCTTCGTGCTCGGGCCTGCGGGGCGCGCGAGCGTGCGCTTCCGCTTCAACGGCTGGGGCGAGAAATACATCTATCCGCACGACGCCGAGCTCTCCGCGAAGATCGCAGCAATGCGCGAAGAGCCGCAGTTCGAGTGCGATTGGGTGTTCGAAGGCGGGGCGCTCGATGTCGATGGCGAAGGCACCGCGCTCACGACCCGCTCCTGCTTGATGAACGCCAATCGCCAGGGCCCGACCGACCCCGAGCAGATCGAAGCGCGTCTGCGCGATGCGCTCGGCATCCAGAAGCTGCTCTGGCTCGACGAAGGCCTCGCAAACGACCACACCGACGGCCACATCGACAACATCGCGCGCTTCGTTGCGCCGGGCGTCGTGGTCTGCATGCGCGCGGACGGCGAGGACGATCCGAATGCGGCGACGCTCGAAGCGATCGCGCGAGCGCTCGAGGCGATGATTGACGCGCGCGGACGGCGGCTCAAAGTCCTGCGGATCCCGTCGCCGGGCCGTGTTCACGGCGCGGATGGAAACGTAGTTCCCGCTAGCCACATGAACTTCTACATCGGCAACGCGCGCGTGCTCTTGCCGGTGTTCGGAACGCGCTGGGACGAACCTGCCCGTGTTGCGGTCCAAGCGCTCTTTCCCGACCGCGAGGTCGTGGCATGCTCCGCTCGCGCGCTCCTCGAAGGGGGCGGCACTTTTCACTGCATGACCCAACAACTGCCGAGCCCATGAAACAAGTCGAGTCACTCCATCTAGCCGTCGCCCAGTTTGCGATGGTGGAAGCGCCGGACGTGAACATCGCGAAAGCGGTCGAGCTCGTGCGCGCATCTCACGCGCTCGGTGCGCAGGTCGTGCTGTTGCCCGAGCTGTTTGCGACGCCGTACTTCCCGCGCGAGATCGACAAGAAGTTTTTTGCGCTCGCGCACAGTGCAGCAGAGGACCCTTCGTTGCGCGCGCTTGCGCCCATCGCGAAGGAGCTCGGCGTCGTCATTCCGGTTTCGTTTTTCGAGTGTGCCGGCGATGCGTATTTCAACAGCCTTGCCGTGCTCGACGCCGATGGCAGCTCCCTCGGCGTGTACCGAAAGACGCACATCCCGGATGGCTCCGGTTACGAGGAGAAGTTCTACTTTTCACCGGGCGATACGGGCTTTCGCCGCTTCTCGACGCGGTACGGGCAGCTCGGGATCGGCATTTGTTGGGATCAGTGGTTTCCCGAGAGTGCGCGTGCGATGACGTTGCTCGGCGCCGATCTGTTGCTTTACCCGACTGCGATCGGCTCGGAGCCGGCCACGGGGCGCGACACCTCGTTGCCGTGGCGTCGGGCGATGATCGGCCATGCAGTGAGCAATACGATTCCGCTCGCTGCTGCGAATCGTGTCGGCACCGAAGGCGACCAAGTGTTTTACGGCACGTCGTTCATCGCCGATCAGTGGGGTGAGATTGTGGCGGACTTCGGTCGCACGGAAGTAGGTGTGTGTCACGCGAAGCTAGACCTCGCGGCTGCGCGCGCGGATCGCGACTGGATGGGCCTCTTGCGTGATCGACGTCCCGAAACGTACGGGGTACTGACAGGTAACAAGTAAAATCTGCGGAGTGGTATTGGCCGGCATCGGACGATGTCGCACACTCAGCGAGTGCTCAGCCTCAAGTACACCAAGATCATCGCTACTCTTGGTCCTGCGAGCTCGACGCTGGATCAAATGCGCGTGCTCATCGCGTCGGGTGCTGACTGCTTCCGACTGAACATGTCGCACGGCGGCGAGAAGTTGATGCAGCCGCTGATCGATCGGGCGCGTGAAGCAGCACGGCTGGAGGGTAAGTACATCCCGCTCTTGGCCGATATCCAGGGGCCGAAGTTGCGGGTCGGTAAGTTGCCGGTCGACGGTGTGACGTTGCTGGAAGGTGCGTCCTTCTTGATGACGGGGCGCGAGGTCGAAGGAAACGCGCAGCAAGTGAACTCGCCGTACGAGGGGCTGGCGAAGGATGTCGTGCCGGGCGCGACGATCTTGCTCGCGGATGGGACGATCGAGTTGCGAGTCGAGAGGGTCGAAGGCGAGGACGTGCACACGCGTGTGGTCACGCCGGGCCGTTTGTTTTCGAACAAAGGTTTGAATCTGCCGGGTCGGTCGGTGTCGATTGCGACGTTGACCGAGAAGGACGAAGAGGACCTCGCATTTGCTGCGAAGGCAGGCATCGACTTGATCGCGATCTCGTTCGTGCGAAGTGCGGAAGACATTCAGCGGGCGAGGCATTTGCTGGGGAATTCGAAGACGCCGGTGATGGCGAAGCTGGAGCGGCCCGAGGCGTTGGCGGCGCTGGATTCGATCCTGGCAGCGTCCGACGGGATCATGGTCGCGCGTGGTGACCTCGGTGTGGAGATGCCGTTCGAGCGGGTGCCGGTGCTGCAAAAGCAGATCTTGCGGCGTGCGAGCTCGCTCGGAAAGTGGGCGGTGGTGGCGACGCAGATGCTCGGGTCGATGGTGTTGGCGCGGCGGCCTTCGCGTGCGGAAGCGTCGGATGTTGCGAACGCGGTGCTGGATGGTGCGGATGCGGTGATGCTCTCGGAGGAGAGTGCGACTGGTGCGAATCCGCAGCTTGCGGTGCAGGCGATGGCTGCGGTGACGCGGCATGCCGAGGCGTACGAGCACACGCTGGTGCGCGAGAAGGAGCTTGGCGAAGAGGACATGACGTTCGCGGGGGGTGTCGCGAGCGCAGCGGTGGGTTCGGCGGAGCACGTGCGTGCGAAGGCGATTGTGACGTTGGCGGGGTCAGGGTTGACGGCGTTGCACATCTCGAAGCGTCGGCCGAAGGTGCCGATTGTTGCGCTCGGAAGTTACGAGCCGACGTTGCGGCGGACGAATGTGTTGCATGGGGTGGTGCCGGTGCGGGTGCAAGATCGGGCGGATGTCGAGTCGCAGTTGCAGGTAGCGGATGCGTATCTGCGGGCGGCGGGTTTGGCGGAGCCGGGTGACTTGGTGGTGATGGCGGCTGCGGTGCCGTTGGGTCAGAGTCGTCTGCCGAACACGATTCGTTTTCACCGAGTTAGGCCACCGGGTGTAACGGTGTCTGATCCACCGCCGTCGATGTTGCCGCGTCGGTGAGCGCATGAGGTGTTTGCGTCG
>DASRXR010000990.1:0-9023 GCA_035687405.1 Polyangiales bacterium
TGCCTACCGGGTCGAATACTTCACGGTCAGCACATCCGGCACGCTCACGATCGCGAGCAGCTTGGTTGCGGTGCCTCGCAATGGACCGCGCGAACTCCAGCTCGCAGTCTGGTTGCACGGCACGACCGTGTACAAAGGCGACGCCGCTTCAGTCAATGACGAGAGCGACGACCGTGCTGCAACGTTCATGCTCGCTGCAGCCGGTTACGTCACGACAGCACCCGACTATCTCGGACTCGGCGAAGGCCCTGGGACACACCCGTACGACGATCGCGGTTCGGAGGTCTCCGCTTCGCTCGATGCGCTTCGAGCC
This sequence comes from Polyangiales bacterium, assembly GCA_035687405.1. Taxonomy (GTDB): domain Bacteria; phylum Myxococcota_A; class Polyangia; order Polyangiales; family JAFGIB01; genus JADGRF01. The sequence goes on from DASRXR010000990.1 coordinate 314, forward strand.
ACGGCCAAGCTCGCGGAGTGGCTGCAGCGCCGCGTCGACCCGCGCGTCTCGATCGCAGGCTTCTCGCAGGGCGGTGCATCGAGCCTGGCTCTCGCACGCGCGATCGAACAAGGCGAAGCCAGGCGGTTCAAAGTCCGCGCAATCGCGCCGATCGGAGGCCCGTACGACATGAGCGGCACGCTCGCGACGGCGGTAGCCGGTGGCATCGAGCACACGACCGCGTATCTCGCGTACCTCACTGTCTCGTGGAATCGCCTGCACTATCTGTATGCGTCGCCGAGCGACGCCTTTCTGCCGCCGTACGATCGAACAATCGAATCCCTGTTCGACAACACGCATCCCGCCGAAGAGGTGTTGACCTCGCTCCCCGACACGCTCGACGCGTTGTTCACGCCCCAGTACTTGGCGCTGCTCGCCGCTCCGAGCGGCGCCCTCGCCGACGCGCTGGCCGCAGCCGACAGCGTCTGCGACTGGACGCCGAGCGTCGAGACGGTCCTGTATACCTCGCAGAACGACCGCGACGTGCCGATCGCGAACGCGCGCACCTGCGAGTCAGCGCTCCTCGCGCGCGGCGCGGCCGCCCGGGTCGTGGACTTCAAAGAACCCGATCACGCGGGGACCTTCATCCAGGCGATGCCGCTCGTGATCGAACAGTTCGACGCCCGCCGCTGACCCCTGCAATTCGCGGACATTCGACAGACCGCGCGGCTCACGGGGGACGGCGACGTTCCCCCGTGAGTCGACATGCGCGAGTATCCGGGTGAGCTTCCGAGCCATTCTCGCGTTAGCTCTCCACCCAGGTCTCGCTTATGTCCGCACCCGCCCCCGCTCAGTCCAGCCTTCCGGCGTCCGCGACCAAGGTCAGCATCGCCGACTATCTGATCGTCAGCATCCTCCTCACGGCGTATTGCATCGGCCTTGCGTTCGCGATTCACCCCGGGCACTCGCCGAGCCCGTCGCCCGAGCGCCTGATCGCCCCGATGGAAGCACTCGTTGCAGTGACCGCAGTCGTATGGCTGCTGATGGTCGGGTTCCGCAACGGAACGATCCTCTGGGGCGTCACGCATCCCGGCTATTACCGCGACTATACGTCGCACCAACCGCCGGAGTGGGTCGAGCGCCCCGCGCGCGCATTCAACAACCTGCTCCAAGCTCCGATCCTGTTTTACGTGATCTGCTTGCTGATGATGGTCACGGGCCGGCTCGATGAGTCACAGATCACGCTCGCGTGGGTGTACGTCGCAATGCGCGTCGTCCACGCGGTGATCTACCTCGGCTGGAACTACGTGCCATTTCGCTTCGCGAGCTGGGTCGCGAGCTGCATCACGCTCGGCGTGCTCTGGTGGCGGTTCGCCCTTTAAGTACCGCTAGTCGAACTGGTATTCGGTCTCCCGCACGCTCGGACGATTCGCATACGCCTCACAAAACGCGCGTAGGTTCGGATACGCGCTCGTGTCCACCACCTTGCGAAACTCGAGGTGGCGAATGAAGCAAAAGCTGCTGACCTCGAGGAAGCTGACCGTGCGATCCGCCAGCGTTCGAATCGCCGCCGGTAGCTGCGCCTCGAGCCACGCCAAGCTATTCGTGAGACTCGCTCGCGCTTTGTCGTCCACTGGGTTCGAACCAGGCGCCGGCATGTTCCGCAAAATCAGCGAGACTTCCGTCGCCATGGCTTGCAGCACGAGCTCCTGCGCATTGGCAGCGATTCGATTCAGCAGGTCCTCCGGCCACAACACGTGCACGGGCTCCGGTGCGCGCCGCGCGAGCTCGCGACTGATGTTGAGCGCGCCAAACCAAGCGCCGGTCGGCGTCTCGAGAATCGGCAGCTTCAACGCGGGATTGTCACCGAAGTCCGACGCCGACTGCGACATCAAGTCGAGCACCGGTCGAAACTCGTGAACGAGGCCGCATTCACGCGCGATCACCCGAACGGTGCGCGTAAAGTGCGAGCTGCTTCGGCCAATGATTCGGAGCGTCATCGCGCCGAAAGGATACCTGCGATTGCCGCGGGCAGATCGGAAAACTGCGCGCAGAACGCGATCGCACCCGCCTCCTGCAGCTCGACTAAATCCCCGAACCCGTACGTGACACCGATACAGTGGGTTCCGTTCAGCCGCGCTGCTCGCATATCGTGCTTGCGATCTCCGATCATGATCGCAGTTGCAGGCACGATCGCCTCTCTTACGAGCAAGTGCGCGAGCAACTCCGCCTTGTCGGACATCGCGCCATCGAGCTCGCAGCCGTACACGCCGCGAAACTGCGCCGCGAGCTCGAAGTGCTGGAGGATTCGCTCCGCGTACACGCGCGGCTTGCTCGTGCACACCCACAGCGCGTGACCCGAGTCCGTGAGCGCGCGCAACGTCGCGTGCACGCTCGGATACGGGAAGTTCTCGAACAAGCCAACCGTGGCAAACCGCTCCCGATAGATCGCGACGGCTTCCTCGATGCGCGCAGCGTCACTCGTCGCGAGCAGCTCCGCCAAGACTTCCCGAATACTCGGTCCGATGTAACGCTCGAGCGCTTCCGCAGCCGGCGCTGTCAGTCCGAGCTGCTCGAGCGCGTGGACATAACAACGCGTGATGCCCTCGCGCGGGTCCGTGAGTGTCCCGTCGAGGTCGAAGATCAAATGCACATCAGTACTCATGCGGGCGCAAACCTTGATCCGGCTCGACCCATGGTTCAAGCAAAAATGCGATTCCGCGACGCCGGGCTTCCGTGTTCCGCGGTAGCCCGGCCGTGCGGGAACACAGCGACAAAGGTCGCTAATCGCAGGCATGGCCGGATTCACGCGTGGCATGACACATGCAACCTCGGCACCGGCCCATGCTGGGTCCCGAGAACCCGGAGCATTCCGATGACCGTCACCGATGAACTGTTGAATGCCAATCGTGGATACGCCGAGCGGTTTCAAAAGGGCGAGCTGCCGCTTCCTCCAGGCCGCAAGGTCGCACTCGTCGTTTGCATGGATGCGCGCATCGATCCGGCGCGTGCACTCGGTCTCGAGGAAGGCGACGCGCACGTGATTCGCAACGCAGGCGGCCGGATCGCAGACTCGATTCGCAGCCTCGCGATCAGCCAAGAGCTGCTCGGCACCGAAGAGGTCGCGATCATTCATCACACCGATTGCGGCATGCTCACGTTCAGCGATGACACGTTGCGCGAGCGCCTGCGAAAGAGTCGCGGCGCCGATGCCGACTCGCTCGCCTTTTTGCCATTTCGCGACGTCGATCAATCCGTTCGCGACGACTTGGCGTTGTACGCCGCATCGCCGCTCGTACGGCACGACATTCCCGTGCGCGGCTTCGTCTACGACGTGAAGACCGGTCGCTTGCGCGAAGTCAAAACCAAGAGCTGATCAGCCCGCGGCGAGACCACGCGCCGAACATCGTCGCTAGCACCTGAATCGCGTCGCGACTCGTCACGTGTTCGCGGACGAGGTGGGATCGCGCACGACACTCTTTCACGCCGGCTCTTCCAAGCCCCGTCACTCCACGCGTACGCTGCTCTCCGTATTTCGATGGCGTCGTCGGCCCGACGGCGCCACAAGGAGCGACGCATGAGAGTGAGGCACTTGGTTATCTTGGCTTGTACGCTTGCAGCGCTTGCAGCTTGTGGCGACGACGACGATGGTGGTGATGGGAATAGCAGCGGAGGTGGCGGCGGCTCGATCGACACCGGGTTGCCTGCGAGCGACAAGCTCGCGAGCCTCAATGACGACGACGCGAAGCAAGCCTGTAAGAGCACGGCTAAGGCACTCAACACCGTCCTTCCGCAAGCTAGGCTCGAAAAGATCGGCTGCACACTCGCCGCGCTCCAAGTGATCGCGGCAGAGAAGGAAGATGACGTCAGCTCGAGCGACGTCGCCGCGTGCGAGAAGATCGTCCAGGATTGTGTGGATGGGAAGCTCGTGGACGAAGAGGGCAAGCCATTCGACATCGATACTACGATCGCCGACGACAGCGGTTGCGACAGCGCCAGCGCGGAAGACACGTTTCAAGATTGCCAAGCGACGGTCGCCAACTACGAGAGCTGTGCCGGCAAAGTGACGAGCGAGGTGAAAGCCCGCTTCAGCGCGGTCAGCTGCGACGTGCTGAAAAACTACGCCGATTACGAAGCGAACTCGCAAGAAGAGATCGACGTCTCCAAAGCGAAGGAATGCAAAGCGCTGCTCGACGAGTGCCCGGATCTCGATCTCAGCGGCTCGGCCAGTGCCGGCGACGAGGGCTGAGCCATCGAGTAAAATCGAGCTCAGCACTCGCCGCGCTCCGCGCATTCAGAGCTTCGCGAGGACCTTGTCGAGGGCCTCGTAGCTCTGTTGCATGCCATCCGCCATACCGGAGTTCAGCATGCCGTCGCGCTCTTCCGTGGTGTGGAACAACGAGTGGTTCACTAGCTTCGTGCGCCCGTCGCCGAGATCTTCGAGCGTCATCGTCTCGATGATCACGTGCCCGGGCATTCCGTCCCACTCGAACGTCTGCACGACGCGCTCGATCGGCTTGATCTCGCGATAGCGACCTTCGAAGCCGTGCGTTGCGCCGTCACTGTGCTCGACGTAGCGCCAGTGGCCGCCCTTCTCGAACTCGAACTTCACGACATCGAGCTTGTTGCCGCGACCCCACCACTGCGCGATCAGCTTCGGATCCGTCATCGCTTTCCACACCCGCTCGCGCGGCGCATTGAAGATGCGCTCGGAGCGAATCTCGCGATCGGTCGGAGTGGTGAGGTTCAAGTTTTGAATCGCGGTTGGCATCAGTCTTTCCCTTTCGTCCGTTCGAGGAAGTCCTCGAGGTGATCGAGTCGTTCGTTCAACATCGCGCGGTACGCCGCGACCCACTCGTCCACGTCGTCGAGACGGCGTGGACCGAGCTTGCAGTGCCGTACTCGCCCTATTTTTTCAGTCGTCACGAGGCCGGCCTCCTCCAAGATCTGCACGTGCTTCTTGAGCCCGGTCAGCGTCATCTCGAAGCCTTCGCCTAGCTCGCTGATCGAAGCTTCCCCACGAGCAAGGCGGACCAAGATCGCCCTGCGCGTCGGATCCGACAGCGCGCCAAACGAACGATCGAGCCTTTCCGGAAACTGAACCATTCAGTTCAGTGTGTAGGCCCCGATCCGCGACGCGTCAAGCGCCGCGCTTTTTTTCCTGAGTTGCGCCGGCGTTGTCCCCAAAAGCGGTTCCTTGCCGTCTACTACTCTGCGTCGTAGGTATTGCCGGTCATGCAGCCGCTCGGATTTACTCGACTACTCACCGGCACCCTCAGCCTTCTCGTCGCGAGCGTCGCGCACGCAGGCCCGGTCGAACGGATGGCCGACATCGCGGTGCATCCGTCGAAGCCGGACGTGATGGTGCTTCGCTATGTGAACGGCGGAACCGGCCTCTTGTACACGACCGACGGCGGGCAGAACTTTCGCTTGTTGTGCGCGTCCGCGATCGACACGGACAAACCCACCGGACCGATCACGATCTCGGGCGATGGGCGCGTGCTCATGGGCGAGTTCGACGGGCTTTGGCAGGACAACGGCGAAGGCTGTGAATGGAGCAAGCCTGCGCCGCTCGAGAATCGCTGGATCACGGACCTCGCAGCCGATCCCGCAAACGAAGCGCGCGTCTTGGCAGTGAGCGGAAACGGTGACCCCGGGGCAAAAAACGGCATCAGCCGTCGCGACGAGTCCGGCCAGTGGACCGACGTAGGCTCGCGAGACGAGATCAACGTCACACGCGTGCGAGCGACGAAGACCAGTAGCGGTGTGCGGATCTACGAGAGCGCGATCCGCGTCCAAACGACCGGCGACGGAGGCGTGCCGGAAGCCAAGTATTTGATTCGCGTCTCCGACGACGAAGGATCGACGTGGAAAGAGAACGAGGTCGCGGTCACGAACGGCTCGTTTCGGCTCGAGGTGATCGATCCGACGAATCCAGATCGCATCGTCGGGTCGATTTCACGCACGAGCACACCCGACGAGCTGCTCGTCAGTCGCGATCAGGGCGCGACGTTCACGTCGTACGGCGAGCTCACTGAAGTCGGCGCGCTCGTGATGGCTCCCGACGGCCGGATTTGGGCCGGCGAGCCGCAAAACGTGATGATGGCCAGCGCGTCGCGCGGCTTGTGGTTTGCCGAGAGTCTCGACGCACCGCTCGCCAAAGTCTCCGACATGGGTGTCGAGTGTCTCGCCTATCTGCCACAGAGCGATTCGCTCGTCGGTTGCCAGGCGTATTCGTTCGGCAAGTTCAATTCGACGACGTGGCAGTTCACGGAGATGTTCCACTTCCGCAACGCGAAAGAATTCGTGAAGTGCGGAGGCACCGACGTCGCAGCGATGTGTGAGGTCCAGATGTGCCTCGACTACTGCGGTGCGGGACACTTCGCGCAAGCGATCCTGTGCTGCGCCTACGACACGCCGGCATGCGGGCCGAGCATCGCGGAGATGGAAGGCACCGGAACTCGGTCGATGTGCACGGGTCTTTCGACCGACGGCGGTATGTCCATGGCTGATGGCGGCGCTGCCGGTAGTGCAGGCGCTGCAGCGGGCAGCGGCGGCAGTGGTGGCAGTGGTGGCGCAACAGCGGGCGCGAGCGGAGCTGCAGGCTCAATCACGAAGCCACCCGAGGGCGATCAGGACGATGGTTGCAGCTGTCGCGCAGCCGGCGCAAGCCCGCAAAGCTCGCGGAGCCTTCTGTGGCTCGCGCTCCTGCTCATTGCCGTTCCTCGTCTCGGTAGACATACGCGTAGAGCGACGGCAGCACGAAGAGCGTCAGAAACGTCGCGCTGACGAGGCCGCCGATCACGACCGTCGCGAGCGGTCGCTGCACTTCGGCACCTGCGCTCGTCGAGAGCGCCATCGGTAAGAACCCGAGTGCTGCGACCGTCGCGGTCATCGCGACGGCGCGCAGCCTCGACTCCGCGCCGCCCGATGCGGCCACCCGCGGAGGCTCGCCCTGCGCCCGGCGCTTTTTGATCGTGGTCAACAACACGACGCCATTCAACACCGCGATGCCGAACAACGCGATGAAGCCGATCGCCGCGCTGATCGAAAACGGCATGCCTCGCAGCGCGAGCAGAAACACGCCGCCGACAGCTGCAAACGGAACATTGAGATAGATGATCAGCGCCGGCTTGATCGCCCCGAATGCCATGTACAGCAGCACGAAGATCAGCGCGAGCGCGAGCGGAACCGCCACCATCAGCCGATCGGTCGCCGCCCGCAAGTTCTCGAACTGGCCGCCCCACTTCACGACGTAGCCCGCCGGCATCTGCAGCTCTGCCACTCGCGCCTGCGCCTCCGCGACAAACGATGCGAGATCGCGACCGCGCACGTTCGCTTCGACGTTCGTACGCCGCCGCACCGCTTCGCGACTCACACTCGCCGGCGAATCCATCACTTGAATCGTCGCGATCTGGCCGAGCGGAACGAGCGGGCCACTCTGGCCACTGACCGGCAGGTTCCGTACTTCATCGACGTCGTCGCGCAACCCGGACGGAACGCGCACCTGCAGCTGAAAGCGGCGATCGCCTTCGTACACCTCGCCGACGGCTCGCCCTCCGAGCGCCTCGATCGCGTCGAGCGCGTCACGCACCGAGACGCCGTAACGTGACGCCGCCGCGCGATCGACCGTCACGTCCAACGTCGGAAGCCCCGCGAGTTGTTCACCACGCACATCCGAAGCGCCCGCGACACCGCGCACCGTGTTCTGCACTTGCGCGCTCAGGCGCTCGAGCGTCGCGAGATCGTCGCCGAAGATCGTGATCGCAACGTCCGATCGTGTGCCGCTGATCAGCTCCGCCATCCGGAGCTCGATCGGTTGCGAGAACGAAAACCCCAGGCCAGGCAGCGCGGTCTCGAGCCGCTCCGACATGCGCATCACGAGCTCGTCGCGCGTCTGGGCGGTCTTCCACTCGTCCGGAGGCTTCAGCATCACGATCGCGTCCGAAAGTTCGACGCCCATCGGATCGGTCGCGATCTCGGCGCGCCCAGTCTTCGTCACGACCGTGCGTACTTCGGGAAAGTCGCGCATGACTTTCTCGAAACGCGTCCCTCCCTGAATGCTCTCTTCGAGTGAAACGCTCGGCAGGCGCATGACTTGAACTGCGAGCGCATTTTCGTCGAGACGTGGGATGAACTCCGCGCCCATTCGCAATCCGACGACAGCTGCAACTGCGAGCAACACGAGCGATGCCGCGATGACCCGCTTCGGCGCTCGCATCGTCGCTGCGAGTAGCCGCGGATACACGCGATGCAGCGCGCGAACGATAAATGGCTCTCGCACTTCGGTGTGCCCGCCGAGAAACGTGGCGACGAGGACCGGCACGAACGTGAGTGACGCGATGAACGCCCCGAGCAGCGCGAATAACACCGAAATCGCCATCGGCTTGAACATCTTGCCTTCGATCCCGGACAACGTGAGGATCGGCACGTACACGATGACGATGATCGCTTCGCCGAACAGCGCCGCTCTGCGGACGTCGAGCGTCGACGACAACACCACGTCCGAAGCTTCTGCGTAACTGAGCGGGCGCCCTTGCCCGCGCGCCGCCGCCGCGAGGTGCACGACTGCGTTCTCGACGACGATGATCGAGCCGTCGACGACGATGCCGAAGTCGATCGCACCGAGGCTCATCAGGTTGCCGCTGAGCCCGAGCGCCTTCATTGCAGTGAATGCAACGAGCATTGCAAACGGAATGGCCGCGGCCACGATCAGCCCACCACGAATGCT
>DASRXR010000991.1:0-2235 GCA_035687405.1 Polyangiales bacterium
GTCTGCATGGGGCTCGAGAACTTCGTGATCCTGAGCTTGCTGTCGAGCGGAGTGACGATCCCGCAATCGATCTCGATGGAGGCGCTCCTCGCGCTCGTGCGCATCGGTTTCTTCTTCCTGCCGTCCGCCCTCGGCGCTCAGGAAGCGGGTTATTACTTCGCGCTGCGCGCGTTCGAGGTCCCGGATGCGGAGACGCTCGCCGCCGCGTTCATGGTTGCAAAGCGTGCGAAAGAGTTGCTGTGGATCGGTATCGGCTACGCGATGCTTTCAAGCATGCACGTGCACGTATCCGACGCGCGCAAAGCCGAGCCGATCTCGCCGTGAGGCTCACCAGACCGTGAAGCCACCATCGACGACGAGTGCCGCGCCATTCATGTAGCTCGACGCATCACTCGCAAGGAACACGAGCGCGCCGCGATAGTCGCCGGCGGCTGCCATTCGGCCGAGCGGCGTTCGCGACTGGTACGCCTCGACGAAGTGCCTCGGTTGATCCGCGAACACGCCACCTGGACACAAGGCGTTCACGCGCACGCCGCTCGGGCCCCAATACGCAGCAAGAAATCGCGTGAGGCCGATCACCGCGGCTTTGCCGGTGGGGTACGCGGGCGACTTGTAAAACTGCTGGGTGCCGTCGGGCCCTCGATACAACCGCTGATCGGGTGCCACCAAGCCGTAGGTCGACGCGAGATTGATGATGCTGCCCGTGCCACGCTGCGCGAGCGGGCTTCCCAAGATCTGGCACGACAAAAACGTGCCGGTTACGTTCACGTCGAGCGACCGCCGAAACGCTTCGAGCGGGTAGTCCTCGAACCGAGTCCGATCGCGACCGTTGGCACCCGGTGCGACTTTGTCGTCGAGCGCGGCGTTGTTAACGAGCACGTCGATGCGATCGAAACGGCTGAGCACGGCGTCACGCAACCCGCTGAGCGACTCGCGGTCGGTGATGTCTGCAGCCATTCCGAAGCTGATCTGCCCATATTTCACCTCGAGCTCGTGCGCGAGCGCATCGCACGCAGCTTGCTGCTGATCGACGACGACGACGTTCGCGCCCGCTTCGGCGAGACACGCGCTGTGCTCGCGCCCGAGGAGCCCTACCGCGCCGGTCACGATCGCGACTTTGCCGGTGAGGTCGAAGAGTTCGCTCATGGCTCAAGCTTCCGGCTTCGGTCGGGTGTGGAACTTCGTCGTCTTGCGAAACACTGGCTCGACCGGGCGACCGCGCAGCTCGCGCGCAACGCTGCCGCAGGCGACTGCCGCTCGCAGCCGCGGCAAGATCTCGGAGTATGCATCGAGCACGTAGTCGACGTCGTCGCGGGTGTGCGCGAGCGAGAAGTTGTGAAAACCGCCCCAGAGCACGCCGTGACGGATCAGCTCTTGCTGGACGAAGCTCTTCAGTACGAGCGGGTCACACTCCGTACCATCGAAGCCGAGCATCGTGCGGTACGGCAAGCCGATCGAACGCACGCACGAGAGCTCGAGCTCCTCGAGCAATGCCGTCAGCCCGGTGTGCAGCTGAGCCCCGAGCGCCGCGATGTGCTCCGGCACGCGTTCCGCTCGCAGCTTGCGTAGCGTGGCCTTTGCTGCTGCAAGTGACAGGGCTTCGCCGCCGAACGTCGTGAAGAAGAACACGTCGCGTTCGCACAGCTTCATGATCTCGGCTTTGCCCGTGAGCACACCGAGCGGCATCCCGTTTGCGATCGCCTTCGAGAATGTCGCGAGATCCGCGCGCACGTCGAAGTACTCTTGCGCGCCGCCGAGCGCGAGGCGAAAGCCCGTCCACATCTCGTCGAACACCAGCACCGCTCCGCGCCGCGTGCAGAGGTCTCGAACGCCGCGCAAGAAATTGGCAGTGGGAGCCGCGAACGTCACAGGCTCGAGGATCACGCACGCCACGTCATCCGTCAGCGCACGTTCGAGCCCGTCGAGATCGTTGTACTCGAACGTGTAGCTCGACGCGCGCGTCGACTCGGGCACGCCGGCGTGTCGATCCGTGACTGAGATGTACCAGTCGTGCCAACCGTGGTAGCCGCACGCCAGCACTTTGTCGCGACCCGTGTAGGCGCGTGCGAGTCGCACCGCCGCGCTCGTCACGTCCGCGCCGGTCTTGCTGTAGCGCACCATCTCTGCGCCGGGCACGTACTCGCGTACCAGCTCTGCGACTTCGACTTCGAGTGGGTGCACGAGCGAAAAACTGATCCCGTCTTCGAGTTGCTCGCGAATCGCATGATCGACGTC
>DASRXR010000992.1:0-10354 GCA_035687405.1 Polyangiales bacterium
GTCGAAAGCGACTGATCGCCAACGCCGACCGGTCGAGCGACTGATCGCAACGCCGATCGGTCGAGAGCGACTGATCGCCAACGCCGACGTTCCATCCCGAGAGAACCGTAGGCGGTCGAACGCGACTCATCGCCGAGCGAAGTTCCGCTCTGGTATCGAGGCTACAACCTCAACGATCGCGCGGCGCGAAGTGCAACTCGAAACGATCCACTACCTGATCGTCCGTTGTCTTGAAATACGCGCTCGCCTTCAGCGGATCGCCGTCCACGTTGAAGTCCACGAACAACGCACCGAACTGAATCAGCGGCTCCGTTCCCGTCTGCTTCGCGTTCTCCATCTGGTAGTCGTTTGCATAGATCGACGCCCACCACGTGTCCGTCACGTGATCTGACGTCCTCGTCCTACTGCTGTGACCACCCAAACCCGAAACCACAACCACCGTCCTGTTTTCACCCAACTGGATGACGTCCGGTGATCCCGTCCAACCGTGCTCTCTCGCCCGATCACCGACCGCCGTCAACGCGTACGAACGCGCGTATGAATGCTCGTGACCGGTCATGATCGGCGCACCGTGCTTCGCACAGATCTTATACGCCAACCAACCAACCTCATCCGTCTTCTCACCGACCTGCATGTCGTGCTGGTTCTTGTGCCAGACACACACCCGAACCGCCGCACCCGGACGCGCCAACGTTTGCTCGAGATACCACTCGTGATTCGTGCCGTACACGCCGACACCCGACAACACCAGCTCGAGACCTCGATACCGACACAAGCTTTGAACACCGAGCTCTCCACTACAAATCAAACCGGGTGTCCTCGCTACACGCTTGTTCAACAGCGCAGCAAAGCCCGTTGGACCCGGCCAATCGTCGAGGTCGTGATTGCCGATCGCAATCAAGTACGGAAAATCAGGGCCGAACACCGTGTTGATCTGCGCTTCCCAACCAGCCGGGTTCATCGTGCCGTACGAAAGATCGCCCGCGTGCACAATCATCGCCGCATGTTCTCGCGCGATGAGCTGAAGCACGCTCAACGCCGAAGGCCCGACACTTTGATCACCGAGGAACGCCACACGCAGATTCGGCTCGGGCTCCACCGCAGTCGGCGCGAGCGTAGTGGGCTTGCTTGCAGCTGACGGCGGCGGACCAGACGCGCTTGCGCTTGCGTCTATCCGCGGACCACCCGAAGTCGCGTTGCCCGAATCGAGGATCGGCGCCGGAGGCGCTGGCTCCTGCGGCGGATTCGAGCTCGGTCGCTTGTCATAACAGCCGATCGCAGCGCTCACGCACGCAACCACGACGACCGCAAAATGGAATCTACTCGTGCCGGACACTCGCACTTGGCGCGGAGGATACCGCTTCTCCCGTTGCAGTGTCTGCGATTCGAATCAGATCGTCGACATCCGTAGCAGTCGAGGGCTTGCGCTCGGTGGCCGCGATGGCGCTCGGCCCACCGACCTGTTTGGCCCACTCGGCGACTTCGAGCATGCCTTGGTCCACAGTGATTTTCGGCTCATAGCCCAACTCGCGGGTTGCAGCGACCGTATCGAACAGCGAGCTGCGACCCCGCCGCGCGACATCGGCGCGCTTCATGCCTGCTAAGCCCGTGCGCTCGCGGATCCACGCCGCTACATACGCGAGTCCATACAGACCGCGGGAGGGTGCCGGTAAACCGAGTGCCGCGCACAGCTGCCCCAAAAACTCGCGTGCGTTCAACGTCTCGCCGTCGACCACGTGATACGCGTTGCCTCCGACTCCGCTCGTCGTTGCAGCCAGTAGGAGCGCATCGACCAAGTTGCCGATGTACGTAGTAGGCAGCAGGTTTTCCCCCGAGCCACACAGGCTCACTCGACCGCGCGCGCCTTCGCGGCACAATGCGGGAATCGTCCGTCGATCGCCCGGGCCCCAGACCCACGCCGGGCGAAGCGCGACGACCTCGAGTGACCCGGTGCTGCCTGCAAGCACGACCTCTTCCGCGAGTTGCTTCGTGTGGCACACCGCGTCGAGCGGGAGCTCATCGAGCTGTCGTGTCTCTTTCCAGTTCAGCCGATCGCGATTGACCAATGTCACGTCGGCGCACGACACGTGAACCAGGCGCCGGACTCCGGCGTGGCGTGAGGCGTTCAATACGTTTTCGGTGCCCGCGACGTTGATCCAAGCGAGCGAGCGCTGAGGCACGTCGGCCGAGTTTTCAGCGGCGGTGTGATAGACGACGTCGACGCCATCAGCGGCGTCTGCGATCGCGTTGGGGTCGCCGAGGCTGGCGATCCGGACGTCGAGCTGCGGTGAGCTGTCCCGTTCACGAAGCTGTTGTGCACTCCTGACGTCGCGAGCGAGCACGCGGACGTTCGCGCCATCGCGGAGGAGGCGAGCGACGAGTGCAGACCCAACGAAACCAGTCGCGCCGGTGACCAGACGAATCGACATGTGTGTGAATGAGTTCCAGGTCGGGTGTCGGGCCTACGCCATAGCCGATCGAACACGCGAGGTCGAGGCCAGTCGTGTGCGGGCCACAGCTCGGCAGCATCTCGCGTTTGTTAGGCTGGTGGAACACGTGAAACGGCGGCCGGAGCGAGCTCGAGAGACGGGTCGGAGCGCAAGCGCGCGGGCGTGGGCGGCTACGCTCGTCCATAGCACTGCGGCTCGTCGGTCTGCGACTTTCACGCAGGCGCTTTCGCCCGGCGGCACGGGGACCCTGCGGCTTGCGTTGGCGCTCGTGCTGACACTCGGAGCCAGCGCAGCCGTCGGCTGCGGCGAAGAGTGCATCGACAACGATAAAGACGGGCGCGGCGAAGGTTGCGCGCGTGGGCCCGACTGCGACGATCACGATCCTCGGCGCTCGAACCACTGCGAGACAATCTCCGAAATCTGTCAGGCAAACCCGACACTCGAAGGCTGCCCATGTTTGGCCGACCTCGACGACGTCTGCTATCCGGGCCCGCCCGAGTCACTCGACGTCGGCGCTTGCCACTCCGGCCACGCTGACTGCGCGCACGGCGTCTTTCTCGAGTGCCGCGGCGCGAAGGTCCCAGGCACCGAAGTCTGCAACCGGCGCGACGATGACTGCGACGGTACCATCGACGAGTGGGTCGCGAGTCCGTGCGGCGGCTGCGACGCGAAGTGCAGCGGAGAAGTCTGGGGACCACCGGTCGTGCCGTTTGCCGCCGCGACCGGTCTTGCGCTCACGCCGGCACAAGAGCTGACCTTGGCCCGCACGGCGCGTGAGCGGAAGTTCGTTTGGGTTCCGAACACCGATGAAGGGACGCTCTCGAAGATCGACGCCGATGCCGCGATCGAAGTCGCGCGGTACCGGACTCCGGGAGGGCGCCCAGTTCGCGTCGCAGTGGATCACCGCGGCGATGCCTGGGTGCTCGACAATCAGGCAGGTGCTCGAGCGCGGCTATCGAAGTTTTCGTCCGATCGCGACCGCTGTGTGGATCGGGACAACGACGGCGTCCAAACGTCATCGTCCGCGCTACAGGTCCTGGAACGCGACGACTGCAGATTGCTCGATGTCGAGATCGGCGAGCCGGACGACGACGCCCAAGCGCTCGCGATCGACGGCGCGCAAGCGCCGAATGAGGAGCTCGCTGGAAATGTCTGGGTGGGTTTTCTGCGAGCACAGCGCGTGGTCGCATACGATGGATCGAGCGGCGAGCCGCTCACGGCTGCGGAGCTTCCGAAGTTTGCCGCGTACGCAGGTAGCTTCGATCCATGGGGCGTATTGTGGTTGATCGACCGCGATGGCCAACTCGCGCGCGTCGATCCGTTGTCCGAGATCCCGACCGTCGAGATTCTGCAGACCGAGCTGGCGTGTTACACGCTCGAGAGCATCTGCGCGGACATCGATGGGCAGCTGCTCTTTGCGGGTTTCGGATGCGAGAGCGTCGCGCGGTACGACCCGCGAACGGATGCGTGGTCGGAAGTGCAGGTGCCGGAGCTTCTCTCTCCACGGGGCGTCGCGCTCACGGCAAAGGCGCCGTGGGTCGTGTACACCTCAGGAAAACTTGCCGAGCTCGCGCGTGATCCCTTGTCCATCGGTGCGGCGAGCGACCTCGCATCGGGCGGGGTCACGCCGTTCGAGTCCGTCGCGGTTGCAGCCGATAGCGGCGAGCGTTTGTGGATCGTGAGCACGCAGGGCGGAGCACAAGGGCGAGGCTTGGCGACTCGCTTCGATCCGGCGCTGGGGATGGTGACGGCGCAGGTCTCAGTGGGTGTGGGTCCTCGTGGTGGTGGCGACCTGACGGGTTTGGCGTTGGGCGAGGAGTTCGTCCGCGAAGCCAGCATCAGTCATGTGTTTTCGGGAAGCTGCGCAGATGCGGGTGTGGGCAACTCAACGCGTTGGAAGGCGCTGCACATCCTGGCGGAAGTTGGGGCGGGAGGTTCGGTTCAGGTCGAAGTCCGGTGGGCCGCAGCTGTGGATGCGCTTGCCGATAGTGGTTTCACGACAGTGGGAACCTTTCCGGAGGAGAACGCGTTCCCGCTGAGCGTGCCGCAGGATGGTGTGATCGAGGTGCGGTTGACGCTGCGATCCGCACAGGCGATCGGCGCACCGCGGATCGAGCGGGTCGGAGCAGAGTGGGCCTGCGCGGGCCCGGACTGACGCTCGTTCGCGGCGCTTGCTCGAGCGTTCCCGCATTTCAAGCGGGTTGGATGGGGAACACCATCTCCACCACGGCAGTTTCGATTTCACCGTCCCGCGGCAGCTGCAGAAAGATCTCGCGGTTTGGGCCGGCTAGCCGATAGCCCGTGGCCTCGAGATAGCGGCCGATTCGCGCCGTGCTCTGGTGGGCTTGCGCGGGCGCACCGACACGCACGCAAGTTGCCACTCGCTCGTGACTCGGTAGCGTGCCGATCTCGAGCTTCGTGCGATCGCTGAGCACCGGCAGCCGCTTCGGCTCTGCCTCGAGCACGAAGCCGAGCTCGAGATCCAGATCATCGGGTTCGAAGTCCGGTGAATGCGACACCACTATGAATGGCCCGAGCGCCGCTCGCCCGATTTGAAGCGGAACGTCCCGCTGCAGCTCGAGCGCCAGCGCGAGTGCCGAACCAAACGAGGATTGGCGTGTACGGAGCGACAGGAACTGACGCTCAGGCTCGGCACGAATCACGACGTCGTCCGGCTCGTCTTTGTCGAGCGTGTCGAGCGATGCGATTCGCGACTCGAGCAGCCGCAAACGCATCGCAAGCTCGGCTTGGCTCTGCTCGATCTCCGCGCGCCGCATCAGCAACATGCCGCGCAGCTCGTCGCTCGAAATGCCGTCCTGCAGCACGCGCGCGATCTGCTCGAGCGATAACCCGAGGTCTCGCAACACGAGGATTCGATTCAGCTCCGCGAGCTGCGCCGCAGTGTAGTAACGATACCCGTTGCTCGAAGCCGTGTGAGCCGGACGCAACAACCCGAGCTCGTCGTAGTAGCGCAGCAGGCGCATCGAGACGCGAGCGATTCGAGAAAAATCCCCAATGCGGAACATGGCACGACCGATCCTATCCGTGGCGTACGCGTGAGTAGGTGGTTCGGATCAGCTGCGAGCGACGCGAAGTGCGCGACTCGCAGCTGCATCCGATGCTTGTTCTTGCACTACTGATCCCCAACGGATTAGTAGTGCTAGCTCGTGGCGTCTCGCAACACCGCGAGGTCCAATCCTTCGATTTGTTCAGCGGCTGGAACCTCTTCTGCAAACTGTTCTTGAAAACACGGCCGCTTGAAGAGTGCTTTCAGATACCGTTGCAGCTTCGGATAATCATTCAGTTGTTCGCCAGCGAACTGATAGTTGATCAGCATCGAGGCAACGGTGATGTCCGCTACGCTGAACTGCGACCCAACCAAGAACTCGCCTTGGATGCTCTGTTCCAGGTACGCAAGCTTTGGCGGAATCTCTTGTTCGAGCGAGCGCCGGATCAATGCTTGATCCGGTGCACGCTTCAAGAAACGCTCTGCGAATACGCGCTGCAGCAGCAAACCGCCGAGCACGTGAGGTGCGAGGCCACCGTCAACGAACTCCTCGAGCCAGAGCGCTTTCGCGAGCTCGATCGGATCGGTGGGGTAGATTGCGGGCGTCGGATGGACGCGTTCCAGATACTGGCAAATGACGGATGAGTCGGCGACCGTAAGCCCCGCAGTGCGAAGTACGGGGATCTTGCCGAGTGGGCTGAGCTCGCTCCAACCAGGCGGCGGGGCTAGCGGAATGACACGTACCATTTTGAATGCGACGCCTTTTTCCCGCAGTGCCAGCAACACTTTGCGAGTATGAGCCGAGAACGGAACACCAAAGATTTCCAGCATGTCAGCCTCCAACACAGGGGTGATGGGCTGAACCCTCCGGCTTGACGTAGCGTGAGGGTCAAGGCGGATTCGTCGCTTCACCTCAATTTTGTTTGAGGGGCGCCAGACCGATACTCGTGTTCGTGCTCGCGACCGCCCCTATTTCGATCGCGAGCACAAACACGACGATCCATTCGCGCACCTCCCTACGCGCAATCAAGCGGCAGCGTCTACTTGCTCCGCTGACGTCTTCGAAGCCGCCGGCGCTGCACCCAAAGCACCGAGCTTCTGCTTCACCGCCTCCCGCAATCCGGCATCCGCGATCAGCGCCTCACGCGCGCGCTCGCGACCTTGCCCGAGACTCGTCGCCTCGAAGCTGTAGTAACTCCCGCTCTTCTTGATCAGCTCGCGTTCCACCGCCTTGTCGAGCAGATCTCCGATCGCATCGATCCCAATCCCATAGCGAATGTCGAACTCGGTCGTCTGAAACGGCGGCGCCAGCTTGTTCTTCACGACCTTCACACGCGTGCGATTCCCACAAATCTCTTCGCCATTCTTCACCGGCCCCGTCCGCCGAATATCCAGCCGCACGGACGCGTAGTACTTCAGCGCGTGACCGCCCGTCGTCGTCTCGGGATTGCCAAACGAAACTCCGATCTTCATCCGCAATTGATTGATGAACATGATCGTCGTTCCAGTGCGGTGCGTCACGCCGGTGAGCTTACGCAGCGCCTGGCTCATCAAACGCGCCTGCAGGCCCATGTGCTGATCGCCCATGTCACCGTCGATCTCGGCTTGCGGGACCAGCGCTGCCACCGAGTCGATCACCACCAGGTCGAGCGCCCCACTGCGCACGAGCGTCTCGGTGATCTCCAAGGCTTGCTCGCCGGTGTCGGGTTGGCTCACGAGCAACTGATCCACCTCGACGCCGAGTGCACGCGCGTAGACGACATCGAGCGCGTGTTCTGCATCGATGAATGCAGCGACACCGCCCGCCCGCTGACACTCCGCGATCGCGTGAAGTGTCAGCGTGGTCTTTCCACTCGACTCGGGCCCGTAGATTTCGACGATGCGGCCCCGTGGATAACCTCCGCAGCCGAGGGCTTGGTCGAGTGACGGGCACCCGCTGCTGATCGCTGCGATCGGCTCGGCGGCTCTCCCTTGGCCGAGCGCCATGATCGCGCCCTTCCCAAACTGTTTCTCGATGCTGCCGATGGCCTCTTTGATCGCCTTGAGTTTGTCTTTCATGGACATGGTGGTGACTCTCCTTTGCGCTTCGAATCTGTGTTCGGAGCGCACATCGCGCTCTCTTCGGCCGCGCTTCGTTGCACGGCGTGAATTTCGCGATCGAGCAGCCGGTACTGGATCGCCTCGGCGACGTGATTGCTGAGCACCGTATCGGCGCCCGCGAGATCGGCGATCGTACGGGCGACGCGCAACGCCTTCGAGTACGCGCGCAGCGACAGCCCGAGCACATCGATGCTCCGGAGCAGAAGCGAACGCGCATCCGGCTCGAGTTGCTTCAGCAAGTGCAGGCTAGACCCGTTCGCCGGCGCGTTTGCATCGCGCTCTGCGGCGCGCTCGCGGGCAACCTGCACCCGCGCGCGAACGTCGGCAGTCGTTTCGCCCGACGCCGATTGCTGCAGAGCATTGATCGGTACCGGTGGAAGCTGAACGTGAATGTCGAAGCGATCGATGAGCGGCCCGGAGATTCGCGACCGATAGCGCTCGATCTGATACAGCGTGCAGCGGCAGACCCGTTTCTTGTCGCCTGAATACCCGCACGGACACGGATTCATCGCAGCCACGATCAGCGGCTTCGCCGGCATTGCAACGCGCTCACGGGCGCGCACGACCATTGCGATTCCGGACTCCATCGTCGGGCGCAGTGACTCGATCGCCGCGCGCTTGAACTCCGGAAGCTCGTCGAGAAACAGCACGCCGCGGTGCGCGAGCGTGACTTCTCCCGGCCGAATCGGTTGCCCACCGCCGATCAGCGCAGCTTCGCTACAAGAGTGATGCGGCGCGCGAAAAGGCCGCCGAACCCGTGCAGTTGGTAACCCCACTTCGCCCACGCTTGCGATCGTTGCAATCTCGAGTGCTTCATCTGCGCTCGGCTCTGGCAGCAACCCAGCGAGCCGGCTCGCCAGCATCGTTTTCCCGGTTCCTGGCGGACCGACGAGAAGAAGATTGTGCCAGCCCGCAGCGGCGACCTCGAACGCGCGCTTCGCGACATCTTGCCCACGCACGTCGCGCAGGTCATGGGCGGATTCGGGTACCTCCGGCCATTCTGCGCACGCCGCCAGAGCCAGTGTCGCGGTGCCATTCAAGTAGTCCACGACTTCGCGCAGACAACTCGCGACGTACACGTCGATGCCGGACACGAGCGTGGCCCACGCCGCATCAGCTTCGGGAATGATCGCCATGCGCAACCCGCGTTCGCGTGCGGACCGAAGATGTGCGAGCACGCCGCGCACTGGCCGCAGCCGCCCATCGAGTGACAGCTCGCCGAGTAGCAGCAGTCCCGGAAGCTTATCGGGTACGCAAACTGACGACTCCGCCATGAGTGCGATCGCGATTGCGAGGTCGAACGACGCACCGCCTTTCGGTTGATCTGCGGGTGCGAGGTTGATGATGAATCGCCGCTCGGGCAGGATGAGTTGGCTGTTGCCGATTGCGGCAAGGACGCGAACCCGGCTTTCGCGGACGGCGGCTTCGGGGAGCCCGACGATGTCGACGCCAGGCAGACCGCGGGTCTGACTCACTTCAACGATGACGCCCCAAGCGGCGACACCGCGGAGCGCACCCGTTTCGACAGTGGCGAGCATGCCCGGGCGCTACTTCAAGTCGCGTGCCGGGATCGCGTGCACGAGTTATCGAGCACTTAGCGCGCTCAGATCGGCGGAATCGGCGTTGCAGTGTGGCGGCCGCCGCGGGCGAGCGCATCCCGCGCCGACAAGCTCCCCGTGTTCGCCTCGCTCACCGCGACGTGTGGTCCAGCGCCCCTGCCGACTCCAGATACTCGCTGAGCCGACGCGCGAGCTGGCGGGTCTCCTCCGGGATCGGTTCGGCTCCCAACAGCAGCGCGAGCCCGTGTGTGACGAACGTATCTCCACTGTGGTGCCCGATCAGAACCGACTGATACGCATGGCCCGCGCCGCGCATCTGGGAGCCATCTCCCGCATCCTGTGTCTCATCGCTTTCGTCGCGCTCGGATAGCAGCTGCGAACGAGCCGCTTCGGTCATCTCTGCGGAGGCCGCTTCTCCGCCAAAATGTGCCCATGCCACGGGCTCATCGTCGACCAGCGTGAACACGTGTCCCGCGCGGGCGCCCACCGACTCCGCAATGAGCTCCAGAGTCCGTTTGATGGCGGTAACTGGATCGGCACAGGTCTCGAGTAGTCCATTTAGCTTCGTGATGGCCTCGCCGTGGATCGCAGGTGCGTGCGCAGGCGACGATTCGCTTCGTGCGATCAAGCCTACGCGCGTAGCCGTGCGAATCAGTCGGTCGTATTTGGTCGAGAGCGCTCGGTTCTCGTGCGCGTGATAGAGCTCGCGACAACACGGCGCGAAGCGCTCGAATGCTTCCGCATCGCGCAGATAGATCGCCACGCTCGTGGCCGTCTCGAACGCCAACCCGAGCCGGAGGCCGCCTGCTTGGTGCTCGGCGAGAATCGCGAGCGCAGAGTCGACGTGTCCCCAAGCTCCCGGCGCATCGCCTTGCTTCGCGGTCGCGAGCGCGGTTGCGAGGTGCAGACTCGCGAGCTGGTGGTCCAAGCCTACCTCGCGCCCCGCTGCAAGAGACTGTTCGCCGTCGCGTTGGGCCTCTGCCTCACGGCCGAGACTGACCAAGATCAGCAAGCGTGTCGACGTCGCCGACGCCCACAGGAGGTGGCGACCGGGCTGGATGCGGCGCAATGCATCGTCGGCGTACGCCAGCGCGGTCTCTCCACCGCCTCGGATCCGCTCGTACTCGGCGCGTGCCCAGATCGCAGTCGGTTCCCAGGTGAGTGACCGGCTGGCCAACCGCTCGATTTCGTCCAGGCCGTTGCGCATGCGCGTGAGATCTTCACACGCCACGTAGCCC
>DASRXR010000993.1:0-5563 GCA_035687405.1 Polyangiales bacterium
ACTACGTGATCGAGATCAATCCACGATTCCCTGCGTGGATCTACTTGGCCGCCGCGGCCGGGATCAACTTGCCGCAGCGTGCAGTCGCGATTGCGAGCGGCGCGCAGCCGGATGTCGGCAGCGACTATCACGTGGGAACCATGTTCATTCGCACCGCGCTCGATCAAATCGCAGATGTCGCGGATCTCGAGAAGATCGTCATGAACGGGGAATGGCGCCGCTCGCTCGAAGGAGGACGACCGTGAATCAGAGGCCCGTGTACGAGCGACCGTCGCTGGTGCGCCACCAGATCGGCCTGATGAACAAGTTCGGCAGACAGCAAGCCGCGAAGCCGCTCTCCAAGATCGACGGTGTCTCGGTGGAAGCACTGGTCGCACAGTACGGCTCGCCGCTGTTCGTGTTTTCCGAACGCACGTTGATCGCGAACTATCGTGACCTGCACGAAGCATTTCTGCGGCGGTATCCACGCGTGCGAATGGCTTGGTCGTACAAGACCAATTACAACGAGGCCATCTGTCGCGTGTTTCACCGCGAAGGTGCCTGGGCCGAAGTCGTTTCGCCGTTCGAATACGAGAAAGCGTTGCGCAGCGGCGTCGCGCCGAGTGAGATCCACTTCAACGGTCCGTACAAGCCAGACGACGCGGCAGAAAAAGCAGCGACGACCGGGACGATCATCCACGTCGACAACTTCGACGAGATCCTGCGCATGGAAGTCATCGCGCGCCGAACCAACTGCAGGCCGCGCGTCGCGGTGCGCGTCAACATGGCGATCGACGGCGTGCAGTCCTGGAGCCGCTTCGGCTTGAACCTGGAGTCCGGCCAAGCGCGCGATGCCGTGCGGCGGATCCAAGCGAGCGGCTGTCTCGACCTCGTCGGGCTGCATACACACATCGGCACGTTCGTGCTGGATCCTCTCGCGTACGGCGCCGCAGCCGGCAAGCTCGCGCGGCTCGCAAACGAGCTGCTCACCGAACACGGCATCAAGTTGTCCTTCCTCGACATCGGCGGCGGGTTCGCATCGCCCAATGCGCTCAAGGGTCAGTATCTGAATGGCGCGCACGCGATCCCGAGCTTTTCGCGCTACGCGGATGCTGTCGCACAAGGCTTGCTCGCGCTCGATTACCCGTCGTCCGAGCGCCCGGTGTTGGTGCTCGAGGCGGGGCGTGCGCTGGTCGACAGCGCGGGATATTTGGTGACGACGGTCGTCGCGAGTAAGCGCCAACCCGACGCGCAACGAGGGTTGATTTTGGACGCCGGAGTGAACCTGCTGTTCACGTCGTTTTGGTACAACCACGCGGTCACGCCGGCGCAAGAGGTGCGCGGCACCGCAGAGCCGACGGTGCTCTACGGCCCGCTGTGCATGAACATCGACGTGATGCGCGAGTCGGTCAAGCTGCCGCCGATGGCTGCGGGTGAGCGCTTGGTGTTCAGTAACGTCGGCGCGTACAACACCACGCAGTGGATGCAGTTCATTACGCTGCGGCCGGCGATCGTGATGATCGGTGTCAATGGAGATCCGACACTGATCCGCCGTGCCGAGACGGTCGACGATCTGAACGCGCTCGAACAGGTTCCGGCATGGCTGCGTTGAAGCAGAAGCTGCGCGCGGGCGGGCTCGCCGCGCTCGACGTGGTCGTTGTGGATCACGCGCATGCGATTTTCTCGCAGCGCCGTTGGGTTGGCGTCCTGATCCTCGCCGCGCTCGCGACCTCGCCGCGCTGCTTGGCGCTCTCGCTGTGCGCCCTGCTCGGGTGCGAGTTGCTCGTTCGCACGCTGCGATTGAGCAACCCGTACGTACCCTACGGCTACAACGCGATCTTATGTGGCGTTGCGATCGGGCACGAGTTCGTGTTGAGCCCTGCGTCATGCGCATTCGCCTCGATGCTCGGTGCAAGCAGCGTGCTCGTGACAGCGGCACTCGCAGCACTCGCTAGTTGCGTCGGCTTTCTGCCGGTGTTGTCGATGCCGTTCGTGCTGGTGTCCTGGTTTGCCTCGGGGTTGTCACCGAGCCTGCCGCTGATGGCCGCGGTCCCGCAGCTCGACGTCTGGAGCGCGGCGCTTCCGCCTCTGCTCGCACTGTCGCTGCAGAGCTTCGGGGCTTTTGTGCTCTTACCCGACGTGCGCGCGGGGCTGTTGGTTTTGTGTGCTTTGGCGCTGCACAGCCGCATCGCGACTCTGCTCGCTGCCGGCGCCGTGGTGCTCGTGCTCGCACTGCTCCGGGTCGCGCACGCGCCACTCGCAGATAGCACACTGCAGCTGATCGCCTGCAGCTCGGGGCTTACTGCGGTAGCGATCGGCGGCGTATGGCTGATCCCATCGGGAGGCTCATCGCTGCTCGCGCTCGGTAGCGCCCTACTCTCGGCCTTTTTTGCGCTCGGATTGGCGATACCGCTCGCGCGGCTCGGACTGCCGCTCGGCTTCGTGCCCTTTGCGCTCGCGGTCGTGTGCGTGTTGTCGGCGTTACGCCAGCGAACGGCAGGGCGGCGGCTGCGCCTCGCTACGCTCGCCGCGGAGACACCGGAGCAATCCCTGCTCAATGACGTGCCGCAGCAGCCGATGGCGGCAAGCGCAGTGCGGCTGCATCTGCCATTCAGCGGTGCGTGGTGCTGCACGCAGGGTGTCGATGGCCCGTATACACATCGTGGCGTATTGCGGCACGCCTACGACTTCGAGATGTATAGCGGCGCGGACGGAGCGTTGTGCGCGGGGTCGGGTAGCCGCGCAGAGGACTACTACTGCTTCGGTAAATCCGTGATCGCCGCCGCCGACGGCACGGTGGTCGCGACCGAAAACACCGTTCCCAACAATGCGATCGGCGAGGACAACAGTCAGACCCCTTGGGGCAACTACGTTGTGCTGCAGCACGCAGCGGCTGTGTATTCGCTCGTCGCTCACCTCGCGCCCGGCACCTTGGCGGTGTACCCCGGTCAGTTCGTCTGGCGCGGTCAAGTGCTCGGTCAGTGTGGTAGCTCGGGGCGAGCGCCGCGCCCGCACTTGCATTTTCAGCTGCAAGCGACGCCCGCGCTCGGTTCGGCAACGCAGCCAAGTTGCTTTCAGGACGTGGTCGTACGGCGCGAAGCGGCGCCGCGTTTCGAGTCCATCCATACGCCGGAGCAGGGCGACGCGCTCGAGACCTTACAACCCGACTACGCGCTCGCGGCGCACTTCCAGTTTCCGCTCGGACTGATGTTGACCTACGACGTCGCAGGGCGGCTCGAGCGAATCGTCAGTGAGATCGACGGTTGGGGCCGCTCGGTGCTGCGTTCACTCGACCGGCGCGCCGAGCTGATCATCACGCGCAGCGACCGCTGCTTCAACTGCACGGAGCTGCGCGGCGCGCAAGACTCGGTGCTCAAACTGCTCCGGCTCTCGCTTTCACACGTACCGTTCGAACGTTATCCGGATTTGACGTTTCGGAGCGCCCTACCCGCGCGCTGGTTTGGCGGCTGGCTGCGTCGCCTGTGGTGGGACCTCAAAGCACCGTTCGTGGGCGCACAGCGGATCGAGCTGCAGTCTCACGTCGTGATCGAGCAGCGCGGCATCGCGATCGTCGGTTATTCGATCGAACGCAGATCCGGCAGTGAGTCGGCAGTCGAAACGCGTGTGGTGTTCGATACAGCGCCCGGGCCTGCTGTGATCGAAGTCCGTGCGTTTGGGCGCGTGCAACGGGCCGAACTTGTCGTGCAAGCACCGGAGCGGCGCACCCTTCCCAACGAAGTGAGCACGCGCACGGCATCGCCGTTTGCGATCGGCGCAGGAGGCTGGTCATGAAATACGTGCTGCCGATCACCGCAATCATGTTGGGCACCATGACGTGCGGGCCCGAAACCGAGCAGGCGCAAGCCGATCGCCGGCACGATTCCGGTCGCCCGGATGCCGAACCGAGTGCTTCGCCAGCAGCGCGCGCGTGGAAGGCGTCGTACGTCGCAGAGGCCGCAGGTCAGTTTCAAGCGGCTGTACAAGCGCTGACCGCGTTGCCCTCCCCGCAACGCGACGGCTATTTGGCGAGCTTTAGACGCGGCTGGCTTCTGTACCGCTTGAATCAGCATACAGAATCGGTCGCGGCATACAAACTCGCCGCGATGGCAGAACCCGCGTCGATCGAGGCGCGGCTCGGCTTGCTGCTCCCGCTGATGGCCTTGACCCGCTGGAACGACGTCGCAGTGCTGGCGGAAGACGTTCTGAAACGCGATCCAGAGAACTACCTCGCGCTGCAACGTCTGGCGTTTGCGAAGTTCAGTTCCGAGCACTTTCCAGAAGCCGAAGTGGTGTACCGCCGCTTGGTCGAACACTACCCGAGCGACGTCGAGATGCGCGCGGCGCTCGGCTGGGTCTGCTTTCGCATGGGCAAACAGCAAGAAGCGACCACGTTGTTCAAGCAGGTCCTCGAGCTTGCGTCCGAACACGTCAGCGCGACCGCCGGGCTGCGCGCCGCGACTGCAAACCGCAAGAAAGTGAAGTTCTGAGCGCCCTACCCCTATGCCATCATCGCAGTCCACACGGCACTCGCTGCCCAGGGTCTTCGCACTGTTGGGCGTTCTCCGCGCTAGCGGAGGCTGCAACTACGCCGACTCGGATGCGGAGGCCGCTGAGGGCTGCAGGGCGTACGCGAGTGGGACCTGTCAGGCGCTCGCACGCTGCGGTGACGCGTTCCTATCACCTTACGGTTCATACGAAGCCTGCGAGTCTGAGCTCAGCCAGGGTTGCACGTATTCGCTCGGGCTACCCGACGTGTTCGGAACCGGCGCGGGCGCAGCGTCGTGTGGCGACATGATGCGGAGCGTCGACTGTAACGCGATCACCAACGGTGAGTTGCCAGCCGGTTGTCAGACACCGAGTGGCAAGCGCAGCAACGGTGCGGCGTGTCGCGTGGGCGGTCAGTGTGTTAGCGGGCGTTGTGCGGAATTCGACGGCGAGTGGGGCGTGTGCCGAGAGCGAGTGGCCAATGGCGAGGTGTGTCTCTCGCCAGCCGATTGCAGCCCAGGGCTGGTCTGTTCACACGCGGGCAGATGCGTAACGCTCGGGCAACAGGCTGACGCTTGTGGGGTGGAGCGCGCCTGTCGGGCGCCACTCGTGTGTGTCGCTGGCAGCTGCACAGCCGTCGACGTCGCGCCAACTTGCCAGTTTTTCGCGGACATGTTGTGCGCGCGGCTGGCGAAGTGTTCCACGTCGGTGTTGCTCTCGGTCTACGGGGATCAGCGCCTGTGCTCGGCACGCAACACCGAGAACTGTCTGTCCACTCTCGCGATGGTCGAGGGGGCGTTCGCCGGTGTGGGTATCGCGGGTTGCACGAACGCGCTCGACGCTGCCAGCTGCGGCCAATTGCTCGACCACACGTTACCCGCGGCATGCCAACTGTTGCCCGGTCCGCGCGTGACCGGACAACCGTGCAGTAGCAACGCACAGTGTGCGAGCACGCGTTGTGCGTACGGCGCGGGTAACGCGTGTGGCGTGTGCACTCTGCTCGGTGGGATTGGCGATCCATGCGCAGCGGATGTCGACTGTAGCAATGGTGCGTTCTGCGGCGGCAACAGCTGCCGTGTGCCGGGTGTGTCGGGTGCAA
>DASRXR010000994.1:0-4930 GCA_035687405.1 Polyangiales bacterium
ATGAGGAGCATCGCGGGGACGGCGTGCAGCACGCGGCGCTCTCCGTGCGCGACATCTTGAGTGCGGTCGAGAAGCTGAAGGGGCGCGGCGTGGAATTTCTGCCGACCCCGCACACCTATTACGAGAGCCTGCCGGAGCGGCTGAAGGAGATCGGCGTCGGTGAAATTCCGGAAGACATCCCGCAGCTCGAGAAGTTGCAGATCCTCGTCGATGGGTCGTCGAAGGGTCAGTACCTACTTCAGATCTTCCTGAAAGAGTCGGCCGGGCTCTACGCCGATGCGGCTGCGGGGCCGTTCTTTTACGAGATCATCGAGCGCAAAGGCGATCGAGGGTTCGGCGCTGGCAACTTCCGCGCGCTGTTCGAGAGCATCGAGCGCGATCAGATGCAGAAAGGCTCGGCCTGATGCTCGAGAGCCTCTGCCACGGTGAGTTTCCGCGAAAGCACCACATCGCACTGCGAGATGCGAGTGGCCGGATGCGCTACGAGCACTGCTTGACTCGCGTAGGCTTCGACGGGCCGTACAGCATTTTGTATCACGTCAATCGGCCGCAAGCGCTCGTCGCTGCTTCGGATCGGCCCGTCACCGGCGGCGTGCAGCTCACGGCTGCCGACGCGTCGCCCGAGCTCCGCCGGCGTCACTATCGCGGCGCGAGAATCTCGGGCACGGCTATCGACGGCCGGGTGCCGCTGCTGACCAACGCCGACGTCACGATCTCGATTCTGAAACCCGTCCAAGACGCGGCGACGTACTTCTTGAATGCCGACGCGGACGAGCTGTTCTTCGTGCGCGAAGGTCGCGGTCTCGTCCGCAGCGTGTTCGGCGATCTCGCGTTCGGTCAGAACGACTACGTCGGCATTCCAAAGGGCGTCATCTACCGGATTCAGTGGGAGACCGCGGCGGAAGTGCTCCTCGTCGAATGTCAGGGCGCGCTCAGCATCCCCTCACAGTTCCGCAACCCGGTCGGGCAGCTGCGGATGGACGCCCCGTACTCGCATCGCGACTTTCGTCGGCCCGAGTTTCGCGGTCCGATCGACGAAGGCATTCGCACTTTGGTCGTGCAGCGCGGAGCGGCGCACCACGAGTTTCGATACGCGCACTCGCCGCTCGACGTGGTCGGCTGGGACGGCACGCTCTACCCGTGGGCGTTTCCGATTCTCGCGTTTCAGCCGCGCGTGAGCTCGGTGCACCTGCCGCCGACCTGGCACGGCACATTCTCCACACGCGGCGCGCTGATCTGCTCGTTCGTGCCGCGGCCGCTCGACTTCCATCCCGAAGCGGTCCCGTGTCCTTATCCCCACTCGTCGTCGGACGTCGATGAGCTCATCTACTACGTCAGTGGTGCGTTTTCTTCGCGCAGTGGTGTCGAAGCGGGGAGCCTGACCCTACATCCTCGCGGGATTCCCCACGGGCCGCAGCCCGGCAAGTACGAGGCGAGTGTGGGGGCGAAGTCCACCGAGGAGCTCGCGGTGATGCTCGATTGTTATCTGCCGCTGACGGCGACAGCCGAAGCACGCGCGATCGAGGACACCGGCTACGAGGCGAGCTTCGCGGATCCTTGAACCGGCGCGCAGCTGACCCCAGGCTAGTCGGCGATGAGCGTCCTCGGCGGCATGTCTGGTCCGTTCTCGCGCCGCGGCCACGCGGATTGCGAGCGTTGCGTGCGGCAGGTCGAGGTCACGATGCCTTGGCCGGGTTGGGGAAAGCTCCGGCGCGTTTGGCTGGTGCTGATCTTTTTCTTGGTCGCGAGCTCGCCGCTCTACCTCGCGGACATGCACGGCTTGTTGCCCGCCGCGCTGATGCTCGTAGCCGCAATCGGCCCCCTGAATGCGCTGGCTGGCATTCGGCCGACCTGCCTCGATTGTGGCGCGGTCATCGAGCCGCCCGTGGGCTCACCTACCGGTTGAATGTGCACTATGCTGCGGGCCGGAGTGGCCCATGGCGCACAGTGCATTACCGAGTTTCATCGAAGACGTCTGGAACGCGTCGATCGTTCCAACGCTCGAGTCATACATTCGTATTCCGAACAAATCGCCCGCGTTCGACCCGGAGTGGCAAGCACACGGGCACATGCAGCGCGCCGTCGAGCTGATCGCGCAGTGGTGTCGCGCGCGCCCGATCCGCGGTCTGTCGGTCGAAGTGGTGCAGCTGCCCGAGCGCACGCCGCTGATCTTCATGGAGGTGCCGGCGACCGGTGAGCCTGCAGCCGATGGCGGCGACCCCGGGACGGTGTTGCTCTACGGACACCTCGACAAGCAGCCCGAGTTCACGGGTTGGATCGAAGGTTGCGGTCCGTGGGAGCCGGTGCACAAGGACGACAAGCTGTACGGTCGCGGCGCGGCGGACGACGGTTATTCGGCGTTCGCGGCGCTGACTTCGATCGAAGCAGTGCAACGTGAGGGCCGAGCGCACGCGCGGTGCGTCGTGATCATCGAAGCGTGCGAAGAGTCGGGGAGCTACGACTTGCCCGCCTACGTCGAGCACTTGAGTGATCGCATCGGCGAAGTGAGCTTGGTAGTGTGCCTCGATTCGGGGTGCGGCGACTACGATCGGCTGTGGAGCACGACCTCGCTGCGTGGATTGGTCACCGGCAACTTGAACGTCGCAGTGTTGACCGAGGGTGTTCACTCGGGTGATGCGAGCGGCGTCGTGCCGTCGAGCTTTCGGATCCTGCGGAGTTTGCTTGGGCGGCTCGAAGATGAGCGCGACGGAACCATTCGCGTGAAGGACCTGCACGTGAAGATCCCGCCGGATCGGAAGCGCCAAGCGAGCGCGACCGCAAAGGTGCTCGGCAAGCGCCTGCTCGAGAGCTATCCCTGGCTGCCGGGCGTGAAGCCGATGCAGCGCGACGCGACCAAGCTCGTGCTCGCGCGCAGCTGGCAACCCACACTTTCGGTGACGGGTGTGAGCGGGATTCCGCAGATGCAGGATGCGGGGAACGTCGTGCGTCCGTTTACGAGTTTCAAGCTGTCGATGCGCGTGCCGCCGACGTGTGACGCGAATCGTGCGAGCGAGCGCGTGAAGCAGTTGCTCGAACGCGATCCGCCGTCTGGCGCGCACGTGACGTTCGAAGCCGAGAAGTCCGGCGAGGGTTGGAATGCGCCGGTGCTGTCGCGCTGGCTCGAGGTCGCGCTGAACGACGCCTCGAGTGCCGCGTTCGGAAAACCGGCGGCGTTTCTCGGCGAAGGCGGCTCGATCCCGTTCATGGCGATGCTCGGCGAGAAGTTCCCGCGCGCGCAGTTCTTGATCACTGGCGTGCTCGGGCCGCACTCGAACGCGCACGGGCCGAACGAGTTCTTGCACCTGCCGACGGCGCGCCGAGTCACGGAGTGTGTTGCGCACGTGCTCACTGCGCACGCTGCGCACTCCGCGTCACCCGAGCGCGCAGTCAAAGCGAAGCGCGCGGTCAAAGCGAAGCGCGCGGTCAAAGCGAAGCGCAACTTGACGCGCGCTGCTACAAAGAGCGCACGTAAGAAAAAACCGAGGTGATCCGTGAGCAAACCGCACCAAGTCGTACTCATCCCGGGCGACGGAATCGGACCGGAAGTCATGCACGCGACGCGCCGCGTGCTCGAAGCGACGGGGGCGCCGCTGACGTTCATCGAGCGTCACGCCGGGGAGTCGGCTCTCGCGCTGGGGCTGGGTGAACTATTGCCCGCCGAGACGCTCGATGCGATTCGCGATTGTCACCTCGCGCTGAAGGGGCCATGCACGACGCCGATCGGCAGCGGCTTTCGGTCGGTAAACGTCGCGCTGCGCAAGGCGCTCAACTTGTACGCGGCGGTGCGGCCGGTGCGCTCGATGCCCGGTGTGAAGACGCGGTTCGAGAATGTCGACCTCGTGATCATTCGCGAGAACACCGAGGGCTTGTACAGCGGCGTTGAAAACGTGATCACCGAAGACGTCGTCGCTTCGATGAAAGTCGCAACACGTCCGGCGTGTCATCGCATCTCGCTGTGGGCGTTTCGGTACGCGACCCACCGGAAGCGCAAGCGCCTGACGGTGTTTCACAAGGCGAACATCATGAAGCTCACCGACGGCATGTTCCTCGAAGAGGCGCGCAAGGTCGCGAAGAAGGACTACCCGAACATTCCCTACGACGAGATGATCATCGATGCGGCCTTGATGCGCGTCGTTCAAGATCCCTCGAAGTTCGACATGATGCTGTGCGAGAACTTGTATGGCGACATCGTGTCGGACTTGTGTGCGGGTCTGGTCGGCGGTCTAGGTGTGACCCCCGGCGCGAACATCGGTGACACCGACGCGGTGTTCGAAGCAGTGCACGGTTCGGCGCCGGACATCGCGGGCAAGGGCATCGCAAATCCGCTCGCGCTGATGATGAGCGCGACGATGATGCTGAATCACATCGCAGACACGCGAGAGGACGAGCGCTGTCGAGCGGCAGCGACGGCGATCCGCAGTGCGTACGATAGGGCACTGCAGGAGGGCGACAAGACCGGCGACTTGGGCGGGAGCCTGGGGACCGAGGCCTTTGCGGATGCCATCATCGCTCGTCTTAAAGGATGAGGGCGCCGGCAGCTTGCGCCTGCCTTTAAAGGACGTTACACCGCCGGGCCGTGTCCGAGCTGTCTGATCCCCCCACAGCGGCGGCTGTTCCAGACCGTCCTCCGGGCGAGGGTCGGCCGGTCTCTGCCGAGCGAACCCGAGCCAATTTCAGCGCGTACGGCTCGCTCGACTGGTCGCGGCTCGCGATCGCCATCGGCACTCTCGTCATGGTCTCGGGCTCGCTCTACCTCGCCTGGCGTTTGTTCACGCTGCCCGAGGGCCAGCTCGACGCGTTTCTCTCCGGCAACACGCTCGACGCGGCGCTGCGCAAACGCACGCTGATCCAGCTGGCTGGCGCGATGCTGCTGCCGCTCGTAGCTTCGGCACTGATCGTCGGCCGGTTCAAAGCCGACGGCGTTCACTGG
>DASRXR010000995.1:0-11590 GCA_035687405.1 Polyangiales bacterium
CGAACACTCAATCCATCCCGCAAGCGCAGTGGCGCTAGGTCGAGCGCTTCGCGAATGCGTTCGCCGATGTTGTGCGCATCGACTTCGAACGCGCCGGGCATGATCAAGACGAACTCTTCGCCGCCGCGCCGGACGAGTACGTCGGCACTGCGCACGAGCTCACGAGTCTTGTCTGCGAACGCTCGAAGGACCGCGTCACCGACGGCGTGACCGTGAAGATCGTTGACGCGTTTGAAATGATCGAGATCGATGAGCAGCACGCTCAGCGGTTGCCCATTGCGCCGCGCGCGGTCCATCGCGTTACGCAGCCGCGGCAATAGCTGGCCGTGGTTGAACGCAAGGGTTTGCGCATCGGTCGTCGCTCGCTCTTCGAGATCCGACGTGATGAGCGCTTGCGCTGCCGCTTGCGCGAGGAGCGTTGCGAAGATCTCATCGCGGGAGGAAAACGCGCAGCGCTCCGGCGCTGATAAGGAGAGCACGCCCAGTGTTTCGCCTCGGCACAGGATCGGAACCGATACCAATGAGCTGACGTCGAAGCCGCGCGCGTCGTTCGGCGAGAAGCGGGGATCACGCTGGCTATCATCCACCCGCGCCGAAAGGCCGGTTTCGGCAACCCAGCCGAGTACGCCTTGGCCTTTGCGAAATCCCGGTGCCGGGCGATCTGCACCAACCCCAGATCGCGCAGCGACTTGCAGGCGATCGCCTTGGGACAATCGCACCGATGCGTGATTCGCCGGCGTGATGAGACGCAGCGCTGCATCAGCCACTACTTGCAGACGCGCCGCACGATCTTGCGCATCGAGCAGCTCTCGCGAGATCGCAGCAAGCACTTCGATCGAGTCACTCATGCCCCGGATTGTAAGGCCGCTCGTCCAAAATCAAACCAAATTTGAACGCAAACTAGAAAGCAGATCGTCGGCGATCGCACGCGTGATCCCTCGCGCAAACGTCACTGTAAATTTCCCGGTATTTACGCGGGTGAAATGCGATCTGCGTCACGCGTGATCCGTCCTCGCCGTCGCGTGAGCATTCGTGATCCAGATCGTGGACAGATCGTGGATAGCCGGTGCACGAGATGTTTGCTGCGGTCTGTACGTGTGCCAGCATCCGCGCGAAATGACCTGGTCGCTGCGCTTGGGCTTCGTTTTGTTTCTGACGGGGTGCACCGCGATCGTCGATGCCGACGAGCGGAAGCTCGGCCCGTCGCCCCAGCCGTGTAACCCGAAAGATGCACCCTCTATGTGCGTGTGCCTGGACGGCACGAAGAGCGTGCAGACCTGCAACCCGCTCGGGCGCTTCGATCCGTGCCGATGCCCGACCGGCGGTGCGGGGAGTCCCGCACGCCAGTAGTTGGTCGGTCGGGGGTCAGTGGATCGGTGACGGACTTCAGGACTTCGTCTGGAAGTCCCACGTGAACGTCGCTTCGCCGTCCCGCTCGTCCGCAGGATCGAGCGTGAGCCCTTTGAGCGCGTCCATCACGCAGCGGCGGAGCTCGCGGTTCGGCGTGCTCTGCAGATCGTCGAGCTTCGGATCATCGAGGACACCGGTGTCCTTCTTCACGGTGAAGCTGACGATCACCTTACCGCTCGCCTTGGGATCCTTCTGCAGCTCCGCGTCGTAACACTGGCGCAAGACTGGCTCCTTCGCTTCGAGGAGCTTGCGCGTGTCGTCGCGGTACATCGCAGCATCGCGGACCGCGCAGCCTGCGAGGAGAATCATCGAGCACGTGAGGATCGCGATCTTCATTTCGCCGGCTCCTTTACTTCGTGCACTTCGCGCTTCTCTCCAGTCGCGGGATCGATCTCGTAGGTCTTCTTGACCACATCCTGCTCCACGATGATGAACTCGACCCGCCGGTTCTGCTCTTTGCCTTCCTCGGTCTTGTTGTCACCGATCGGCTTGGATTCGCCCCAGCCTTTCGAGGCGAGGCGCGCCGCGTCGACCCCGTGTTCGACCAAGTACTGCTTCACTGACGCTGCCCGCTGATCCGAGAGCTTCAGGTTGTACTTGTCGGCGCCGACGTCGTCCGTGTGGCCTTCGATCGAGAGCTTCTTGATCTGCGTCGCTTCTTTGATCGCCGCAGTGATCTCGTCGAGTAGCCCAAAGGACTCAGACTTGATCACCGCCTTGTTCGTCTCGAACTGGATCTTGTCGTGAATCACGATCTGATCCTGCGTCAGCTCGACTCGCTTCGGCTCCGCTGGTGGCGGCGGCGGTGGAGGAGGGGTCGGCTCGGGAGGCGGTGGCGGCGGTGGTGGCGTCCCGACGACGACCAGAGGCGACGTGTCGGAGAACGCGAGGCTGCCGCTACAGGCGGCTGCGAGCAAACCGATGACACCTGCGAAAGGAAGCAACCCCAAGTGCCAACGGCGAGTCCGCGCATATCTTGGGTGTGTTATTACCGGTTTTCGTATGCAGCGAGCCATGGCCCCTCATAGTTGCGAATCGCTTGCGATCGCGCGATCACTTTGCCGCAGAGCGCCGAGCATCAGCCCGTGAGGCAGAAATGGCAATTTTTTATCGGTGACGCCTTGGCGTCAGCTCTCGTAGCTCACTGGTTCGAATCCTAGCTTTTAGATAAAAGCCACCCTGAATGCTTGCGGCCTTACTCGGCTTTTTGTTCGGCTTCATCGGATCGATGCCAGTCGCGGGCCCCGTGGCTGTGATCGTGTTTGGTCGCGGCATCGAAGATCGCGCACGCAGCGCTTTGTACATCGCGATCGGATCTGCAGTCGCAGAGAGCGTGTACGCGTACCTCGCGTTTTGGGGCTTCAGCGCGTTCCTCACGAAGTACAAATGGATCGAGCTCGTCTCGACGGCCGCCGCCGCAGTGATCCTGAGCGGGCTCGGTTTGCGCTTCATGTTCCGAAAGCCGCCGGCAGAGCGGCCGGTCGACGACGGCAAGCGGCACGTCGGCAAGAAGCGCAACTTCACGTTGGGCTTTCTACTCACGGCACTGAACCCGACCTTGATCGCGACGTGGACCGCCGCGGTGACCACGGTGTATTCGCTTCAGATCGTCGACTTCGACGAGAGCGGCGCGCTGCCGTTTTCACTCGGCGCGGCGACTGGCATCGTCACTTGGTTTGCGACGCTGCTGTATTTGCTGAAGCGGTTTCGAGCGCGCGTCTCACCGGCCGTGCTCGACAAGGTCGTCCGCGTGATGGGCGTCTTTCTGGTCGTGCTCGGGGTCGGGATCGCCGCTCGCTTCACGTACCGGACGTTCTTCGCCTGAGCGCGGTCTTTGCCTGGACGCGTTCTTCACCTGAGCACAGGCTGCGCCTGACCGCGGACTGGCTCAACGCGGCGGATTCGTCGCGACGCGCTGTTGGCGGATGTGCCCCGACACCCGCTCCGCTTCACTGACTAGTTGCGCAAGTGCGAGCTTCAGTTCCGCATCTGCCAGCTGCACGCGATCTTGCGTGTGCTTCTGCGCGACGCTCGACTCCGTATTCGTATTCGCGAGCCGCTGCTTCAGCTGATCGATCTGGAACGACAGGTCCTTCAACGCGGCTCGCTTCGGCTCCAGGCTTTGCTGCAGCTTCCGAACCCGCGCTTGTGCCGTCCGCAAGTTGTCGACCGCGACCATGAAGCCTTGGATCGAGATCGCGTCTTCTTGCGCGATCTTCTCGCCTTGCTTCGCCGCGATCGGCGCGAGCGACGGTCTGGATAAGATCGCCTCGATATGGCCGTTCGCGCCGTGTTGCGCCGAGTTCAGCTCGGCCTCTTCCGCGTCCATGCCCCGGCCGAGTTTCGATTCGTCGTGTGCGAGCTCGTCGAGCGCGCGACCGATTCGAAGCCGCATCGCTCGCAGATCGTCTTCTTTCGTCGTGAGCTCGCGCGCCGAGCCGTCCATCTCGCGCCGCAGCCGCGTCATGGCTTCGACCGTCTTCTCCATGTTTCGCATCGCGGTCTCGACCGATTCCGGGATGCCGCCCTGCGGATGAAGTTTCGTCAGCTGCGCGCGGTACTCGGCGATGCGCTGGTTCCAGTCGTGACCTTCGCTCGGAATGTGCAGCGTCGGGCGCGCCGAATCGACGGGCTCGGGTGGACGCGTCGACGTCGCGCCCGGCAAGCCAGCCGCACCGGTCGCGGGGCGCTGCGAGCCCGGCCCCGAGATCGGGATGTTCATCGTCTTCGCGCGTGTCGGATCGAAACGCTCGAGCAGCGTCAGCAGGTCGTCTTTGAGGTGATAGGCGTCGCGATGCCGCTTCTTCGGATCCTTGCTGAGCATCTGCATCAGCAACGCATCGAGCTCGGGCACGATCTCCGGCACAAACGTCGAAGCCAGCGGCGGCGGGTCGCGCAAGTGCTTCACGAGCACTTCGCTCATGTTGCCGGTGAACGGCGGGCGGCCGGTGAGCATCTCGAACAGCACGCAACCGAGCGCGTACAAGTCGGTCTTCGGCCCGACGTTGCCTTGCATCTGCTCCGGCGCGAGATACTCCGGCGTGCCCATCAAGGTGCCGGCGTCCGTAATGCGCGACTCGCGCTCGAAGCGCGCGATGCCGAAGTCGAGCAGCTTCACGAAATCGGGATCGTTTCCGCGCTTGACCAGAAACACGTTGCCCGGCTTCACGTCGCGATGAAACACGTCGAGCTCGTGCGCCCGTGCGAGTCCTGCCGAAGTCTGCGCCGCGATGTGGAGCGCCCGCGCCGGAGGCATGAGCCCGTACGTGATCTCGTGTTCGAGCGTGCGGCCTTGCAGGTACTCCATCACCAAGTACACGAGCCCGTCTTCGGTCTCACCGAAGTCGGTGATGTCGATGACGTGCTCGTGATTCATCTGGTTTGCTGCGCGCGCTTCGCCGAGAAACCGCTGGCGGCTCTTCGCGTCTTGCGTGTAGCGCGGGTGCAGGAACTTGATCGCGACGTCGCGGTCGATGACTTGATGGCGGCCGCGATAGATCACGCCCATCCCGCCGCCGCCGATCTTCTCTTCGACCAAGTAGCGGCCGGCGATGCTGCGACCGAGCCACGGATCGGACAGGCGAACCAAACTTTCGCCATCCATCGGGCAATGTGCGACGTCTGCTGGGAAGCGCAGCTTGCACTTCGGGCACTGGTTGATGTCGGTGCCCTGTGCGAGTGCGGTCATCATTCGGGCTTCCGTGGGCGGACCGTGCCAAGCC
Organism: Polyangiales bacterium; assembly: GCA_035687405.1. Lineage (GTDB taxonomy): Bacteria > Myxococcota_A > Polyangia > Polyangiales > JAFGIB01 > JADGRF01. Next base: position 5,133 of record DASRXR010000995.1, read on the forward strand.
GCCTGTGTCGCGCGCGCCCGTACCTAGCGGGCTTCGCGCGGCTTGATGATGATCTCGACTCGGCGATTGTTCGCACGGCCTTCAGGCGACGCATTGTCGGCGATCGGCCGCGCTTGGCCGATGCCCACGCTGGTGATGGCTTGCGCGAGCACGCCGCGCGAAACCAGATAGTCCATCACCGCACGAGCGCGGCTTTCAGACAACACTTGATTGGATGTGGGTGTACCGCGCGAATCGGTGTGACCTTCGACCACGATGTCGTGCGTTTTCGCCTGCGGCGCGAGCGTATCGGCGACCATCGCCAGCTTCGACTGCGCTTCGACCGTGAGCTGATAGTTGCCGGACGTGAACAGGACGCTACCCGGCAGGACGATCACGGTGCCGCGCGCCTCTTCTTTGACGTTCACGGCTGCGGCCGCAGCCAGGCGCTGCATGGCATCGCGCTCGCGGCTCTCCGCGGCGACGCGCGCTGCACGCTCCGAGGTCAGATCACGGCGCGCTTGCTGCAGCTCGGTACGCGTTCGCGACATCTCGTCCGACTCGCGCTGGTCGATCTCGCGCTGGGTCTGATCGAGGTCGGCCTTCGCTGCTTTCGTGTTGGCTTGGGTCTGCACGAGCTGCGAGGTCCGCAGCGCGACGTATGCGAGCGCGTAAGTCTCCGCCGACTCGGGGTCGTCGATGAACGCCTGCTCGGCCGCGTTGAGCGAGACCTTCGCTGTGTGAAGCTCCGCCGGTGCGAGCTCTGCCGCTTTGCCCAGACGTGCGTCGTTGTACGCCGAGCGCGCATCGAGCAACTGGCGCGGCGGTACAGCGGTGCCGCACCCGACCGCGAGGAGGGCGAGCGCGAACCCCGCCTTCCCGAAGCCCTTCGATCTCTCGTTCACGCGTGCCTCCTCACGGCAGCTTGCCAGCCTTGAGCCGCTCGAGCCTCGTGTGCGCAGCCCTGGCTTTCTCTTTCATCTCGTGCTCGCGCGCGAGCGCAATTGCGAGCTCGGCATCGGCCTGGGCCCGCCGCAGCGCCAGATCCGCGCGCTGGTTCATGTCGTCTTCGAGGTAACGCTTGGCCTTGTCCACTTGTTCTTGGGCGAGCTTGAGATGAAGCGCGCCGCGCGGGAGCGAAGTGGCGTCCACTTCCATCGCGCCGCGGATGGCTGCTTCTGCGGTGGTCAGCCGCTCGGTGGGGGGTGGTGCGCCCGCACATCCCGAGGCCGCGGAGCCCGAGGTAATGACGGCGCCGAGCACAGCGGCCAGCATGATTTCCGTCTTCATCACGACAGTTCGTAACATAACAAACGCGGTCCACGGGGAAAACGGATCTGCGGTGCGAACAGCCCCGGTGGCGAGGCTGACCCTACGGTGTCACAGTGCGGCCGAAGAAGGACCCTGCGATGCTCAACCCGACCGACGACGTTCGTATCAAGGACCTGCGCCCGCTCCTGCCGCCCGCGATCTTGATGGAAGAGATCCCGACGGGACCCGAGGGCTGCCGGGTGGTGGAGCAAGGACGGCGTGAGGTCGCGGCTATTCTCAACGGACAAGACGACCGATTGCTCGTGGTCGTCGGGCCGTGCTCGATTCACGACCCCGTCGCCGGGCTCGAATATGCGCGCCGGCTGCGTGCCGCCGCCGAAGAGTATCGGCGCGACCTGTGCATCGTGATGCGAGTGTATTTCGAAAAGCCCCGCACGATCATCGGTTGGAAGGGCTTGATCAACGACCCGCACCTCGACAACAGCTACGCGATCAACGAGGGGCTGCGGATCGCCCGGCGCTTTTTGCACGACGTCGTTTCGCTCGGGCTGCCTGCCGGCACCGAGTTCCTCGATCCGATCACGCCGCAGTTCATCGCGGACCTCGTCTCGTGGGGCGCGATCGGTGCCCGCACGGTCGAGAGCCAGGTGCACCGCGAGCTCGCGTCCGGGCTGTCGATGCCGGTCGGGTTCAAGAATGGAACCGGCGGTACGGTGAACATCGCGGTCGACGCGATTCGGTCGAGCGCACACCCGCATCATTTCTTGTCGGTCACCAAGCAAGGTGTGAGCGCGATCGTTTCGACCGGCGGAAACCCCGAGTGCCACCTGATCTTGCGCGGCGGGTCGAGCGGGCCGAACTTCAGCCCGCAGCACGTCAGCGAATCCGTAGCCATGCTTTCGAAACACGGCCTGCAGCCGCGCGTCATGGTCGACTGCAGCCACGCGAACAGCGGCAAAAATCATGAGAAGCAGCCGGTCGCAGTTGCGAGCATCGTCGAGCAACTCGAGGCGGGCAGTGGGGACGTGTTCGGCATCATGCTCGAGAGCTTCTTGCTCGACGGGCGACAGGATCACGAGCCGGGCTGCACGCTCGAGTTCGGCAAGAGCATCACCGATGCTTGTATGAGCTGGGAACGCACGGAGCCGCTGTTTCCCCTGCTCGCTGGCGCCGTGCGCACGCGCCGGCTCAAACGTTGAGCTTCTCGTCCAAGAACGCGGCGACCTTGTCGATCGCGACGCGGTCCTGGGTGAGCGTATCGCGGTCGCGGATCGTCACGGTTTGATCCTTCAGCGTGTCGCCGTCGATCGTGATGCAGAACGGTGTCCCGGCTTCGTCCATGCGCGCGTAGCGCTTGCCGATCGCTTGTTTCGGGTCGTATTGCACGACGTGTTTCTTGCGTAGATCGCGGAAGAGCTTCTCTGCGACCTCCGGCATGCCTTCCTTCTGCACGAGCGGGAAAACGCCGGCTTTGACCGGTGCGACGCGCGGATGGAACTTCATGTAGACCTGGCTCGGGCGCGCAGGGTCGGGCGTATAAGCCTCGCAGATCAGCGCGAGCACACCGCGCGAGAGCCCCGCCGCCGGCTCGATCACGTGCGGCAAATAGCGCTCGTTCTTCTCGGCGTCGAAGTAGCTCAGCTTCACACCCGAAAACTCTTGGTGCTGGCGCAAGTCGTAGTCGACGCGATGCGCGACGCCTTCGAGCTCGCCGAACCCGGGCGCCGAAAACGGAAAGCGATACTCGATGTCGAAAGTTCCCACGCCTTCTTTGGCGTAGTGCGCGAGCTCGTCACGGTCGTGCGCGCGCAAGTTCAAGTTCGCCGACGACAGGCCGAGGTCTTGCCAGAACTTCGTGCGCTCCTTGCACCAGAACTCGTGCCACAACACGGCTGTGTCCGGGTGACAGAACCACTCCATCTCCATCTGCTCGAACTCGCGTGAGCGGAAGATGTAGTTGCGCGGCGTGACTTCGTTGCGGAAGGCTTTACCGATTTGCGCGATGCCGAACGGCACCTTCACGCGCTGCGTATCGACTACGTTCTTGAAGTTCAGGAAGATGCCCTGAGCTGTCTCAGGCCGCAGGTACGCGACTGAATCTTCGCTCTGAATCGCGCCGACGTAGGTCTTGAACATCAAGTTGAACTGGCGCGGCTCGGTGAGCGTGCCCGGTTCGTTCACGTCAGGACCGACGACACGTGCGAGCTCCGATACCGGAATGTCTTTGAGCGGGACGGCTTCGAAGTCGTCTTCGTTCGCGCCCTTCGCGAGCTTCTTGATCTTCTTCTTGGCCGCGTCCGGTTCGCCTTCCGTGAACGCGAACATCAGCTGATTCGGATTCCCGCTCGCGCTCGCTTCCCGCGCCCGCAGCACGTGCAAGTGGTCGTAGCGATAACGCGCCTTCGTCTTGCGGCAGTCGACCATCGGATCGCTGAAGCCGCCGACGTGCCCCGAAGCTTCCCACGCGCGCGGGTTCTGAATGATCGACGTATCGAGGCCGACGATTTGCAGCGGCTCACCGTCGGGACCGAGCGGCGAGGTGCGAACCATCCCGTTCCACCACGCGTCACGTAGGTTGTTCTTCAGCTCGATGCCGAGCGGGCCGTAGTCCCAGAAACCATTGATGCCCTGGTAAATCTCGCTCGCGGGGAAGATGAATCCACGCCGTTTGCAGAGTGCGACAATCTCATCCATCGATGCGGTCACGGAGTTACCTCAGGGCAGTGTGCGACATGCATGTAGCCGGGCCCCCGGCTGGCTAGCGCGGCGAGACTAGCACGTGAAAGCGCAGCAAACCTCGTGAAGGAAGGGGACGGCCCACCGGGTCGGCTAGCTGCCGAAGCGCTTACGGTAGGCCTCTAGAATCCGTGGGTCGAGCTTGTCCTGGAGTGACCGCGCGGTCACGCCGTCGGTCTGAATCGTGATGATCGCGGCCTGGACGTCACGGGCCAGCGCGTCGAATTCATCCGCGTCGAACCCATAAATTTCCTCGCTGATCACGATGGCGAACGGGCGAGCACTCGCGACCTGCGTGGCAGCACCTGCGACATCGGTCGGCACGATGCGGGCGATCGCGATTTTCCCGATCGAACGGCGCACTGCCTCGACCAGTCCGTCCGGCCCACCTACGACCACGACACAGATGGCCGGCATGTGCTCCATGGTCGGTCGCCGACTCTTGGACATGGAGCCGAGGGTAACATGCGCGAGCCGCCGCCTACGAGTTTGGAGACGCCTCGGCCCGCCGATCGAACACCTCGCAAAAGACCCTGACGGTGAGTTCAGTTACGTCACTCACCTCCACTGACTGACTGGTTTCGCGGCTGAGCGAAGTCACGCCATGGTCGTGCAAGCCACACGGCACGATCAGTCGAAACCCGTCGAGGTCCGTGCTCACGTTGAGCGCAAAGCCGTGCAGAGTAATCCACTGCGAGATTCGCACGCCCACCGCACCGAGCTTGTCGTTGCCGACGAATACGCCGCGGACTCCTTCGATGCGACTGCCCGTCACGCCGTACTCGCGCGCGACGCGGATCATCGTCTCTTCGAGGTCGGTCACGTAGCGCCGCACGTCGCAGCGGTCGGGTTTCAAGTCGACAATGGGATAACCGACGAGCTGTCCGGGCCCGTGGTAAGTCACGTCACCGCCGCGACCGATCTCGTGCAACCCGATGCCGCGACGTTCGAGTTCGGCACGCGTCGCGAGCACGTTTTCCGGCTTCGAGCCGCGCCCAAGTGTGATCACGGGCGCGTGCTCGAGCAGAATGAGCGTGTCAGGCCGCTGGTCGCTCTTACGTTCTTCCCGGAACCGCTCTTGCAGCTGCAGTGCTTCGTCGTAGTCGACGTTACTTCCGAGCCGTACGACTGCGAGCGGGCGTGGATTCACTTGTTGAGGATGTGCACGGCTTCTTTGAGTGCGTGTTTGAACGCTTCGTTCATCGACTCCGAGAGCGTCGGGTGCGGGTGGATCGTGAGCGCGATGTCTTCCGCGTACGCGCACATCTCGATCGCGAGTGTGCCTTCCGCGATCAAGTCGCTCGCCTCGGGGCCGACGATGTGCACGCCGAGTACTTGATTCTTGTCGGCATCGACGATGGCTTTGATGAAACCCGCCGTCTCGCGCACTGCGAGCGCACGACCGGAGGCGGCAAACGGATACTTGCCGATCTTGATCTTGATGTTCTTTTCCTTCGCCTCGCGCTCCGACAGACCGACGGTCGCAATCTCCGGATCGGTAAACACCGCCGACGGCATCGCGCGGAAGTCGTACGCGGCCTTCTTGCCCGCGATGACCTCGGCGACCACTTCGCCTTGCGTCATCGCGCGGTGGGCGAGGTAGGGCGTGCCCGTGACGTCGCCGATCGCGTAGATGCCCGGGACGTTGGTCTGCAGCTTGTCGTCGATCAAGATGTGACCGCGCTTGTCGAGCTTCACGCCGACGCCGTCCAAGCCGAGGTCGCCCGCATCGGGGCGGAAGCCCACGGCGACGAGCACGTTGTCGGCCTTGAGCTCGCGCGTCTCACCCTTGTGCTCGATCGTGACCGTTGCGATTTCGCCTTCGACCTTACAGCTCTTCGCCTTTGCGCCGAGCAGCACTTCGCCGCCCTCTTGCGTGAAGCGGCGCTCGACGACCTTCACGAGGTCGACGTCGATGCCGGGCAGAAGCTGGTCCATCATCTCGACCACGATCACCTTGGAGCCGAGCTTCTGGTAGACCATACCGAGCTCCATGCCGATCACGCCGCCGCCGATCAGCACGAGCGTCTTCGGCACCTTCGGCAAGCTCACGGCTTCGCGCGCGGTGATCACGACCTTGTCGTCGATCTCGAACCCGGGAATGCGGATCGGTGCGGCGCCGGTCGCGAGCACGATGCCCTTGCGAGCGACGAACGTCTCGGTCTTGCCGTCTTCCTTTGTGACGAGCACCGTGTGCGCGCCGGTCAGCTTGGCCTTGCCCATCTGGATCGCGCCGCCGTTCGCCTTCACCAAGCTTGCGACGTTGCTCGTGAGCTTATTGACGATCGTGCTCTTCCAAGCTTGGAGCTTGGTGACGTCGATCTTCACTTCGCCGGCGCTGATGCCGATCGCATCCGCGTGCTTCATCTTGTCGGCCAGGTTGGCAGCCGCGATCAGCGCCTTGCTCGGGATGCAACCCCAGTTCAAGCACACGCCGCCCATGTACTCCTTCTCGACCACCAGCGTTTGCT
>DASRXR010000996.1:0-13588 GCA_035687405.1 Polyangiales bacterium
GGATCGTAGCCGGCAGTGACTTTGCAGACGAAGCGGCCGGTGTCGGTGACGCGACCGACGATCGCCACGTCGAGATCCCACTTCTCACACAGCTCGAACACCTCGTGCTCGCGACCTTGCTTCGCGACCATCAACATGCGCTCTTGCGACTCGGACAAGAGCATCTCGTATGCGCTCAGCCGTTTCGCGCGCCGCGGAATCTCGTCGAGATCGAGCTCGAGGCCGTTGCCCGCGCGACTCGCCATTTCCACCGACGACGACGTCAGCCCGGCGGCGCCCATGTCTTGCACGCCTTCGAGGCAATCGCGCGCGAAGATCTCGAGACAGGCTTCGAGCAGCAGCTTCTCCACGAACGGGTCGCCGACTTGCACCGTCGGGAGCTTCTTCTCGCTCGTGTCGTCGAACTCCGCGGATGCCATCGTCGCGCCGTGAATGCCGTCGCGCCCGGTCTTACTGCCCACGTAGATCACGGGATTGCCGATGCCGGCGGCGAGCCCGAAGAACAACTCTTTGGTCTTCGCGATCCCGACCGTGAACGCATTCACGAGAATGTTCCCGTCGTAGCTCTTGTCGAAGTAGACCTCACCACCGACCGTCGGCACGCCCATGCAGTTGCCGTAGTCGCCGATGCCTTTGACGACGCCGGTCATCAGCTCCTTCGTGCGCGGATGATCGGGCCGGCCGAAGCGAAGCGAGTTGAGCGACGCAACCGGACGCGCGCCCATCGTGAACACGTCGCGCAAGATGCCGCCGACACCGGTCGCTGCACCTTGATACGGCGCGATGAACGACGGGTGGTTGTGCGACTCCATCTTGAACACCGCACAAAAACCATCGCCGATGTCGACCGCACCGGCGTTTTCACCCGGGCCTTGCACGACTTTCGGGCCTTCGGTCGGCAAGCGCCGCAAGTGAATGCGCGACGACTTGTACGAACAGTGCTCGGAGTACATCACGCTGAACACGCCGAGCTCGGGGTAGGTCGGCACGCGTCCGAGCGTCTCGAGAATACCGAGGTACTCGGCTTCGCTGAGCCCGAACGAGCGGGCCAAGGTCAAATCGACTGCGGGTTCGGGAGGCGTTCGTGGGCTCATGCGCTCTGGCTCGAGACGTGCGCGGCGAGCGCTTGGAACAACTGAAATCCGTCGGCGGAGCCGAGCAGTGCTTCGCTCGCGCGTTCGGGGTGGGGCATCAAGCCGAGCACGTTGCGGCGATCGTTGTAGATCCCGGCGATCTCCGCGAGCGAACCGTTCACACTCGGCTCACGCCCGACTTCACCTTGCGCATCGCAATACCGAAACGCGATCTGGTTCTGCCGTTCGAGCTTGAGCAGCGTCTCGGAATCGCATTGATAGCGGCCTTCTGCGTGGGCGATCGGCAATCGCAACACCGTGCCGACCGGCAGGCTGTGCGTGAACGGCCCGCCCGCCTCGACGCGCACGTGGACGTCGCGACACTCGAAGCGCAGGTGCTTGTTGCGTGTCAGCACGCCCGGCAACAGGCCGAGCTCCGTCAGGATTTGAAAGCCGTTGCAGATCCCGAGCACTGGCCCGCCGCGCTCCGCAAAGCCGCGGATCGCGTTCGCGATCGGACTGAAGCAGGCGATCGCGCCGCAACGCAGGTAGTCCCCGTAGGAAAAACCGCCGGGGACGATCACCGCGTCGGGTGCGCCGAGCTCAGCTTCCTTGTGGAACACGTAATAGGCATCGGCTCCGAGAACATCGCGCGCCGTATGCAACGCATCGAAATCGGCGTTCGACCCCGGAAAAACTACGACCGCGATCTTCAAGCGGCCCTCCATGGCCAGTGACGCGCCAGTGACGCGCGCGAGTGTACGGATGGGCAGGTGGGAGTGCAACCGCGCGGGGTCGGTTTATGCGCGCGCGCAGATCCCGTGGGTGTTCACGGCATCGACGCGTCGGGCACGATCTTCTGAACCTCGACCGTGATGACGTAGTTGCTGCCCGCGGGCATGACGGTCGAGCCCGCCTTCGGAGCGCACGACAGCGTGTCGTTACCCGACTCGAGCTCGGAGAGAGCGGGCATGCAGTTGAAGATCTGCGGATCCTGTCCGATCCCGTCGGAGTCGAATGCGAGGAAGGTCAGCCTGTCGGTCGGCTTCAGCATGATCTTGACCACCGGATTGTCGGTCCAGAGCGGATTCGTCGTGTTGCGCACGGGCGTCGTGGTCGCGTTCATCAGCACGTTGCCGTTCAACATGACGACGACGTACGTATCCGGGCCCTCGCAGTCGCAGATTCCGGGAAGCCTCGTGACGCACCCGACGTTCTCGTAGTCGAAGCAGCTGGTGGCCGATGGACCGATCGGGACCAACGCAGATTTTACGCGCAGTGTGTACATGCCTTCGATGCTCGTGCTCGCACTCGGCATGCACGCTCCATCGACGCAAGTTTCGTCCGGCGCGCATTCGCAGGTGGCGCTACCTGCGTCGTCGTCCGCGCCTGCATCGATCGGCACCGTGCCCGCGTCTTCCTCGATGATCCCGTTCGGCTTGCCGCTATCGGCAGCAGGCTTGGTCGGCTCGGGCCCGGCGTCGGACGGCGTCGAAGACGAAGCGTCGCCAAGCTGCGTGTCGCCCCTAAACGGACAAAAGACCCAACAATCTGGGTCATCGCAGTCGGTCAGCGAGTCCCGATCGTTGTCGTCGAGGTCACTGCAGTCCTCCGCCGTGAACTCGCCGACGGGTCTCTCCGCGCAGCTCGAAGCGGCAAACAGCGCCAAGAACGCGAGGAAGATCGCCGCATAACGACTCTGTTGCAGCTGTTGGCAGCCAACGCCCCACGTCGACGAAGACATCGATCTTTACTCTGACACGCTGCGATCTGAGGTGCAGCTCGCAGCGGACCCTACGCAGGTGCAGGAGGTGCGATACACACCTGTAAGTGACGCGAGCGCCGCGCGTAGGCTCACCCGTTCAGCTTCAGCGGCCACCCGCCTCAGCGTTTCAGCGGTTTCCCGGCGGCGCGGGTCACTTCACACGCGCCAGCAGGTCGTCGACTTCGCTCCGACGGCGGCCGCGCTCGTCGATGAACTTCACAATCGCATCCGCGATCTGCCGGGGATCTTCCAGATGCAGGAAGTGCCCAAGTCCGGGGAGCAGACGATTGTCGAAGTCGCCCTCGAAGTAGCTTTCCTCGCCCTCGCTCATCGCGAACTCGATACAGCCGTCGTCGGCACCATGCAGGTGCAAGAGCGGCACGTAGATGCGCACGCGCGCATCGAGCAACGCTTGGCGCAACCGGGTGCGCGATGGGCGCAGTGCACGGTAATACCCGAGCGGCCCCGGCATGCTCGCCCGAAGGCAGTGCTTGAGCTCGCGCATGTAGTCGGGGTTCGGTTTGTAGTTCGGCGACCAGCGACGCCAGATGCGATCGACGTATGCGAAGTCGGCATACGCCAACAGCCGCTCCGGGATCGCTGGCAACATGAACAGCGCCATGTACGCACTGCGCTGCTGCTGCGAGCGGCTGTGGCGCAGGTTGCGTTCGAATGCAGCTACGTGCGGCACACCGAGTGTGACCGCGCTCGAAAAGCGCTGCGGCCAACGTCCGACAGCGGTGTATGCAGCGGCCGCGCCCCAGTCGTGACCGACCAAGACCGCTTTGTCGTTTGGTGACAGTGCCTCCGCCAGATCCGCGAGGTCATCGCCGACGCGCTGCCGATCGAATGGGCCTGCCAGCGTGGATGGCGCGTAGCCCCGAAGCCACGGCGCGACACAGCGGTAGCCCGCTGCACATAACAACGCCATCAGAGGCAGGAATGTCTTTGGATGATCCGGAAAACCGTGCGCGAGAAGAATCAGCGGCGCATCGGCGTGGCCTTGCTCGAGATACGCGAAGCTCCCGTTCGGCAGCTCGACCTCGCCCGTGACGACGGGCAGGACGGGCTCGACGTGCTTGGTCGTCGAGTCGTTGTCGGGCACCGAAGTAAGGACGATCTCGCGAGGCACGTCTGACAGCTCCGGTCCCCAAAAGCGGGTCCCCGTCTCTGATAGCAGTAGCCTTTGGTTTGGAAAAGGGGCTCGTGGACTGGATCGCCGCCATTGCGTACCCTCGGCGCGCTTCGACGACGCATGCGAGTAGCGACTGCACGGCGCCTGTGGAGAGGCAGGGAGTACGCCTTCGGTGTCGGGCTGATCATGCTGTTCGGCATCTGGCTGCGTTGGCCGACCCTGCAGAACGGTTTTTTCTCAGACGACATCTCGGCCCTGGCGATGGCCGAGGGCGCCTACGCCTCCCCGCGCCACAAGCTCGATCTATTTGATTTCACGGATGGAACTCCGGCTGACCACGACCGGCTGATGCGGGCGGGATCCCTCCCGTGGTGGACCGTGCCCGGGCTGCGGCTCGCGATGATGCGGCCGCTTTCGAGTGCGCTGATTTTGGTCGATCGCGCGCTGTTCGGGGACGCCGCCTGGCCGTGCCATGTCCATTCGTTCCTGTGGTGGATCGGCGCAATGCTGATGGCCGCAGCGCTGCTTCGCGACCTCTTCCCGGCGCAACTTGCGAGTCTCGCGCTCTTCTTGTTCGCGCTCGAAGAGGGTCACACCCTGCCACTTGGGTGGCTCGCGAATCGCGGCACGCTCGTCGCGATGGTGTTCTGTCTCGCGGGCCTACGCGCGCACCTGCGCTACCGGCGCCGCCGTGAGCGGCGGCAGGCCTGGATCGCCTTCGCGTGTTTTTCGGTCGGGCTCTTGAGCGGGGAGTGGGCCTTCCCGTTGCTCGGATACGTGCTCGCGTACGAGTTGTTTGCCGACACGGGTTCGCTGCGCGAACGCGCGTTCGCGCTCTGGCCGGCAGCGCTCCCGGGCGTCCTGTTCCTCGCGTGCCGCGCCATGCTCGGGTTCGGCGCGTTGAACTCGGGTGTCTACACCGATCCGCTGACCGAGCCGGCGCGTTTTCTCGTGATGGCCTCGCAGCGCATGCCGGTGTTCTTCGCCGACTTGGTGTTTTCGATTCCTTCGCACTGGTGGGGCTTCAACACGCCCTGGCGCGATCGATTGCTCGAGCTTGAGTTGATCCCGCCGCAGATCTGGCTGCGCTTGCCGGATTGGCAGGCGTGGCACGTCGTGCTCGGCCTACTCGCGATGTTCGCGTGCGCGGTGACACTTCGATTCGGGCTGCGCAATCGGCCTGCGAGCGAGCGCGCCGAGCTGCGCTGGCTCTTGGCCGGTGCGTTCATCTCGCTACTCCCGATGGTTTCGTCGTTTCCGACCAGTCGTTTGGTGCTACCGGCGGCGCTCGCGTTTTCGGTGGGTGCTGCGGCGGTGCTGCTCTCGGCGGCGTCGCGGCTGCGGCGCACCCTCAGCGACGTGATTCCGCGCAACCTCGGCGCAGTCGGGTTTCACGCGCCGCAGCTGCGCGCAGTGTTGCGCGGGGGCCGCTGGAAAATCGTGCTCCGAAGCGCGACGTTGCTCGGGCTCGTCCTCTTCTTTCAAGTCTGGCTGGCCGGCAGCAAGAGCTACAACGAGTCGCGCTGGGCGCGCGACAACTACGAAGCCGTCCGACGTTTCATGGGCGACGCGGAGATCGACGACTCTCGAATCGCGCAACAGCGGCTCGTGATCTTGAGCGGCATCGAGCACACGAGCACGATCTTCGCGCCGTACGTTCGCTGGTTTCTCAAGCACCCGATGCCGATTGCGACATTCACCCTGTCGGCGGCGCCGTACGCCCACGACGTGTACCGGCCGGCTTCGAACGTGCTCGAGTTGACCACGCTCGGTGGAACGATGTTGTCGAGCGAACTCGAGCAGCTCTACCGCGCACCCCGCTTCCAGTTTCGTGAAGGGGACGTGGTCGACCTCGGTGCGATGCGCGTCGAAATCGTTCGCACGATCGACAACAAGCCGCAGATCGTGCGCTACACGTTCGACAAGAGCGTCGATGATCCGTCGTTTTTGTTCATGTACGCGAGCCCGGAAGGTTTGGTGCGCGCGCGACTGCCCGAGGTGGGCGAGCGCACGCGTTATCGCAGACCGGCTTTCCCGTCCCTCGGCTTCAACCAGTTCATGCGCGCAAATCGCGATCCGAACGTGCAGTGTCCGGGCCCGCGGCCGCCCGCGGACGAGTGCCGCCAGGGTTTCTTTTTCGCGGACTGCGGTGGTTCGGGACCGCCCGTGCTGGGCTGCCGCTTGTCGAACGAGTGTCGCTGGTTCACGCACGGCTGCGTCGCCGAGGAGTACGAAACCTCGTCATGCACTGCGAACAAGGTCTGCTGCACGCCGAATCCCTGGCGCGGACCCGAAGGCTTGTGGCCGTTTTTTCAACCTTCGTTCATGACCGAGCCCGGATTCGCAAAACAACTCTCCGAAAACCTGATGGCGTGGGGCCGCGCCGGCTGGGATGTCGACAGCCACCTGACGATTCCGGTCGAGCTCGAACCGAGACTCGCGCCGGTTTCGCCGATCGTTCGCTGCAGCGGCATCGCTGAAGCCGCGGGACCTTGCGATGTCGGGCTGATCGATGTGGCGAGCCCGAGAGCAAATTCTCTATACTTCACGTTTCGCACACCGGGGGTGAGTGGCTCGTGGGCGCTCTCGGTCGAAGTCGTCGATGGCCGTGACGGAGATGTCGTGGCGCGCATTTGCCGAGTTCCGGTCCCTCCGGTCCCCGAGGCCGTTGGCGCTTGCGGAGCAAACGTTGGAGCGGAGTGTGCGACGAACGGCTCACTCAGGCTGAACTTGTTTCCGCTCGACCCATACCGCGTGCCGCAGCTCGCCGGCCGGCTCCGCGCAGACTTCGCCGACGGCGCCCACATCGAAGCCGAATTCTAATAGTCAGTCGTGGTCGGCTGGTTCGTTGCAGCTCACAGAGGCGCTCTCGTGTGGTAGACGCTCAAGAGATTGTGACAACAATGTTCAGCTTGAGCTCGCCACGGAAGGCGCGCTAAGCACTCACGGAATGTTCCGCGCGTTACTCGCTCGTCTGATCGACTTCAGCACCTGTGCGGGGCTGCTCGTTCTGATCACGGGTGGAGTGCGGACGCGCAAACATCCCGTCCTGCCCGATCTCAACTTCATGTTGTACGGGCCGTTGTTCCTGCCGCTCGCGATCTGTCTCGTTCTCAAGTATCGGCCGGTCGGCAGTCGGGCGTTCGACTGGCTCGAGCGCGCGTCCGCCTGGTTCGATGCCCTCGACCCCAAGCGCCGGCGCATCTACGTGGTTGCCTCGATCGGGCTCGCGATGTCGTCGCACCTGCTCGTCGTCATGTTGCGGCACCTCTCGTTTCAAACCGGGATGGATCTGGCGATCTACGCGAACGCCTGTCGCGGCGCGCTCTACTCGACGATGAAGGGCGACGTCTGGATCTTCGCCGATCACTTCGAGCCGGTGCTGCTGTTGTTCACGCCGCTGTGTCGCGCGATCTCGCCGTCGGTTGCGCTCTTGAGCGTCCAGACGGTTTCGTTCGGCGTCGGCGCGCTCGGGATTTACGCCTTGGCACGGCACCAACAGTATCGACCGTCGCTCGCGTGGCTGGTCGGGATGTTGTACCTCGGGTTCTCGAGCAACGTCACGCTCGCGTATTACGACTTTCACTTGCTCGCGCTCACGCTCGGCGTGATCCCGTGGCTGTGGTACGCGATTGCAGCCGAGCGCTACGGCTGGGTCATCGGGCTCGGCTTGTTGTACTTCGGGCTAAAGGAGAGCGTTCCACTCAGCCTGATCGGGCTCGGCGCGTACCTGGTGTTTCAAGCACGCGGCAAGGGCAAGCGCGTCGGTGTCGCGTTTGCGCTGTTCGGGGTGATCGCGTTCGCGGTGATCATGAAGCTCGTCTACCCGATCTTCCGCGAGGGCGAAGAGACGATGTACTTCGCCAAGTATTACGGGCACCTCGGGCGGAACTTGCACGAGTTCGTGATGACGTTCGTCACGCGGCCGAGCTACTTCTTCTATTCGTTGTTGCGTCCACCGAAGCTCGAGTACATCGCCGCACTGCTGCTGCCGTTCTTGTTTTTCCCGCTGGTGCGGCCGGTGTACTTCTTGCCGGTGCTCCCGGCCGTGCTCGTGAACATTCTCTCGAACGACCCGGCGATGACTGGGCGCGCGTACCACTACGAGGCCGAGATCTCGCCGGCGCTGTTTGCGATGGCCGTGATCGCGTTCAGCGCGTCGCGCTTTCGCGGGCTGTGGTTGGCCGTGATGCTCGTCGCTTTCACCGCGCCGAGTGCACTCGGGATCGCACGCTGGAACGTGCCGACCAAGGCGCAAAACCGGTTGCGTGAGCAGCTGGAAAAGCACGTGCCGCACGACAAGGCTATCGCAGCGCCGCAGCGCATCGCGGCGCACCTGACCGATCGCGAGCGCCTGTACATGTTCGATTACTGGCGGATGGAAGACGATTACAAGCGCGCGGACATCGTGGTCGTCGGCTACCACGGCGACTCGATGGGTTGGTACACGTTCAAGACGTTCGAGGAAGAGAAGTTCCCGCGGATGCTTCCCGATCTGCATCAGATCTACGCAGATCCAAAGGATCCGAGCTTCCGGTTGTACGAAGTCGACGAGCGCACGCAGTCGCAGTTCGCCGACGTAAAACGCGCTGCCACCCAGTGACGCCGTGACGCAGTGACGGAAATGACGCCTAACGCCAGGCGTCCAGCAGCTCGCGAACTGCGCGCGCGGGCTCCGGGGCTGCGAACACGGCGCTGATCACGGCGAGGCCGCTCGCGCCGGCGCGCTTCAGCGCTGCGGCATGCCTCGCGCGGACGCCTCCGAGTGCGATCACGGGCAGTCGCGTCGCGCGCGTCCACTCGGCGAAGCGTTCGAGGCCGAGCGGCGGACCTTTGCCCGGGCTCTCGAAGACGGGGCTCAACGTCGCGTAACTTGCGCCGCCTTCAGCTGCACGCGCGAGGCCGGCTGGATCGTGACACGACCGGCCGATCAGTGCTGCCGCCCCTAGCTGCACCCGCGCAGTCTCGACCGTGACGCCCGTCTCGGGCAAGTGCACGCCATCGGCAGCACAGTCGCGAGCGAGCTCGATGTCGCCGTTCACGAGCAGCGCAACGCCGGCCGCTCGAGTGAGTGCGCGCAGCTCATGCGCGGCGGTGACGACCACCTCGCGCGGCAGCTCTTTGGCGCGAAGTTGAACCGCGACGCGGGTTGCAGGCGAGGTTAGCCCTGCGAGCGCTGCTCGAACCGATCCGATCAGACCGAGCGGCGCGGCCGGGTCGGTGATCAGCAGCAGCTCGAACGGCACCGCTCAACCCTGATTGGAACCGATGACGCCGGCGAGCGGGCTCGAAGCCGTCGCGTACAGCCGCTTTTCGATGCGGCCGGCGAGAAACGCATCGCGCCCGGCCTGGACCGCGAGCTTCATCGCGCGCGCCATTCGCACCGGATCCTTCGCCCCTGCGATCGCGGTGTTCATGAGCACGCCGTCGCAGCCGAGCTCCATCGCGATCGCTGCATCCGAAGCCGTGCCGACGCCGGCATCGACGATGATCGGCACTGATACCGATTGGCGGATCAGCTCGATGTTGTACGGGTTCCGAATCCCGAGGCCACTTCCGATCGGCGCGGCGAGCGGCATCACCGCCGCACAGCCGATGTCCTCGAGCTTCTTGGCCGTGATCGGATCATCGTTCGTGTACGGCAGCACGGTGAAGCCTTCCTTCACCAGCGTGGCGCACGCTTCGAGCGTTTGAATCACGTCGGGAAACAGCGTCTTCGGATCGCCGAGCACTTCGACTTTCACGAGGCCCGCGATGCCGAGCTCGCGCGCGAGGCGGCACGTGCGAACGGCGTCCTCGGCGGTGTAACAGCCAGCCGTGTTCGGCAGCAGCGTGTAATCGTGCTCGCGCAACCAGCGGATCAGCGAATCGCCGCCTCCGGGGAGCTGCGACAACCGGCGGACGGCTACGGTGACCAAACGCGAGCCCGACGCTTCGAGCGCGGCTTTCGTTTGATCCGCGTCTTTGTACTTGCCGGTGCCCACGATCAACCGTGAGCCCAAGCTGTAGGTGCCAATCTTCAGCGCGTCTTCCATGACTATCTCCGGCGCCGGCTCAGCCGCCGCCCACGAAGTGAACGACTTCGAGCTCATCGCCCTCGGCGAGCGCAGTACTCGCGTGTTCGGCTCGCGGAACGATCTTGCGATTGCGCTCCACGGCGACGGGGCCATCGCCGACGCCCAGCGTTTTCAGCAGAGCGCCGACCGTGATGCCTGAGTCGACGTTTTGCGTCTCCCCGTTGACCTCGATGCGCATGGGCGGGGACGCTAGCAAAGGTCGCGGGTCCCTGTCAGCCCAGCGCTGCCACGGACTGCGACGCATTGCGAGGCGTTGCGGGGCGTTTACGGACTCAGCGCGACGAAACCGCCCCAGTCCGAGTCAGCCGTAGTTGCGCACGACGACTTCTTGAACGTGGCCGCGCTTGGTCGCATCGCAGTTCACGGCCCGCGGCGCGGACACGACGTTGAGGTTGAACTTCGCGTACAGCTCGCGAATCACCGGCACGTCGCTGTTGCTCAGCATCAGCTTGCAGCGCCGTCGGTCGAGCTCGCGGAACACGTCGCGCAAGCGCACTTGTTCGTCGTGGCCAAAACCGTCTTGCGCGTACGCCGTGAAATTAGCCGTCCGCGACGCGGGTGCGTAGGGCGGATCGAAATAGATGAAGTCGCCGGGCTTCGCGTACGTGATCAGAGACTCGAAGCTGTCGCACTTCAGCTCGGCGCGCGCGAGTTGGCGGCTGGCCGCTCGCAGCAACTCCGCGTCCAAGATGCGCGGGTTCGTGTAGCGGCCCGCCGGCACGTTGAACTCGCCGCGCCGATTCACGCGATGCAAGCCGTTGAAACACGTCTTGTTCAAGTAGATGAACATCGCGGCGCGTTCCGAGCGCGACAAGCGCGTGCCGTGATTATACCGATGCCGCACGTGGTAGTAGCGCTCCGGACCGTGTGCCGCGGACAGCTGCTTCAGCTGATCGATCACGGTTTCGACCTCGTCGCGCACTGCCTCGTAGGTCGCGATCAGCTGCGGGTTCACGTCGGCGAGCAGCGCGCGGGTCGGGCGTTGCGCGAAGTACAACGCACCGCCCCCCACGAACGGCTCGACGTGTCGCATCAGCTCCACGCCTTCCGGCAGGAGTGGGGCGAGCTGCGCGAGCACGCGCGACTTGCCGCCCACCCACTTTACGATCGGTGAGGGCTCCGTGACGCTCGTCTTCGGGACCGCCCTCGCTGGTCCGTTGAGCCGTCGTGCGTGCGATGTGAGCACGCGAGCGACACTAATCGAGGCAAAGATCGGCGCAAAAATAAGTGCGAGACGCGGTACAAGCGATCAGCGTCCTCATGCCGAAGCCTGGAAAGAATCCGCTGATCTTCGTGTTGCTCACGGTGGTGATCGACAGCATCGGCTTCGGCCTGATCATGCCGGTGCTGCCGCGGCTGATCATGGAAATCTCCGACGTGGACATCGGCGGCGCAGCGCGCATCGGCGGCGGGCTACTCGTGACGTTTGCGGGTCTGCAATTCTTGTTCGGCCCGGTGATGGGCAACCTCAGCGATCGATTCGGTCGCCGTCCGGTCTTGCTGATCTCGTTGTTCGCGTTCGGCGTGAACTACGGATTGATGGGCCTCGCTCCGAATCTCGTTTGGTTGTTCATCGGTCGCGCGCTCACGGGGATGTGTGGCGCGGTCTACGCGCCGGCGAATGCGTACGTCGCGGATGTGACGCCACCTGAAAAACGCGCTGCAAGCTTCGGCCTGATCGGCGCTTCGTTCGGCTTGGGATTCATCTTGGGACCGGCGCTCGGCGGATTGCTCGGCGAGCTCGGCCCGCGTGCGCCGTTCTTCGCAGCTGCCGGGCTCGCGATCGTGAACTTCTGTTACGGCTTTTTCGTGCTGCCGGAGAGTTTGCCGCTCGAACGCCGGCGTCCGTTTTCGATCGCACGCGCAAATCCGCTCGGCACGCTGCGCGCGTTTCGCGGTCAGCGTGCCGTGCTCGGCCTCGCACTCGCTGTGTTCTTCTGGCAGCTCGCGTTTCACGTCTACCCATCGACTTGGGCGTACTACGCGATCGCGAAGTTCCAACTCTCGCCTGCAGCCATCGGCGGCACGCTCGCGGTCTCGGGTGTCTCGCTCACGATCGTGCAGGCCGGCTTGACCGGGCGCATCGTGAAGAAGATCGGCGAAGGTCGGGCTGCGTTGCTCGGCGTCGCTTGGGGCGGTTCGGTGTTCCTCGCCTACGCATTCATTCCGGAACGCTGGATGTTGTATCCGCTGCTCCTGCTCAGCGGCATTCAAGGCATCGCCAACCCATCGATCAACGCTCTGATGTCGCGCGAACTGGGGCCGGAGCGCCAAGGCGAGCTGCAAGGCGGAATGGCGAGTGTGATGGGCTTGAGCTCGATCGTCGGTCCGCTCGCGTTGACCCAAACGCTCGCCTTCTTCACCAGTGAGTCCGCGGTCGCGCGCCGGATGTTCTTCCCCGGTGCGGCGTTTGCGCTCGCAGCCAGCTGCTCCGCGGTGTGTTTCGTCATCCTGCTCGCACGCCTCCGGGTGAACGCGGCGTTGCTCGCGGCGGCGCAGGAACCCGCGCCCTTGGCATCGACAGCACCCACAGTCGACCCGGGCGAGCACTGAGTGTGAGCATGCCGCGCACAGCTGCACACGGAAGTCGTGGCGAGAGGGCGCGTGGAGCGCGACGGATTCAGCGTGGATCGCTCGGCTCGTGTAGCATCTTCACGAAGCGAGTGTGGCCGAGTCGGCGCGAATACAAGACGTCCAGGAACGAGTCCGGGACTTCGCACTAGCGTTGCGCAGCGCGGGGGCTGCCGACGTTGCACAGCGAATCGAACGGTATGCGTCGGGCTTCGTCCGCACTGCCGAAGTGCGGCGGTCCGTCGCCGCGATCCAAGAGCAGCTGCGCTACTTTCGCACGTACCCGGACGAGCTTCCCGACTTACCGATCGTGCAAGTCGCGGCAAACCGTCTCGAAGACGTGTGCAAAGCAGCGCTCGCCGGCGGCTTGATCGAGCCGGCGAAACCGTCGCTGCGAGCGGCGGGCAAGCGCAAGCTGGGCGTGATCGTGACGACACTCGCGGCGGCGGGTTTGTGCTTCGTGCTGCCGCTCGTGCTGACGATGTTCGGCGTCGATTGGGACGACCTGCTGAAGAAACGTGAGCTCGCACCGGCGTCGCTCGCGCAAGGTGAAGACATTCAGCTCTCGGTGACTGCACTCGAGGCGTCGCCCGAGCTCGCAGCGACGAAAGGCATCGAGTTTTATCTACGCGGTCGCTGCGCGGACGATTTGGGCTCGGGGATGCACTGCAAGAAGGCCGAGCCGCGCGAGCTCGGCGGCACGGTGCGACCGAGCTACGAGGTCACGCTCGACGATCAGGTCTACGGCTTGTTCGTCGGCTTCGGCGAGACGCAGCTGTTGGGCGCGGTGGGCAACGGCACGGTCTGGGTCGCTGCGACGTGGGACACGCCGGAGGGCCGGTATGCGCTGCCGCTCCAAGCGGCGTTTCTCGGGTACACGCCCGAGCGCTGCAGCTTGGTCGATCGAGCGCTCGAGCGCTGCACGTCACGCCGCGTGGGTGCGGACGCGAAGTACGAGGACTTGCCA
>DASRXR010000997.1:0-2579 GCA_035687405.1 Polyangiales bacterium
GGCGAAGAGTCCTCGCCGATTCGCCCTCTCGACATGCCCGAGTTCAGCGCCGATGTCGAAAGCGCCGATGCCACGAGTGACTGGCCGACAAATCCGCCCGACGCCGTCGCGCTCTTCGATGACTCGGACGAGTCCGAGCTCACGATCATGCAGCCGATGGCTGCGGCAGCAATGTCGCCGCTGCTCGACCAGCCGGCGATACACGACAAGCAGTCTCCGATTCGCGACGCGACGGCGAACACTGCGGGCGCTCAACGAGGCACGCCAGAACGTCCGCGGCAGAACGGCGCAAAGCCGGCAGCTGCAACCTCGGTAGGGTCGGTCGACGAGCAACGCTTGAACAACGCCGGCTTGGGGGCGCGCACTGCCGCAGCAACGTCGCTCGAGACTCCACGCTCGGCAGCGTTGGTCGACCAGCAGCGTTCGAACAAGGCCGGCTTGCCGGCCGCCAGCAGCGCCGCAGCAACGTCGCTCGAGACTCCAGAGGATGGCGACTTCGTCATTCAGCTTGGCGCGCAGCCGATGAATGCAGCCGGTCCGCGCGAGGTCACGGGCTGGAACACTGCTGAAGCTACCGTCGTTTCTCGAGGTCGGACCGCATCGCGCAGCGCCGCGTCTGCGCGGTCTGCGACTTCGGAAATGCACCCCAAGGCATCGTCAGCGCATCGCGCCCCGCACACTGACTTGCCGTGGGAAGCTGATGAGAGTGCCGAAACCGGCGAGCCGATCAGCGACCGACCGACGAACCCACCCGTGTCGTTTGTCGAAGAACCGGATCCCACGGCCGAAGCACCAGAGGCGACCGAGCTTAGTCGTGACGCGCTGCATGCTCATCAGCCCACGCCGTCCGAAACGAAGCACGCGCAACAGCTCAGCCGTTCGTCGCCGCAGGCGGACCAGTCCAGGACGTCCGAAGCGAAGCACGGAGAACAGTTCGGCCGTTCGTCGCCGCAGGCGAACAAGCCCACGCCGTCCGAGGCGAAACATGCAGAGCAGTTCAGCCGCTCGTCGCCGCAGGCGGATCGACCCACGACCTCGGAGATTAAACACGCGCAACAGTTCAGCCGTTCGTCGCCGCAAGCCAATCAGCGCAGCGCGTCCGAAGCGAAACACGCGCAACAGTTCGGTCGTTCGTCGCCGCAGGCGGAAAAGCCCGAAACGTCCAGCACTAGCCAGGCGGATGACGACTTGGCGATCGCCGTTTCGTTCAGCGAGCCGCCTCCTGCTTCGAGCTCACCTGGCAGCGCAGTCGTTGGAACTCAACCGGCGATGCAACGCGACGCGACGCCACAACGCACACCTTTCGGCGCGACGCAGCCGCTGGCAGCGACCCGCGAAGCGCAGCCACAGCCGCACGCGGACTCCTCCGTCCAACCTGCACTCACCGCAAGCGACGACGCCGCGCGCCGGCGCCCAGCTCGCCGCCTCAATCCATTGGATGCCGCCAGCAGCGTCACCGGCCAGCAAGCTCTGCGTTCCGCGCGCAGCGTCACCGGTCAGCAACCTTTGCACTCCGCGGGCAGTGTGACGGGCCAGCAAGCTCTGCATTCCGCGCGCAGCGTCACGGGCCAGCACGCTCTGCATTCCGCAGGCAAGGTCACCGGTCAGCAACCTCTGAATGCCGCGAGCAACGGCGCGCAGCAGCCGCCCGTCGATGCCTCGGCACAACCGCGCACCGTTCGCCGCATCACTAACCCACTCGAAGCACCCCAGTGGCAAGCACCGCCCGGGGCATTTGCAGAATCCACCGCGAGCGCGGACGCAGCTCGCGCCCGAGCACGGCGAGCCTCCATGCTGTACGGCCTCGCCGCCTTCAGCTGCGCCGCCCTAGTGTGCGGCTGGTTTTATGCCGGCTCCAGCAAACCGCCCCCCGACGCAGCGATGGGCGCACTTCAGCACGCCTCGAACCTCAATGACCCGCCGCAGCCGCAGCTGAACGAGCGCGTGGCTGGCCCGCAGACTCCCGAATCGCCGACCCAACCCGGCACAGCCGCCGCACGACTGACGACCGCATCGTCAGTGCCGAGCGGCACCCCCCGCGTCGCTCGGCCCGGCGAGCCCGTTCGTACCGCAGCACCAGGCTCCGATCAGGATCGCGCGCGCGTCCTGGTGGACGAAGGCTCGGCGCTCATGCAGCAAGGCCGACTCGGTCTCGCTGAAAGCTCGTATCAAAAGGCGCTCAAAATCGTCCCGGACTATCCGAACGCAATGGCTGCGCTCGTACGCGTCCACCTCGCACGCCGAGATGGCGCCGAAGCCGTGCGCTGGGCAAATCGTCTCGTCGCAAAACAGCCGACGAACGGCGTCAACCAACTCTTGCTCGGCGACGCACTGAACCTGACGGGTAACCGCGAAGCAGCACGCGACGCGTGGACCGCAGCCGCTGCGAGCGGCAACAGTACCGCGCGCCAACGCCTGAAGTAGTATCTCGCCCGTGGATCTCGCGACCATCGCGCGCATGAGCGAGCACCCCGCGGCCCGCGGTCCGAACTCGTTCGGGATCAGCGACGCAGTCCACTCATGCTCGCGCACCGTCGGCTGATCATCGAACTGAGCTACCGGCGGCGACCGCGCGGCAA
>DASRXR010000998.1:0-8674 GCA_035687405.1 Polyangiales bacterium
TGGCGACACCCTCGGCGTGAGGTGGTGCGCAGCCACTGATGCTCGAGACAGCGAGAGTCGCAAGACAAGTGAGCCGCAGTGCCTGAAGCGCGCTCGACCTAAGGGGGCGAGGCGCCGAGCTGAAGCGGAGCAAGCGCGAGCCTCTCATTGCAACTTCATGTGCAGCGGGTTGCGATCGAGCGGGGCTTGCACTGCCGGTATGCTGGATGGCTCTGGCTGCGGCGGCGCCGGCGCCGCTGTTGGCTGCAAGGGCGCCGCTGGGATCGGCTGAGGCGGCCTGAGCACACGCTTCGGCTTCGCCGCTGGCGCTGCTGGAACTGCCGGTGTGGCCGCGGATTCGTCCGGCCCGCCCGCGCGAGCCGAAGCGGACTGCGCTACCTCGGTGGCACTTCGCCCGACCGGCGCTGGAGCTGCGCCCGGTTCCGCGGGCGCTTGCACCGCCGCGGCGGCTGGCTTCGAAGACGCAGCTGGCGTCGTCGACGCGGCCGTCGTCGTTTCCTTCGCCGCTGCCGGCTGCGCGACGCGATCCGCCGACTTCTCAGCTGCCGCTTGCGGCTTCAACATCCACACACTCACGAATGCCAACCCGACTCCAACACACACCGCTAGCGCCGCCAGCGCCAACATTCGCCGGCGCGATCCCGGCTCCATCAACTCCGCGCCTGCATCCGCCGTCGACAGCTGCACCGAGTTCGACAACCAGGAGCCCGACGGCGTTCGCGATCCCGACCCCATTCCGGAGCCCGAGCCCATTCGCGAGCCCGAAGGATCGCGCGAACGCGTCCGCTCCCCCGGCGGCGCCGAGGCACTCAACGGCGGAGGCCCTGCCTTTGCAGCATTCGGCGGATAGGTCAGCCCACTGCCCGGCGTCGAACGCCGCTGCGCGCCGACCCCATCACCGGCACTACCGGCACTCATTGCAGCCACGAGCGGCAGGCGCCCGGCAGCGACTTCTTCGAGCGCTGCAACCAGCTCGCGCAAATCCTGAAAGCGATCCTCCGACTCCCGCGCCATCGCCTTCGAGACGATCTCCGGCACTCCGACCGGCAATCCCGGCACCAACTCGCGCAAAGGAATCGGCGTCCCAGTCGCAATCTGCAAAACCAACTGCCCGAAGTTGTCCGCGGGAAACGGCAACTGCCCACTCAACAGCTGATACATGATCACGCCGAACGCATACACATCCGTTCGATGATCCACCGGCTGGCTTCGCAGCTGCTCCGGCGACAAGTAGTGCGGCGTCCCGATCAACACCCCGCTCTTCGTCACGAGCGAGTTCACGTCGAACATCTTCTTCGAGATCTTCGCGATGCCGAAATCGAGCACCTTCGGCCGCTCCGGCGTGTGATGCATCGCGCGACACAAGAAGATGTTCGCCGGCTTCAGATCGCGATGCACGATCCCCGCCGAGTGCGCCTCGGTCACGCCGTGCATGCTCGGAATCAAATACGCGCACAGATCCGGAAACGTGATCGCGCCACACCGCTCGAGCCGCGTCGCGAGCGACTCGCCGTCGAGCCACTCCATCACCATGTAAAATGAGCCCGAGACTTGGCCGACGTCATAGACTTCGACCACGTTCGGATGCTGAAACAATCCGGCGACCTGCGCCTCGCGAATGAAGCGCCGCGCCGTGTCACTCGACGTCGGCGTCTCGTCCGGCAACATCCACTTGATCGCGAATCGCTTCCCGGTCACGCGATGCGTAGAGCCGTAGACGACGCTCATCCCGCCCTCACCGATCACACGCTCGAGGACGTATTTGCCGGCGATCGTCTCCCCGGGCTGGGGAAGGGCCGAGCCGTCCATCATCGCGCGCTCCAACGTTGAGCGGTCGCCATCGCGCCGGACTCTAGCACCCGCCGTGCCACGCGGGCGCGAAACAGTGCGAAACAGCGCACAAAACCAGTCAGATCTCGATCCGCACGCCGATCTCGACCACGCGCTTACTCGGCAAATGATAGTGCGTCGAGGCAGGGCGGGCGTTGCGGTTCAGCAACTCGAATAGGTTTTTTCGCCACAACCACATCCGCGATTGGCCGGTCGTCACCACGGTGCTGTGACCGACGAAGATCGTCGATTCCTCGACAGAAATCGGCACGCCATGCCGCTCGCACTCGTCGAGCACGCGCCCGAGGTCCGGCGATTCCATGAACCCATACCGCGCGCGGACTCGGTAAAACCCGAGGCCTACGTGCTCCGTCTCGATGCGCTCCGGATCCGCAATCCGCGGAACATGCTCGATTTGCACCGTGAGCAGGATCACATACTCCTGAATCGCGAGACTGTGATCGACGTAGTGCACCAGCATCGGCGGCGTGCCGTGCGACTCGCGCGTCAGAAACACGGCAGTGCCCGGCACGCGCGCAATGTTTCGTTCGTGTACTTGGGTCAAAAACATCGTCAGCGGGACTTCGAGTGCCTTCAGCCGCTCGCTCACCACCTCGGTGCCGCGCCGCCAACTCGTCATCACCGCAACGAACGTGGCAGCGACCGCCATCGGCACCCACCCACCGCTGCTGACCTTCGGGATGTTCGCACCCAAAAACGCGATGTCGATCACGAGGAACAGTGATGCGAGCGCCGCCGTCGGCAGCAAACCCCAACGCTTGTACATCGCGGCGAAGAACAACACGCTCGTCAGCACCATCGTGCCGGTGACTGCGATGCCGTACGCCGATGCGAGCGCCGTCGACGTCCGGAAGCCCGTCACGAGCGCGATGCACGACACCATCAACAACAAGTTCGCCTGCGGAATGTAGATGCGGCCTTCCATGTCTTTCGACGTGTGGACGATCGTCACACGCGGCAAATAGCCGAGCTGGACCGCTTGATGCACCATCGCAAACACGCCGGTGATCAACGCTTGCGATGCGACGACGGTCGCGACCGTCGCGATCGCCACCATCGGATAACGCAGCGTCGCCGGCACCATCTCGTAGAACGGATTGCCGAGCGGACCGCCCGCGTGCCCGAGCAGGTACGCGCCTTGCCCGAGATAGCTGATCACCAAACACGGAAACACGACCGTGTACCAAGCCCAGCGAATCGGAGTGCGACCGAAGTGCCCGAGGTCCGCGTACAAGGCTTCGCCACCCGTCACGCACAGCACGACGGCGCCGAGCACGAAGTACCCAGTCGGCCCGTGCGCCAAGTACATGAACGCGTGCATCGGATTGAGCGCGCGCAAGATCTGAGGGCGCTCCAAGATCCACGGCATCCCTACGGCGGCGATGCTCAAGAACCACAAGAGCACGGCCGGCCCGAACAGTGCACCGAGTTGCCCCGTGCCGCGCCGCTGAACCACGAAGATCATCACGATGATCGCGATCGCCACCGGAATCACGGTGTGCGCGAGCCGCGGCGTTGCGACTTCCAAACCTTCGACCGCCGACAAGACGGAGATCGCGGGCGTGATCACGCCGTCGGCAAACAGCAGCGCAGACCCGACGAGCCCGACCAGCAGTAGGAACCGGCGAACCTTTCGATTTTGCGCATGCGGCTCCGCGAGTGCGAGCAGCGCGAGAATGCCGCCTTCACCGCGGTTGTCGGCGCGCAGCACGAACGTCAGGTACTTGATCCCGACGACGCTCACGAGCGACCAAAAGATCAGCGACACCACCCCGAGGATCGATGCCTCCGTCGGCGCCGCGTGCGCGAAACACTCACGCATCGTGTACAGCGGCGAGGTCCCGATGTCGCCGTACACGACGCCGAGCGCACCGAGCGCCATCGTCGCCACGGCCTTTGGATTGGCGTGGCCGACGTCTTCGGGCACGGAGCTGTGGGTAATCTCGAGCGAGTAAGACGGTGTGAGATTGGTATCGGACATACTGCTCAATCGGACTCAGAGGGCCGGACTTGCTCGCCGTCGCCCAACCGACCCGAAGAATCGGCGGGCGGACTCGTCGCAAGCGACCCTTCGGAGTCAGGCAGCACGCCATCGAGGGCGAGTGCCTCCGCGGGCTCGGTGGTCTTCGAGGCCATCGACGCCACGACACCGGCCGCTAGAAACCCCGCGATGACCGCGAGCGAGACCAGCGTGTCGATGGGAACTACATCCGTCAGAAGCATCTTCAGGCCGACGAAGCCCAGGATGAACACCAGGCTCACCTTCAGGTAGCGAAACGAAGACATCGCAGCGGCCAGCGCAAAATACAACGATCGCAGACCCAGCATCGCGAACACATTCGAAGTGAACGCTATGAACGGGTCGCGAGTCACTCCGAAAACGGCCGGCACGGAATCTACGGCGAACACGATATCGCTGCCCTCCACCAACACCAGGGCGAGGCAGAGCGGCGTGGCGCTCAGCTTGCCTCCGATGCGCACGAAGAAGCGATCACCATGATACTCGCTCGTCATCGGATAGAAGTAGCGAACGATGCGGACGAGGATGTGGTTCTCGGGCTGCAGGCTCTCGTCGCGCGACACCAACAATTTGACAGCAGTCAGGACCAAAAGGCCGCCAAACACATAGATCGCCCATTCGAAGCGATGGATGAAAGCCATCCCTGCGCCGATGAACACACCACGAAACACCAGCGCGCCCAAGATGCCCAGAAACAGCACGCGATGCTGGTACGCAGTGGGTACCGCGAAATAGCGGAAAATCATCGCCATCACGAAGAGGTTATCGACGCTGAGCGACTCCTCCACGACGTAGGCGGTCAAGAACTGGAGGGCGGCCTGCGCCCCGGACTGCGGCTGCCCGAAACGTGTGCCTATGCCGAACAGCTCGTGTTCGTACATAAAATACACACACACGTTGAAAGCGAGCGCGAGCGACACCCAGAGCGCCGTAGAGCGCAGCGCCTGCGCGGTCGTGACGGCGTGAGGCCGCCGATTCAGCACCCCGAGATCGAGGGCCAGCAGCAGCAAAACCAACGCAACAAAGCCGATCCACGGTAGGGCGTTCATGCCTGGACTCGTCTCGGACCGACTTCCTCGAGCGGGTTCTTACGCGGGATCACGACAACGCTCAAGTGAAACCCCGTACGCAGAAGAAACCGTTTTCATGCGGCGGATAGAACCGACGCCGGTGACGCAGCGCGGCGCCGCCGCACGAGCATGCGCATGCCGTTCTTGGGCCTGAGCGTCACGGAGGGCTCCAAGTCAAACACGAAGCCGGGCACGGTTTGTAGCTCAACCGATTGCAGAAGCGTGGCGAGCGCAAGCGTACCTTCGAGCATCGCGAAGTGATTGCCGATGCACACGCGCGGCCCGCCGCCAAAGGGGAAGTAGGCGAACCGCGGTAGCTCCGAAATGGAGGGCTCCAACCAGCGCTCGGGCTTGAACGCGACCGGCTCGCGAAACCAACGCGGGTCGCGCTGCACGACGCATTGGCTGAGAAACAGCTGTGCGCGCTTTGGAATTTCGTAGCCGCCGAGCTCGATCGGTTGCACGACTTCGCGCCCGATCGCGTATGCCGGTGGATACAGACGCAGTGTCTCGCGAATGATCGCATCGATGTATCGCAAGCGCGGAACGTGCGTCAGGGTCGCGCTCGATTGGCCCAACTCTTGGTCGACCTCGGCCCGAGCTTTTGCGAGCGCGGCGGGATGCTCCGACAGCAAGTAGAGCGCGTACGTCAGCGCCAGCGCCGTCGTCTCGTGACCAGCGAGAAGCATCGTGAGCGCCTCGTCGATCAGCTGGCGATCGCTCAACGCCTCGCCGTCCTCGTCGCGCGCGTGCACGAGCCGCCCAAGCAAGTGATCGGACGCGTCGGGATCGCCGCGCCGGCAACGCCCGATGATACGAAGCAGCATGGCTTCGAGCTCCTGCCTGCCTTCGCGCACTTTGCGACGCGACGGCGTCATCACGTGCGCGGGCAACATGCCGAGCGGCGTGCGCATCTCGAGGTCGAAGTTGTGCATCGTGTTGTCGAGAATCGTCGTGATTCGATCGGCTTCACGACGCGGATCAAACCCGAGCAGCGTCTTGCCGACGATGTCGAGCGTGAGCCGGCTCATGTCGACGGTGATCTCACGCACTTCGCAGTCTCGAAAGCTTGCAGCCATCCGCTGCGTGCACTCCACCATCGTGTCGACGTAGCTGGCGATGCGCTTCGGTTGCAGCGGCGGCGCAGCCAAGCGGCGGTGCTTCCGCCAGGGCTCGCCGTCGGAGGTGAGCAACCCCGAGCCGATCAACGGCCTGAGCGAGCGCGTCGCGACGTCTTTCACGACGTCGCGATACCGGCCCATCAGCACTTCCTCGATCATCGCCGGGTGATTCACGAAGTACGTGCGCGTCGGTCCAATGCGCACGTACGAGAGGTCCCCGTACGCAGCCATGTCGTTGATGAATTGCAGCGGCTTCCGGTTGAGCTGATGCAAGGTCCCGAGCAGCGACAGCCGATGGGGGCCGGGTGGCAATCGATTGCCCATGGAGCGAAGCGAACCTCGAGAAAGAGTGGGCCTTCCAAGTACCAGACGAGCGCCGCACTCAGCAAATGTTGAGGTGCTCGCATGAGCAATCACTGTGCGGGATTGGGGTTGCGCGTGGGCGAAACGGGTGCAGTGTCTGTTTTTCAAGCGTGGCATCGACGTGTCACGCTCGCGGCTGCTCACCGCTTTGCTCGGATCTTTCGTTGGAAACGATCGTCTGCGCGACCCATCCTGCCCGCCGCGCCTCGCTCACCTGTGAGCGGTGCGGGGACTACGCCTGCAGCGAGTGCGCAGTGGATGCGCCCTGGGGCGTTTCGGTCTGCGCCCCCTGCCAATCGCGCGGCGGCCTCCACTACCCGCTCGCTTGGGAGAGCGGGTCGATGTGGAATCCGCTGCGATTCATTCGCAGCGCGCGCGACGTCATGCTGGATGCGCCAACGCTGTTCGCAAACTTGCCGCGGGGCGGAATCTGGCGCGCGCTCGGCTTTTGTACGTGGGTGGCAGTCTGCCTCGCGGTCTGCTCGCTGTTCACGGAGATCGCGCAACTTCACGTGGACTGGCGCGACGTTCCGACGTTGCGCGCGCTCGGTATCTACGGGACCTCGCGTTTCGTGGAGCACGTCGCGCGCACGTACGTGATCGTGATCGTCACGGGCGTAGGGTTTCACTTGCTCGCGCGCGTCTTCGGGGGCGGTGCCGCTCCCAGCGTCGCTGCTAAAACGGCCGGCTACGGGTCGGCGTTTCTGCTCTACAACGCCGCGATCACGCTCGCATCCACGCTCACTCCGTTCGTGGAGCTCGCGGCGCTCGTGACCGGCACATTGATCCAGGTCTACTTCTACTTCACGTGTTTCGATGTCGCTGCAGTCGAGCACTACGGGGTCTCACGGCGGCGCGCGACCGTGATCGCCGGCGCGACCGTCGCGCTGCTCGTGCCCTGCATGTTTCTAGCGCTAGCGGTGGTGACGGCGGTCGGCCTCTACGCAGCCCGCCTCTGGGCGCTACTCCCGCACTAAAGATTCGCGGTGAGCACATACTCGCCCGGCGCACGAAGGCGCGTCGCCGAACGGGAGCTGAGCTGCCGGTATTCACACCCGACATTCCGGTAGTTTACTGAAATCATTCCAGAACGTGGCGCTGGTTCGGGTTCCGTTCCAAGCTGTGCCGCTGATGGCAGCAGCCAGTTTAGGACGGCGGCTTGCGGCCTTCAGTTGTCCTCGAGGCCGGTTGCCAGGTCCGCGAATTGGCTTCATAAAGCGGGCGAGTTCGAAGGACTCGGACGCGGCCGGGACCGGCAGATCGCACTGATTTACAGACCCCACCGACTCGCCTACGCCCACGCGCGTGAGCGGTGTATGCCCCGAGTTCTCAACCATGTCGAATACGCTCTCCTCGGACCTCGCGTCGCTCAAGATCGACCGCGAGGTGAAACCCCGGCAAGGCGGCCCGCTGCGCGCCATCCTTGGGGTCCTCGTTCTGATCGGCCTCGCGGTCGCCGCTTACGTGGTCGGAAAACCGTACCTCGAAGCGCAGATGTTCAAGACCACCGTCGCGATCACGGAGATCTCGCTCGTGTCGCCTTCGCAGGCTTCGATCGAGCTGAGCTCGAGCGGCTACGTGGTTCCACAAGTGCGGTCCCAAGTTGGTGCGCGCATTCCTGGACGCGTCGCGAAGCTGTTCGTGAAAGAGGGCGATCGCGTCGAGGCCGGCGCCGTGATGATCGAGCTCGAGACGCGCGATCAGCTGACTGCGATTCAAACCGCACGCATGCGCGTCGCGGCAGGTCGCGCGCGCGCGGTCGCAGCGAAAGCGGGCGTCAACGAGGTCAAGACGCAGGCGGCGCGGCAGAAGGCGCTCGTCGCGCGCGGTGCGGCGCCACAAGCGGTTTCGGATGATCTGGAAGCACGCGTCTTGTCGCTGGTGGAGCAGGTCAAAGCATCGGAAGCAGAAGTTGCCGCAGCCGACGCCGAGATCGCATCGCTCAAGGTCAACCTCGATCACATGACGATCAGCGCGCCGATCTCCGGCACGGTGCTCAATAAGCCGCCGGAAGTCGGCGAGGTCCTCGGCAACGACTTCGGCATCGGCACGGTCAACACCGGCACGATCGAGCTCGCGGATTTCAACACGCTCGTCGTCGAGACGGACGTGCCCGAAGGCCGCTTGCACTTGGTGAAGATTGGCTCGCCTTGCGAGATCGTGCTCGACGCCTATCCGAGCCGGCGTTATCGAGGTGAAGCGATCGAGATCATGCCGCGCGTGAACCGCGCGAAGGCGTCGGTCGGCGT